>CANSNA010000059.1 GCA_947648255.1 uncultured Clostridium sp. | reverse complement strand
GTGCTTGAAGATATTGAAGTCTAGGGAAAACCCCCACAAAAAAAACTCATACAAAAACATAAAAACAGTTGACATAATCATAAAAAAGTGGTATAATAAAAAAGGTGTGAGAAGTATAAAAATGGAGTATCCGTAGAAGATAAATAACACATGAACTTAAGATAAAAATTTAAAAAGATTTTGAAAAAGTGAGGAATGTGTAATATGAAAGTTTTATTAAAGACAAGAAAATATGCTTTAATAGTTTTCATAAATTTTATCTTAATAGAAACAGTTTCACTAGCAGCATACAGCATAAACCCAGTAAGTAAAGCAGGAGACTTTATGCAAGAAGCAGTAAGAGTAGAAGCTGTGTTATCTCCTGAAGAACAAAGAGTATTAGATTTAGTAAATGGATATAGAAAAGAATATGGATTACATGAACTAAAAACATTTGCAAGATTACACACAACAGCTATGAAAAAAGCAATAGACCTAGTAGAATATAACTATATGGCACATGACTCAGATACACTTGGAACACCATTTGAAATGTTAAGAGAAAATGGAATTGAATATGAAGTTGCAGGAGAAAATATAGCAGGAAATCAAACAGCAGACAACGCAGTACAGTCTTGGATAAATTCAAAGCTACATAGAGAAAACTTATTAGACGAAAGATATGAATATACAGCAATAGCAGTAGTAGAAAGCCCAATATATGGAAAAGTATATGTGCAATTATTAATCGCACTTTAGATAGAGAAAATAAAAAAGATCAGTAGGGAAAAATAATACCTACTGATCTTTTTTCATAATATCATCAAAACAAAATATAATTAAATCATAAGTAAGAAAGGCTTGGTGAATTATGAATGTCTAATATAACTAGAAAGAAACGAATGAAAAACATGTTTTTTACTATGTTACTTGTCTTTTTCTTATTAATTATGAGACTTGGTTTTATCCAATTTGTACAAGGAGATGAATTACAAACAATGGCATATGTACAGCAAACCTTGGATAGAATGATAAATCCAAATCGTGGCACAATTTATGACAGAAATGGAGAAGTCTTAGCAATGAGTGCAAGTGTAGAGACTGTTACTGTCAACCCTAGCAATATTTCAGCTGAAAATAAAGAAAAAGTTGCAGAAGCACTGGCTAATATATTTGAATTAGACTATGAGACCATTCTTAAAAGAGTTAAAAGGAAAACATCTATAGAAACTATAGTAAAAAAAGTAGATAAAGAAAAAACAGATAAACTAAGAAAATGGATGCAGGATACTGGAATTGTATACGGAATAAACATAGATGAAGATACAAAAAGATACTATCCCTATGGAAATTTAGCTTCTCATATTATAGGATTTACAGGAAGTGATAATCAAGGATTAGATGGAGTTGAAGCAAAATATGATGAAACATTAAGTGGAGAAAAAGGTAAAATCATGCGTAAAACAGATGCATCAGGAGTAGTTATAGGAGATGGGGAAGAAAACTATGTTAAAGCAGTAGATGGAGATAGTATAGTGCTAAGTATAGATGCGAATATGCAAGCAATTGCCACTAAACATTTAGAAGAAGTATGTATAGATAACAAATGTGAAGAGGGCGGAGTTGTTATTATAATGGAGCCTAATACAGGAGACATATTATCTATGGTAACATATCCAGAATACAACTTAAATGATCCATTTACAATAAATAATCCAGAAATCTTAAATTCATGGGGCACATTATCCCAAACAGATAAAAACAATAAGTTACAAAAAATGTGGAGAAATAAAGCAATAGCAGATACATATGAGCCGGGTTCTACATTTAAACTTATAACTACATCAGCAGCACTTCAAGAAGGAATTGTTACAGACATAGATAAGCAAGGTGAATTTTCATGCACAGGTGCAATAGAAATTGCAGGAACACGTATTAAATGCTGGAGATATTATAGACCACATGGAGCACAATCACTTAGAAATGCCCTAATGAATTCTTGCAACCCAGTATTTATATCATTAGGACAAAAAATTGGTGTAAAAACATATTATGAATACCTAAGAAAGTTTGGGCTTTTAGATAGAACAGGTATTGACCTTCCAGGAGAAGCAGGAAGCATATTCTTGGCAGAAGAAAAAGTGGGACCTGTGGAACTTGCAACTTTATCATTCGGTCAAAGATTTGAGGTAACTCCAATACAACTAGTAACTGCTGTATCAAGTATTGCAAATGGAGGAAAATTAGTTACGCCAAGAGTTGTAAAAGCAGTGATAGATTCAGAGACAGGAGAAAGAAAAGAAATAGAACCAGTTGTTAAATCACAAACAATAAATGAAGAAACCGCAAGCAAAGTAAGAGATATGATGACATCTGTTGTAGCAGAAGGAACTGGAAAAAATGCAAAAGTTGAAGGATATACAATTGGTGGGAAGACAGGAACATCAGAAGACCGGAGTAAATACTAATAAATATATAACATCATTTATGGGAATTGCAGGAGGAGAAGAACCAGAATTTGTAATACTTGTAATATTATACAATCCAGTAGGAGAACGGGCGGACACCAAGGAGGTGCGTGATTCATTTTGTCGCTACACTATATAAAACATTCAAAAAGATTTACAATGT
>CANSNA010000058.1 GCA_947648255.1 uncultured Clostridium sp. | reverse complement strand
TAGAAGGAGCAATAAAAAGAAATAAAAATAGATTTATAATTTTTGCAATACTATGGTTATTTATGACCATAGTTATTGTTATGCCAATAAGTTATGGTCAACATATGGCAAGTCTTAACCGGAGAATTTAATTTTGGAGAATTTATAGACAGTTTCGTAGGAGTATATACAAATTTTGGAGAATTATTTAGAACTTTAGGTTCATACATAAAAGAGCTTATTAGCTTGCTTTGGAAATTTACAATAGTTTATGCAATATTTATGTTTATAGGTTTTGTAAAAACAGCACCAAAGAATGAATATACAGACATAGAACAGGGTTCAAGCGACTGGGCAAGTAAAGGAGAACAATATAAAATACTAAATCCTAAAAAAGGAATAATTTTAGCAGAAAATAATTATTTACCAGTAGACAAAAGAGGAAATGTAAACATACTTGTTGTAGGACGGTTCAGGATCTGGTAAATCTGCATCATTTTCTATTCCAAATGCACATCAAATGTTAGGCTCATATGTATTTACGGATCCAAAAGGTGAATTATATGACAAAACAGCAGGTTTTTTAGAAAAAAATGGATATGAAATAAAAGTATTGAACTTAGTCAGACCACAAAACAGTGATGGATATAATCCCTTAATGCATGTATCATCAGAACTAGATGTAGATGTAATTGCAAGTACAATAATAAAAGGTCAAAAAACAGAAAGTGGATCAGACCCATACTGGGATGACATGGCAGAACTATTACTAAAATCACTAATATATTATTTAATTGCAACAAGACCAGAGGAAGAACAAAACTTAGCAAGCTGTGCAGAACTTGTTAGAGCAGCAAATGCAAAAGGTGGTAATAACTTACTTACAGAGCTTATGGAGCAATTACCATATGACCACCCAGCAAGAATGTACTATAAGTCAATTGAAATTGCACCAGAAAAAACATATGGGTCAATTCTGAGTTCTCTTCAATCAAAACTTGGGAAATTTGACTCAAAAGAAATTGCAGAACTAACATCAACAGATACAATAGAATTTGAGGATATAGGAAAGAAAAAAACTGCGGTATACGTTATATCATCAGATACACACACAGCATATGACTTCTTACTTACAATATTTTTTGCACAGATGATACAACAATTATATGACTTTGCAGACTTAAGCGGAGGAAGACTACCAATTCAAACATTTTTTATATTAGACGAGTTTGCAAACATAGGTCAAGTGCCAGACTTTGACAAAAAAATATCAACAAGTAGAAGCCGTGGAATACAATTTAGTGTTATACTTCAAAACCTAGACCAATTAGAAGCAGTTTATGAAAAATCATACGAAACAATTATTGGGAACTGTGATACGCATGTATTTTTAGGAAGCAATTCACAAAAAACAGTAGAATATTTCTCAAAAGCATTAGGAGAAAAAACTGTCGAGAGGCAAAATATATCAGTAAATAAAGATAGACAAAACTGGATGCAGGGAAAAAGTGTATCAGATCAAATAAATGCAAGGGCTCTTTTAACCCCAGACGAGCTTAGAAGATTTGATAACGACTATTGTATAATTTTTGAAAAAGGAATAAGACCAGTAAAAGCAAAAAAATATTATTACTTTACAAAACCAGAAGCAAGAAAACTTGCACAATATACTCTAAGCCATAATGATGATAGAGGAATAGACAGAGGAAATTGGAGAAAATATAATCCATATAACCCATATGTAGAAGACAAAGGAGAAGAAAGAAAACAAGACCTAAAAGTAGAAAGCTTAGACGATTTGTTTAATGAAGAAGAAAAAGAAGAACAGAAAAAAGAAAATCCTAGACCAGAAGCAAAAAAAGAAGTACAAATAAAATTTGATGAAGAAGAATTTGCACCAATTCTTCCACAAGAAGAAGTGACAGAACAAGAAGAAACTGGCATAGACTTGCAAAAAGAGTTAGAAGCGAAATTTGATGAACTATTTGGACCAGTAGATGAATAACTATAAAAACTAATTCGAGGACGCACTATTAGTGCGTCTATCTTTAATAATTAAAGAGTGATTAGAAAAACTTTTATAAAACTAAATATAAAAGCACCAGCCAAATATTAGAAAAATTATATGTTTAAAAAATCGAAAATTTATCACTGTAATTTGCATAAAACTAAATTCAACTCAAGTTAAAACTGGAATTTAATATTAAAATTAAGGTTTCCATGATATTTATGACAAAATAGTTGACAAAACTATAATTATGATATAAAATGTATATAAATTTATATATTCTTATAAATTTAAAATCAGAAAAACATCTTAAGGCAAGACTTAAAAAATCATTAGGATTTCACCTAGTAATTCCAGTTGAAGAAAATATAGCATGAGAGGAGTGAGAAATTAGAGAAAATAATTTTACTACTTGATAAAACCTATAAGTTAATATATAATAATAGGGAAAATAAAAAATAACTATATAATTAAAATTCAAGGAGGCATTAAATAATGGATGAAAAACAATTTAATATAATAATGCAAGAACTAAAACAAATAGACACAAGACTTGATGTAATGCAAGAGCAAATGGACACAAGACTTGATGTAATGCAAGAGCAAATGGACACAAGACTTGATGTAATGCAAGAGCAAATGGACACAAGATTTGATGCAATGCAAGAGCAAATGGACACAAGATTTGATGCAATGCAAGAACAAATGGACACAAGATTTGGTGAAATGCAAGAACAAATGGACACAAGATTTGGTGAAATGCAAGAACAAATGGACACAAGATTT
>CANSNA010000057.1 GCA_947648255.1 uncultured Clostridium sp. | reverse complement strand
AAGAAAAATATTTGAAAACCCCAGAATTTTTTTCTGGGGTTTGTCAACAGTCTGACTGTAGTTTATTCTACAGTTTTTTTTATTTTTAAAATAAATCTTTTTTTGTACCCATTTTTCTTTTTATTCCCCCATTTTAATCAAAAATACGAAATCCAGAGTATAGTGTCCGTAAATTGAGTTTTAAGAACTCCTAACTCCAGAAGAAGCTTTTTATAGACACACTCCAGACAAAAAAATGAAGGACAGATTCTGGAGTGTTGTAAATGGTAGGGGGAATTAGAAATGATAACTTAATAGATACAAATAGATTCATCTATATAGGATTTTTTTGCCCTATTTTAGATGATTTTTTTGTACCTTCTACTAAACTTGTGAGAAACAAATCTCCACCTCTAAACAGTTGAATTTTCAAAGAAATTTAATTGTTGGAGGATTTAGAAATGAAAAATAATTATAAAGAAATAAATAAATATGAGGAATCGAAAGAGAAAATAACAAATTATGATGAAGCAAATAAATATGATTTTTATGCAAAATATTATATGCACTATGCCATTGGAACTAGATTTGAAGATTGTGTTGAAATAAGCAAAAAAGAATATAGTGAATTGAAACAAAAATTAAAAAATTCAAAAGAAGCAATGATTAGAATATTCGCAACTTATGCTGTTGGATTCTATAAGAATGAAGGAACTTATGTGATACAAACAGTAGATAAAGATATTTATTATTGTTTATATAATTCACAGAGGTATGAAAAAAATAAGGTAAGAAATGAAAATTTTAGGCATATAGATAAATATTTTAATCAAGAAGATATAACTAATATTCATACTGATTATAGCCTTGAAGATGAAGTTTTAAATGAAATAGAAAAAGAAGAAATAAAATTATTACTTGATTCAATTCTATCAGAGAAACAAAGCAATAGATTTTTTAAAAATAAAATACTAGAAATTCCTCTTGTAATAATTGCTGTTCAAGATGGTACTACTGTAGGTGCAATAGAAGAAAGTGTAAAAAGAGCAATGAATAATATTTCAAAAAATTACAAGAAAAAATAAAAAAATTTTTTAAGAGCCTATAATTTTACTATGAGAAGTGAGCTTATATATAGAAGGGAGGAAAATATGATTACACAAATTTTAAGAAACAAATATCGACAACTAATTAAGAAAAAATTTACCCAAAATCTATATAAAATGCAAATAAGGAGCTCACTTCTTATTAGTCTTGTCAAGCCTTTAAAGTGTTAGCAAAAAGTTGCATAGGAAGGAGAAAGACCTATGGAAGATAGAAACAAACAAATATTAGATATGTATTTTATTGAAAAAATAAAGCCAGTTGATATTGCAAAAAAATTTGAAATAGCAAAAAGTACAGTAACAAGAGTGTTACAAAAAGATAGCAGATATATAAAAATTAAGCAAGAGAGAAAGGCTGAAAATCAAGAAAAGCATAAACAATATACTAATGATTACAATAAAACGAAGAAGAAAAATATACAACAAAAAAACAATGCTGATGATTTAGTTTTAAGAAATATGCACAATCAAGCGAGTATGGAAATGTCTAAACCTAAACGATTGAATAATATGGCATATAGAAATTGGAATAAAAGTGCTTTTACTTATAATGAAAAGAAGAAAAGGTATGAATTTAGAGAAGAATTAGGTCGCAGCTATGATGTACCAAAATATATAAAAGTGGAGGTTTTATAATGGCAAGAGAACTATACAACTGGGATCAAGTTAGAGCATATTTGATAATCGCAGTCAAAAATGTAAAAGATAAAAACAAATATATGGATGTGGAAATAGAAGATTTTATAAAAGAATTAGATCCACTTCAAACTTTGTATGGTAAAGAGGGAGTAATTGGACTTTCTCAAAGATATTTAAAAAGCAAGAAAAGGAAATTGTTATGAATTTTATAGATATTGAACACGAAGAATTTTTTGAAGAAAAAATGAAAGAATTAAGAAAATTAGGAAAAACAGATGTGTACTATAAATCATTAGTTTATACATTAAGCATTTGTGAAACAACTAGAGATCATTTTAATGAAATATTCAATATAAGAAAAAGTGAAGTTAATTTAGATTCTATTCAAAAAGGATGGCAAACATCAACATCATTAAAAGTAACTAGAATGGCATTTAACCTATGGAATCATAATCTTATGTATGACAGTGAACAAGATTTAGAAAATGAAAAAATATCAACATCTTATGCACCAAGCGAAATTTTCTGTTGTTCTTATGCACCATACTTTTGGGAAGGAATTAAGATTCGTTATCCAGAATACACTAAAGAAATAGAGATTTCCCATAGAGAAAGATATAGTAAGGTTATAACTCATATTGAAAATGTAGAAGATAAACCTACAGGAATATATATAAGAACTAGCAAAAAGGATGAATATGAAACTTTAGAGCAAGTTACAAGACATTGTAAAGAGTGTGATATAAAAAGTACAATTATATATATGGATATAGGGTATAGTGGAATAGATCCAGATAGAAAAGCACTACAAGTTCTAAAAAAAGATATAGAAGCAAGTAAATTAAAGGAAGTTTTATATTTGAAGTTAGAATCACTTTTTAGAAAACCAATAGAATTTAACGAATTTGCAAGTAGATGCGAAAAAAACAATATTGATATATGTTGCTTAATGAACAAAAAAGCGAAAGAAACTGTAGATTTTAATGAAAATTATATGGATGAATGTGATAAAGATTATTAAAATGTAGAAAAACTAAAGTAAAGAATATTTAGAGAATAGAAATAGATGTATATTATAAATCGTTAATATACATACTAATACTATGGTTTATATATACATCTTTATGGAGGCAATATA
>CANSNA010000056.1 GCA_947648255.1 uncultured Clostridium sp. | reverse complement strand
TACATTTCCGCTTGGTTTCTTAAAGGATTTTTTGTTTACTTTTCAATGTACTTTTTTTGTTCCTCTATTTAATTTTGTAGGAACTTTTATATTATACACTTTTCAATTCGATTTGTCAACACTTTTTTTGAATTTTTTTATTTTCTTTTTCACCTTGTTTTTGGGCAAAAGAAAAACCAGTAATTAACTGCATTATTTCTTTTTGTTTTACCTTAAATATTACTAGTTTGTATACTTTTTTATATACACTTTTTAATATGTTTACCTTCGTTTTGATTAGTGTATAATTATAATAACATAATTGATTAACAAAGTCAACACTTTTTTTAAAAATTTTAAAATTTTTTATTACATTTTGTAGAGGTTCTTTTTTGGTAATTTATCTATTTACTTTTTATCTAGTGCAAGCCAGTTTCTTATCTATTTTTTTAGAGTTTAAAGCCAAATATTTTTCTCTATATAGTATTAGGATGTTTATATATTATGTATACATACGAGCAAAATAAAAAGGATCTTTGTTTTTGCAAAGTTCCTTTTTATTTTGCCAAAGTTTTTTTACTTTGTACCTTTATTTTTTCTTAAAAAAGAAGGGATATCTAAATCTTGTGAGTTAGAGCTTGTGCTCTCTACTGAACTTGGAACTGATGTTATTTTTTTGTCCCATGCTTTTGATACTATTTGTTCTACTCCTAGGTTTGATGACATTCTTTCTTTGTCAAATCCTGTTGCTATTACTGTTATTACTATTTCATCTCCTAAGCTTTCATCTATAGCTGTACCAAAGATTATATTTGCCTCTGGATCTACACTTCTTTGTACTAATTCTGCTGCTGTATTGATTTCTTGGATTCCTACGTCTTCTGATCCTGTTATGTTTATAATTACTCCTCTTGCTCCTTCTATCGATGTTTCTAGAAGTGGGCTTTGGATTGCTTGTTTTGCTGCATCTTCTGCTCTGTTTTCTCCTGTTGCTCTACCTATTCCCATATGTGCCATTCCTGTATTTAACATTATTGTTTTTACATCTGCAAAGTCTAGATTTACTATTCCTGGTTTTGTGATCAAGTCTGATATTCCTTGTACACCTTGCATTAACACTTCATCTGCCATTATTAATGCGTCTGCCATTGATGTTTTCCTGTCTGTTATTTGTAATAGTTTGTCGTTTGGTATTACAACTAGTGCATCTACTTTTGATTTTAGACTTTCTACTCCTCTTTCTGCTTGTGCAAGTCTTTTCTTTCCTTCAAATGTGAATGGTTTTGTTACTACTCCTATAGTTAGTATTCCCATTTCTTTTGCTGCTGCTGCAACTACTGGAGCTGCACCTGTTCCTGTTCCTCCGCCCATTCCTGCTGTTACAAATACCATGTCTGCTCCTCTTAAAGATTCTGTTATTTCTGTTTTATTTTCTTCTGCAGATTGTGCTCCGATATCTGGGTTTGCTCCTGCTCCTAGTCCTCTTGTTATTTTTTCTCCTATTTGTATTTTTGTGCTTGCATTAGATTTTTTTAATACTTGTTTGTCTGTATTTATTGATATAAATTCTACACCTTTTATTCCTGTTTGTATCATTCTATTTACGGCGTTGTTTCCAGCTCCTCCAACACCTATTACTTTTATTACCGCGTTTTCATTTACCTCTTTTTCAACTTCGTCATATTCTAACATACCTATTTGTTCCTCCCTTAATTCTAACTATAAAAAAATTCTTTTATTCTTTCCATTAAATTTTTTAAGAAATTTTCATCACTTGTTACATCTATTGTACTAGCTACAGATTTTGAAAAAGGCTTTGTAGAAACATATCTAACTAACGCATAAGATGTCCTGAAACTTGGTTTTATTGTGCTTACTAGTCTTCCCGTTGATATTTTTACTGGTATATTTAGTGCTATTTTACCAGCTATGTCGCTTTTGTTTATGTTTGTTATGCCTTGTCCTGTAAGTATTACATTGTTTATTCTTGGTTTTATCCCTTGGTTTACAATGTCTCTGTTTATTAGCGAAAACATTTCTTCTATTCTTGCTTCTATTATTTCTATTAGTTCTGAGCTTTTTATAGTTTTATTTTTTGTTTCTCCTTTACATGTACTTAGATATATATCATGATCATTATCAATGAATGATCTTAATGCTAACCCATACTGTCTTTTTAGCTTGTCCGCTTCTTCTGCTGATATATCTAGTACTAATTCTATGTCTTTTCTTATAGTGTCTCCACCGAAGTGGAATTGTGTTTGTATATACGAATTTATTTCCTTCAAATACTCCTATTTCTATGTTTCCAGCTCCGATGTCTAGAAGCATTATATTGTCATTTAATTCATTTCTATCTAGTATTAAATTTCTTTCTGCGAGTGTAATTGGCACCATTCCATCTAGTTCTACTCCTGCTCTTTTTAATATTCCTCCCATTTTTTTCATATAGTCTTTGTCTATCAATATTATTTGGGCTTGTATTGTAAAGCTTGAACTTAAACATCCAACTGGGTCTTGTACTTCTTCTCCATTGTCTAATATGAAGCTTTCTGTTACTATGTCTATTATAGCTTTTCCTTCTGGAACTTCTATATCTTTTATTTGCATTATGCTTGAGCTAACGTCTTTTGTTGATATGCCTGCATATTTATCTTTTACTTCCTTTATAATACTATTTTGAACAATAGTAATATATTTGCCAGGAACTGTAATATAAGCAGAGTGTATCTTTAAATTAGCTTCATCTTCAGCATCTTGAATTGCTTTGGCTACTGACAAACTGATTTCATCTTCATCTACTATTTTGCCTTTTTGTATGCCTTTACATTTGCATTTTGTAGAAGAAATTATTTCTATTTGGTTAAAATTATTTACTTCTCCAACAATAGCAGATACTTTGGAAGTTCCTATATCTAAGCCAACAATTATATCACCTATTGCCAACCTTAAC
>CANSNA010000055.1 GCA_947648255.1 uncultured Clostridium sp. | reverse complement strand
CTTTTGTACATTCTTAAACGCACACTTTTGTACATTCTTATTGTATCATTAATATCGATTTCATAAAAATTAAATTTTCAAAATTACACACTTTACTTGACAAAGTTCGAAGCATCTATTAATCTTAGAATATAATCTATCCTCATCTATATCTAGAGTATCATTTGCTAGTTGTAACTGCCATTACGTTTCTTATCGTTTACACATTTTTGTACTTTCTTATTTATCATTATCAGTAAACAATTAAAGTTAGTCTTCAAGTATAGTTGTGTTCTGATTTTTCACCGATGCTCACAATGTTTTGTACCATCAGTTATCCCATGTTTGCAAGGAATCTTTCCGTCGAGTACTTCGTGTTTACATTTGTTACCCTTTCCTCCTGCGTACTGTGTGTTTCTGAACCTGCTAGTGAGACCTTCTTTCTCGCACCAAGCATCTATCTCCCAACCTTGAACTACCCCACACGTTATGCACCCAGCCGTTTCCTGTGATATAGATTGTCGTCCGCAGGATAAGCACGTATAATTTGTGTATATTATTCTGTATGCCTTAGCACATATTACGCAAGTTAGTCCTGTTGGGGAGCACTCATAACACAACTCGGGCGTACCTTTTCCGCTACATCCACTATCATTACCTGGACAATTGGTATATGCACTTGAGGATGTACCGTTTTGTATTCCTCCAACTCCATCTCGTACTACTATTCTCCATGAATAACTTGTCCTCTTTGTTAATCCAGTTTTTGCTGTGAATGTTACTGTATTTCCTCTTGTACCTTGTACAGTTTGAGTTACTGTTGAACTTCCATTCCAGTATAAGTCATAATATAGTGTATTTTGTTCATTATCTGTTGCACTAGCTGTTATTGTTAGACTTGTCGTAGTTCTTAGGTTTGTTGGAGCACTTGTTGTTAAGTTATATGGATTTGTGTTAGCACTAGGCATTGCAATTTGTGTTCCACCATTATCTTCTGCTGATTTTCCTACATTTCCTGCATTGTCCCCTACAAGCACTCTTATCCAATATGTCTGACCATCATTTAATCCAGTATATGTATACTGCTTACTCGAATCCCCTGTCAAGATATAAAGTTGGATATTTCAATTGCTTAGTATCAATGGCTCTATGTCTTTTATTTTGTAACAAAATGCATTCTATGTTTAATATAATTTTTTCTTATAGACTATTAAAAGTAAAGTCTCTAAAATAGATTTTAAAGAGAATAAGTTATTGAGGCAACAAAAGAGATGGTAATATATATTAAATTCATTAGAATGTAAATAAATAGCAATAAAGGTGTTTTTACTATGGCATAGAAATAACTAAAGTGAAAAATTTTATACTTACTACAAAACTTTCACTTTTTTTGATTTTTGTAAATATAATTTTACACCTCTTCGATAATTTTGTTTTTTTTAAGTTTATCATAACTATATTTTAAGATCTTTTCACATCTAAGCAATATTATTTTCTTATAAAAATCTTTTCTGATATCAGAAATAAAAGGTGTTTGTTCTATTATTTTATTTATTTTTTTAATATCAATTTTTGGAAAAATTCTTAAAAGTGCTTGATTACATTCTTCATTTTTCAAGCTACTAATAAATTCAAAATAATTTATCTTTTTATCATTAATTTTTAGTGCGGATGTAGGAAATACAAAAACGCGAGCATACATTTCATCTTCGTTATTTATGATTTTTGAGATACCATCATCATCTAATTGAGGATATAAGCAAGATGCACAGTCATAGATAGGAGCAATTTTGATTTTTTTCAATTTTTCATTTATTAAGAATCCCCAATTTCCATTATGCCTATCAAAATTTCCGTACTAAAGCATCTGCGATAAACATTTCCCAAAAAAATTTCTTTAGTTCAAAAACATCATATATCATTTGATTTTCCATAGCTTCAATAACTTCTTTTAGTTCTGTTCCATAACCATTTTTAGATGTCTCTATTTGACTATTTTTTAATTCAGCAAATTGTCTAAAAATACTACCATCTGCAGTAAAATCTTTACATGCAACAACAATTTTTTCATTATTATTTAATATATAAGTTCCAAGAATAGTTTCTTGTACATTTAGTCCTAATGTTTTCAAGATTTTGCAAGAAATATATTCAGATATACAATTATTAGAATAAGCATATTTGTTAGTTCCATCATTTACAGCTGGAAATTTTAGCATGTAGTCAGCAGAATTATATATAATGCAGATTTTTCCACCGTTTTTTCCTCCATAATATTTAAATTTATTTATTTCACAATTTGTAAAATCCATTAAATTATGCCTCCATATATATATTTGTTTAATAAATAATCGCACTGAGTTTCTGTAATATCTCCATCAACAAAAGCACTATTTATAGATCCTTGAAACTCATTAAGCAAGCAATCTATATAAAGCACATTGTTTTTAATTCCTTCTTTTAACTTCAATAAATCATTTTCAAGATATTTAGGTAGCCCTTTTTCTAATATTTCTTTTCTGTAACATCTGTCCATAGTAAGTTTTCCTCCTTACTTTTATTATATTATAACATCATTACGATAATTTTAGCAATGCTTTTTTTATAATTAGAATAAAGTTTTAATTAAAAGTAGAATGCAATAAGTAATGAATTTGAACTTATGAAATGCTTAAAACTAAATACTTTGAATAGCTGAATCTACAACTTGACAGGGGATTCGAGTAAGCAGTATACATATACTGGATTAAATGATGGTCAGACATATTGGATAAGAGTGCTTGTAGGGGACAATGCAGGAAATGTAGGAAAATCAGCAGAAGATAATGGTGGAACACAAATTGCAATGCCTAGTGCTAACACAAATCCATATAACTTAACAACAAGTGCTCCAACAAACCTAAGAAGTACAACAAGCCTAACAATAACAGCCAGCGCAACAGATAACGAGCAAACAACACTTTATTATGATCTATACTGGAATGGAAGCTCAACAGTAACAGAAACAAAATCTGAGACAAAAGGAAACACAGTAACATTTACAGCAAGAACGGGATTAACAAAAAGAACAAGTTACTCTTGGAAAATAGTAGTACGAGATGGAGCAGGTGGAACATGCAATGGAGCCTCAACAAGCGCATATACCAATTGCCCAGG
>CANSNA010000054.1 GCA_947648255.1 uncultured Clostridium sp. | reverse complement strand
ATCGTTGTTCCTCTAATACAACAAGGGATTTGAGTAAGCAGTATGCTTATACTGGGCTCAGTGATGGGCAGACCTATTGGATAAGAGTGGTTGTAACAGATAATGCGGGAAATATAGGAAAATCGGCGGAAGACAATAGCGGAACACAAATAGCAACGCCGAGTGCTAACACAAATCCATATAATTTAACAACAAGTGCTCCAACTAATTTAAGAAGTACAACAAGTTTAACAATAACAGCTAGTGCAACAGATAATGAACAGACAACATTATATTATGATTTATATTGGAATGGAAGTTCAAAAGTAACTCAAACAGTACAAGGTACAAGAGGAAATACAGTAACATTTACAGCAAAAACAGGATTAGCAAAACGAACAAGCTATTCTTGGAAAATAGTTGTACGAGATAGGGTTGGTGGAACATGTATTGGAACATCAGCCAGTGCATATACTAATTGTCCAGGGAATGATTCAAATTGTGCAGGTGGCGTTCTTATTACTTGTGACAATTGTGGTCGGATATCCATATGTATGTAGTGAAGATGGTGGGTTTTTAGAACGAAGGGTTGATTGCTTTGTCACATGTTCATGGTACTCGTGTCAGTACGTGGGTCCGGTAACGGGATATAGATGCTCAATTTGTGGAGGTTATTCTAGCAGTCTTTACGCTCCTGATCATTCTGGTTGTCCTGGCCACTTATCTCCTATAAAACAGACTCATACGATTATATGTCCGACTTGCAAGGGAGATGGGAAGTACCTTAAGGTTTGCCTACATAACGTGACTGGGGCAGCACACTGCGTACATGGCCAGATTAAAGAACATATAATTGAATAACATGGAGAGAATAGATTTTAAACAAAGTACTTATAAAATAATGGAAAATAATTAGAATTATAGGTAAATTTGAAGTAATAATTATATGTGATTTTTGTGGTAAAAATATAGCTGTATTCATTATAAGCATTACAACGTTAACAATAAAAGGATTAAAGGTAACTTAAAGAAAATGAGTTCTGTAATTAACAGGGCTCATTCCTTTTAATTTGCCCTTAATCCTTTTATTGTTATAGTAATCTATATATTCGATTAATGATTCTTTAAAATGTTCTATTGAATCAAATTCCTGTAAATATAATAGTTCTGATTTCAATAGCCCAAAAAAGTTTTCAGCACATGAATTGTCTAAACAATTACCTTTTCTAGACATACTTTGTCTAATTCCTTTTTTCACTAGCATAGATTGGTATTGTTTCATTTGGTATTGCCATCCTTGGTCTGAATGTAATATTAGATTAGTATTGTTAGGAATTTTATTAAATGCTTTTTCTAACATATCTATGATTTGGTAAAATACAGGTCTTTCAGATATATTGTAACTTACAACTTCTCCATTAAACAAATCAATTATTGGTGATAGATAAAGCTTAGTTCCAAAAAGAGAAAATTCAGTAACATCTGTAACCCACTTTTCATTAGGTTTATTAGCTTTAAAATTACGTTTTAACAAGTTATCACAGATTTTACCAACTTCACCTTTATATGATTTATATTTTTTAATCCTTACGAAACATTGTAATCCTAATTGTTTCATAAGTTTTAGAACTGTTTTATGGTTAATTACAAATCCTCTATTATGCAGTTCCATTGTTATTCTTCTATATCCATATCTACCTTTATTTTCATGATAAATTGACGTTATTTCTTCCTTGATTTTCTTATATTTATCCTTTTTATTTAATTGTTTAAGATAGTAGTAATATGTGCTTCGTGGAATTTCTGCTAATTTTAATAGAGCCGTTAGCTTATATTTTTGCCTTAATTCTGTAACGACTACTACTTTTTCTTGTTCTCTTGCTTGATTCTTTCCTGAACTAAGGCATTTAATTTTTTTAAGTATTCATTTTCCATTCTTAGTTGTTGTACCTCTGCAATTAAATCTTTTTCAGTATCTTTAGATAATTTCTTTTTTCTTGGTTTAGAACTCATATTTTTACTTCGTCCTCGTCGCTCTTCATAAAGAGCTTGAGGTCCTTCCTCATAATATATACGTTCCCATTTTAACACAATATTTGCATTTCCTAATCTAAATTGTATAGCAACTTCTGATGCTGATAAATGGTTTGTATGCATATATTCTATCACATTTTGTTTAAATTCTCCACTATATGATGATTTTAAATTTTTTAATATTCCTTCTGTACCATACAATTCATATTTTTTACACCATTGTCTAATATTTTCACGTGAAGGTATTCCAAAATGTTTTGAGGCATTTTCAGTACCATGATGTTCTTCGAGACAATATTTTACAACTTCTAATTTAAATTCATGAGAATATTTACTCATTAAAAATACACCTCCAAATGTTAGATTTTTTGTCTAACATTTGGGGTGCACTTCAAAATTTCTTAAGCTCTATTAAATTTACACAACTTTTTCTAAAAGATTGATTTTTTAGAAAAAAGTAGTTAAAATAGAATTAGTTATTAAAATATTAATTTTTTCAAGTTATCAATTGGAAGGAAATCCGATTTACACAACTTTTTCTATACTCTCTAATTCAAGAATTTATTTAACTATAACCTTTTTAATACTTTTAATCGAGTAGAGGATAACACTTTATGTGTTTTTCCCCTCTCACACCACTGTACATGCCGTTCAGACATACAGCGGTTCAATTTATACTAAATATGAACTTTTTCATATTGGTCTAGTAGAAATACTAGACCTCTTTTCCTTATTCTTTCATTGTTAATAGCAAATTGTATGTATCATTAACACTTAGTCATAAGAATTTCTTAAGCTCGATTAAATCTACATAACTTTTTCTATGCTCTTATTCTATATACCATTTAGTAAGATTTCTCCACTATAGTCATTTCATATTTTCCAAATTTCAGTTAATTAAGCAGTATTGTAAAGTAGCTACTCTTATTATAATCACAATTTCACTTTAATACACGATCTTTGCTACCGATCTAATCACTCTCAATCAATCAAGAGTTCATCCACAAAGAATCATCTTTCACCCTATATATTCAAGTAATGCTCTGCGGTGTAGTTATGAACACAGTAGAAATGGCGGATCGATTGTCCATGCACACAAGTTCTTCTGCTCCATCCACTCCCATTGCACACCAAACACTTAATCGCCGTCGCGTTATTAGATGCGCCGCAAACACTACAAGAACTATCCGCCGGATATTGACCACACACACACTTACCGGAACGGACGTAGTACGAGGTACCGCAGGAATCACAGTATTTTGGATTGTTCGGGTTATAACCATTCAAGTACACTCCGCTACCGGCAATACGTACACAACATCCCAGCCCCGACCGCACTTAGTACATCTCACACCTTGTCCATCACACAAAAGCTCTCGACCGCGAACAATTTGTAAATGCTGATTCTGAGTTGACATCCTGTTCTCCACCAGCTCCATCTCGTACAATTACTGTCCAGTAATACTTTGTAGCCATTGATAATCCAGTTCTTGCTGTAAAAGTAACTGTACTTCCTCTTGTACCTTGCACCGTTTGAGCTACTGTTGAACTTCCATTCCAATATAAATCATAATATAGTGTCGTCTGTTCATTATCTGTTGCACTTGCTGTTATTGTTAAGCTTGTTGTCGTTCTTA
>CANSNA010000053.1 GCA_947648255.1 uncultured Clostridium sp. | reverse complement strand
TCCAATTATTGGTCTTTCTTCTTTTGAAAGACTTGCCATATCTTTTAATACATTTGACAGTTCACTCTTTTTTCCTAAATATTTTATTTTCAATTCATTTAGAGCTTGCATATCATTCACTTTCTCTAAAGCTTCTTTTGCATCTTTTTCAATTTTTGTTATTTTTTCTTTCATATTGTCTTACCCCTTTTTTATTTTTTCTACAGCTTGCTTTAAGTCTAAAGTTTCTTGCTCTCCTGTTTGCATATTTTTAAGTGTAATTTGTTTATTCTTTCTTTCTTCTTCTCCTATTACTGCAACATACGGAATACATAGTTTATCTGCATATTTAAATTTTGTTTTTACTTTTTTATCTTCTAAAAATATTTCTGTATTTATATCTTCTTTTCTTAGCTCCTTTGAAACTTCCACTGCATACTTTTTGTCTTCATTTGTCATTGAAACCACTAAAACTTTCGCAATTGATTTCTTTTCATCTTTTAAGATATTTTCTTTTTTCATTTGATAGAAAAATCTTGTGAGTCCTATCGAAATTCCAACTCCTGGAAGCTTTTTATCTGTGTAGTATTCTGCTAAGTTTTCATATCTTCCACCTGAACATACACTGCCGTAAACTTTTATAGTCATCTAAAAATGTCTCATAAACTGTTCCTGTATAGTAGTCTAGACCTCTTGCAATTGTTAAATCTATTTTGAAATTCTTTTCTGGTACATCATATATTTTTAATTCATTTATTACTTCTTCTAGTTCTTTTACACCTTCTATAAATAGATTTTCTGTTATTCCTAGATTTTTTAATGCTTCTATTTTTTCATTTGAGGTTCCATCTATTTCTATAAAACTAATTATCTTATTTATTTTTTCATTTTCTATATTTAGTTCTTCTAATTCTTTTACTACATTCTCTTTTCCTATTTTTTCTATTTTATCGATTATTCTTAAGATTTCTACTGATTTTTGGCTTAAATTTTGAGAAGCAAATACTCCATTTAAGATTTTTCTATTATTTATGCATATTGTAAAATTTTCAAATCCAAGAGCCTTAAATGTTTCATATATTACATTTGGAAGTTCTGCATCATACATAGTGCTTAAAGAGCCATCTCCAATTATATCTATATCGCATTGATAAAATTCACGGTAACGTCCAGCTTGAGCTTTTTCCCCCCTATATACTTTACCTATTTGATATCTTTTGAAAGGAAAGCTTAATTCTCCATATTTTTGTGCTACAAATTTTGCAAGTGGCACAGTTAAGTCAAACCTAAGTGATAAATCGCTTTCTCCTTTTGTAAATCTGTATATTTGCTTTTCTGTTTCTCCTCCTGCTTTTGCAAGAAGTACCTCTGAGCTTTCTATGATTGGCGTATCAAGTGGCAAAAATCCAAATTTTTCATATGATTTTTGTATCTTTTCTTTTATACTATTAAATTCTACTTGATCGCTTGGTAATAATTCCATAAATCCTGGTAATGTTTTAGGTTCTATCTTTTTGTTCTCCATAGGTTACTCCTCACTTTTATTTTTAATATATTTATTAATTATATATTAAAAATGCTCAAAGTTCAAGGTTTTGAGTAAAATTTTTCTAATAAAATTAATGTCATTATTTCTAAGGTAAAAACGAAAATTTATTTTAAATTAAAACCTAAATTTTCAAAAAAAATAGGCAAATGCTTTGCCTATTTTAGTTCATCTCTATTATTTTGCACTGTTCTCAAAGTTTCTTGAAGTAAATCTTCTATTCTGCCAAGTAATTCATCTGCATATTCATTTGTGCGTTTGCTCAATTCGTCTGCATGTTCTTTTGCTCCATTTGCAATTTCTCTTGCCATTTCATTTGCTGTTTCAATAATTTCTGCTTTTTGTTCATATGCTTTTTTAGTTATCTCATGCTCATTTATCATTGCAATTACTCTATTTTCTGATTCTCTTACAATTTCATCTGCCTCTTTTTGAGCTTCTATAAGTATTCTTGTTCTTTCTTCTTTGACCCATTTAGCTTGTTTTAACTCTTCTGGAAGCTTTATTCTAATTTCTTTTATTAGTTCTAACAATTCTTCTTTATCAATAACACCTTTATTGGTAAAAGGCAAATTTTTTGAATTTTCAATTGTTTCTTCTAATGTTTCCAATAATGTAAATATTTCCATAAATTACATTTACTCCTTTCGGCTTAAGAAAGCAAGTTTGACTCTTCCATACTTTCTTACACCAGTCACTTCTACATCCTCACTTATGGTATTTATGATTTCTTCTCTATCTGTCTCAAAAACTATTATTCCATCCTTTTTTAATATATTGCAATCCACTATAATTTTTATTGCTTCTAATCCGAAATTTGTCTGATATGGTGGATCAAGAAAAATTATATCGAACTTTTTGTTTTTTATTTCTTCTAGTGCTTTTTTATAATCTTTGTTTATAATTTTTATTTGATTTTCAAAATGAGTTTTAATAGCATTTTCTTTTATTATCTGTATTGCTTTTTTTGAATTATCACAAAGAGTTGCAAACTTTGCTCCTCTACTTATACTCTCTAGAGCTAGTGCCCCACTTCCTGAAAATAAGTCTAATACTTCTGAATCATATATGTAATTTTGTATTATGCTAAACATTGCTTCTTTAACTCTATCTAATGTAGGTCTTGTATTTTCTCCGTTCTAAGCTTGCAAGTTTTGTGCCTTTTGCATTTCCACTAATAATTCTCATTTATTCTTTATTACTCACTTTATATTTTATTAGATTTATTTTATAAGTCAATAGTATTTACAAAAATGTAATAGAAATTTAATACATCTGTAATATTATGTCTATAGCAATTTATTATACACTATTTTTGCACATTTGGCAATATTTAAGTAAAAAAAACGTAAAAAAAACATAGGTAGCAGTAATTTTACCTCCTACCTATGTTTATAAACTATTGCTTTTTAAGTAGCTATTTAAATATAATCGCTTTGACTCCTTGTGTACATTTTTTTAATTTTAGCAAATTTCTGCCACGTTTGAGATTTTTTCTTTCTGCATAATTAAGGCAGTTTGGAACGAGCTGGGTGTCCCACACTGGTACAAGCCTGAACAATTTTTGGATTTCCTCAAGAGTTTCTTTTATATCTCTTCTGACATGCATTGAAAATCCAATTCCGGTATCTCCCCTTTCAATTGTTGTTGCTCTTTCAAAGAAATGTTTTTGCAGAGAATTTAAAGTTGAAAATGTGCCCTCTATTTCACAAGAAATTGTTGCTTGTGCTAAAAATTCACCATCTACTGATTCAGCATACAGTACAATTCCTGTGTCTTTGTTATATAATATTACTTCTTCCTCTTGCACCATGACTGTTTCACATTTTCTGCTCTGTCTTTCAAAAGTTCCCTTAAAGCCACATTCAAAACCACCTTCTTTAGCAGTTTCTAAAAAATTGCTCCACTTGACTTTTGAATATACCTTCCCTACTGTTCTTTGTTCCTCACCAAATTCACTCCATTCCATTTGCATTTGTTTTTTTGCTACTTCGCCCATAGGTTTTATCTCCTTTTAGATAAAAAATGAGAGTATATGCAAAACACTAGGCAAAATTGCCTCTGCTTTTTATTTTACCATTATTAGAATAATTTTGCAAATAGAATTTATAGTTTGTATGAGTTTTTTTGTGGGGGTTTTCCCTAGACTTCAATATCTTCAAGCACTAATTTATAAT
>CANSNA010000052.1 GCA_947648255.1 uncultured Clostridium sp. | reverse complement strand
TTTCTTGCTGACTCAATAATAGAACATATATCTTCTACTACATTATCTGTATTTTTGTATTTAATAACCATAGAATTATTATATTTCTTTTCTAAATCCATTATTTACCTACTTTCTTTATTTTTATTGATTATATATAAAATTCATATATTTGTCAATGCTTTTCAAGAACATTTGTTTATGCTTGCGAAATTTATAAAAGTAAAGGCACTGACTGCGTTAGCAGAAGTGCCTTTACTGGTTGGTGGCTCAATAATCAGAAATACTGATATACTGGCTTAACAGAGCTTTTGCGTCTCCACCGCAACCACCAAAAGGATTAGGTTCGAGAGCCTTTTCAGTTTCGATAACATCATCAAACTTTGACTCACGATAGGCAATAATCTTTGCTGTTATTTCTTCCAAAGTCATGTCTTCAATGCTACCAATCTGAATCATTTTAGGTTCGTCGAGCCAAAACCATCCACAAGAAAGACCTGTTCTTTCATCAACGATTACATGGTTAGTGTTTGTGATGTGTATTCCAGAAATAGTTGCAGGACATACAGGAATTTCATAGTGTACTCCGTATTTTGTTTCAATGTAATTTCTTAAAGTTAATAACTCTTCTTCTTTAAGTTCTAACTCATTGAAAATATGAGCATACTTGCCTGCATTTTCGAGCTGTCCCAACAAAGGATATACATGATATTCCATACACCAATCAATGATTTCATAGATTTCTTCATAGTTTTTTGATGTAGGAACGATGGATGCTCCTAAGTTGGTAGTGCCATTGCTAGTTCTAACAGCTTCTTTTAGCCTATGGTAGTTTTCCAAAATGGTCTGGCTCCTGTCAGCACCATAAAGAAACTTCATTACTTCTGGCTTGAAGCTATCCAGCTTAAACAGCACATGTAATGTTCCGTTTTCGATGTAATCAAGCAATTCTTTGTCAAGATTGACTAAGTTGCTAAAGATAGACACCTTAACAGACATTTTCTTGCACATCGCCAAAATTTGCTTAAAAGCTTCAACATTTCCTTTCGCCGTTGGTTCTCCCAGTCCACATGCATAAATCCACTGAATAGTTCCACTGTTAATAATTTTTTCAATGGCATTCAGATCAAGTAGACAAGGATGGTCGTACTTTGGTGTGTCGCAATAGATACAATTTAGGTTACATGCTCCTCCAAATTGAATGTCTAAAATAGGCAAACTCTTTGAAGATATAGCAAGTATCCGATGTAAAGTGTCTTTTGCCCACGGTGCATATTCATACATCATTCTGCTTACCTCCCATAATAATATTAGTACATTTGTTATCTTCGCTGTACCAACGAATTATAAGTCTATTATACTAAATTTAACATAAAAAATCAAATGTTCCATTGACATTTACATAAAAAAGTGATATATAATAGATGTATTTAACAGTACACTGAAAAATTAATAGACACGAAACACTGATTAGCAAGGGATACAATAAAATATTTTCTATCTTTCTCCTAATTTGAAAATTAAGATTTGTAGGAAACTTACTAATCCAATGCGGTGAAATATATTTGGCTGGTTTAGAATAAATAGTATGTAAAATGTCCAGCAGTGGTTAAGACCGATTAGCATGTTTCAAGTAAAACTCACTACTTTGCAAAAAATTGCAATATTAGTAGTTTTATTTGTTGTGCCTAATGGGTCTTTTTGTTATGCTAAAAAAGACTATATAGGTATTGCTCTATATTCTTACGAAGCATAGCAGAAAGATACTGAAAAAATTTTATGCTAGGTAGCAAAAAATTTTTCAGTATGCAAAATAATATTTGAATGAAAATAAAAAATATTATTTTGATTTGGCGAAGCCAAACATAAATTATCTATCGCAAGATTAGATAATTTATGAGCCCTCCGCAAGGAGCCCACTGGCATCTTTCCAAAACGAAGTTTTGAAAGTGTCATAGTGGGTTACATACTTTCGCTAGAAAGTTATGTAACAGCTCCCTTCGGTCGCCTCTTGCTACCTGCAAGAAAGGATATTTTACATGGACAAGAAAACAAACTATTCAGTAGCTAGAGTAGAAACTTATACTAAAACAAATATAACTAAAGCTGAACGACATAACGAAAGAAAAAATAAATCATATTCTAATATGAATGTTGATTTAGAGCAAACACAAAATAATATACATTACAAAAGATGTGAAACCACCTACAATGAAAAATTAAAAGAACTAATTGATAGTAAACAAGTATCATTAAGAGGTTTAAGAGATAATGCTAAACTATTTGATGAACTTATATTTGATATTAACTCTGACTATTTTGAAAAACATGGTGGTTATGAATTTGCAAAAGAATTTTACGAAAGAGCTTTCCACTTTGCTGAAGAAGAAATGGGAGCTGATAACATTATATCAGCAGTTATGCATGCAGATGAACTAAACACAGCTTTAACAGAAGAATACGGAAAGCCTATATATCATTATCATTTGCATGTTGTAGCACTCCCTGTTGTAAGAAAAGAAATAAAGTGGACTAAAAAATGCAAAGATAAATCTTTGGTTGGAACTACAAAAGAAGTCATTAATCAAGTAAGTCATAGTAACAAATGGAAATCAGAGCAAGTATTAGATAATCAAGGAAAACCTGTATATGATAAAAAAGGCAATGCAGTTTTAATAAAATCATATAGCTTGTTACAAGATAGATTTTTTAAGTATATGTCTGATAGTGGATATAAAGACTTTATTCGTGGTGTAAAAGGCAGTAATCAAGAACATTTAGATGACTTGCAATTTAAAATTAAAAAAGATACTGAAAAGCTAGAAAGAATTACAAATCAAGTCCAAGTAAAGGAATCTTATTATAATGATTATATGAAATATGATAAGCAAATTGAAGATATTTCGAATTTAGGAAAACAAAGGAGATTTTCTAAAAAGATTGAATTAGAGCAAGAAGATTATGAAAATTTAACTCAATACGCTAAAAAAGGAATTGTTGCAGATAAAGAAATATATGAACTTAACAATAGAATTGATAATTTAAGAAATGCCGTAGATAAATGGAAATCTCTATATGATGATATAGTAGAAAAAACAAAAGACTACTTCCATGCTCTCAAACTTGCACCACAAAAAGTTACAAATTTCTTTAAAAGTCTATTTGATAAAGAAAAACAAGATGAATTAGAAAGACAAAGACTTGAACAAGAGAAAATACAAGCTGAGAAAAAAGCTCGTGAACAAGCAAGAGAAAAAGAAAGACTTGAAAAGCAGAAACTAAAAAACTCTCCTGAATACAAGAAAAGGAGGGCTGATAGAGATGCAAGATAATATAGTTTATAGATTAGAGTTAACAAATGAAGAATATGAATATGTAGAAAATCTAAAGAAAGAATATTATGAAAAATTAAGTAAAATGACTAAAGAAGAAAGATTACAATATTTTAGAGATAACTATTGTAATGAGCAAAAGTTGAACTTTGAAAAAGAGATAAACGGCACAATATACAAAGTAAATACTCATTTTGATGTAAATGCTGAAGAAAGCATTTTAAATAAACTTTTTAGACTAACAAAAAAATCTTAAGAATCACTTGAAGTATAAAAACGAATATGATATTATGTGAACACTACAAATTAAAACTTTGTAATACTTTATATCTTATTCGGCTGTCTAAAGGAAAGGAGTTGTTATGGGACAGTCAAATAACGAAAAAATAACTGC
>CANSNA010000051.1 GCA_947648255.1 uncultured Clostridium sp. | reverse complement strand
TACACAAGCGTTACATCGTTGTTCCTCTAATACAACAGGGGATTCGAGTAAGCAGTATACATATACTGGGCTAAATGATGGGCAGACATATTGGATAAGAGTAGTTGTGACAGATAATGCAGGAAATACTGGGAAATCAGCAGAAGATAATGGTGGAATGCAAATAGCAACACCTAGTGCTAATACAAATCCATATAACTTAACAACAAGTGCTCCAACAAATCTAAGAACTACGACAAGTCTAACAATAACAACTAGTGCAACAGATAATGAACAGACGACACTATATTATGATTTATATTGGAATGGAAGTTCAACAGTAACACAAACAGTACAAGCTACAAGAGGAAATACAGTAACATTTACAGCAAGAACCGGATTAACGAAGAGAACAAGTTACTCTTGGAAAATAGTAGTACGAGACAATGCAGGAGGATTTAGTACCGCACAGCAAAAGGCAAGTACTAACTGTGATGGTAAGGGAATAAAAGAGAATTGCGATAATTGCAAGGGTATACGGTGTTGTCTGTAGGCTTGATGGGAGTGCACGAACCACCATTGGTTCGGGGTCGCCCAGCCCGAGAATTCACGATTGTCGTTTATGCGGTACACGTATCCTCTACGCCCTAGTTAGTTGCAAGAGCTGCTCGTTTACGGATAAAATGTATAATCTAGTCCTTTGTTATAAGGACTACTGCGGGAAGTGCGGAGCCGTAGACGACTTTTATGAGAATGATGAAAGGTGGTCCCGTTGTGGAAGCTGCAGACGGTAATGGAAATCTAGAACACTGCCAACATGGTTATTCATCGGAACATAGTTTGTAGGTTTAGATTTACTGAGCAATGTGCATGAAACAAATAATTATCCCACAGTTATGAAGTACAACCCAAATGTTAGTTTTTTGGAGAGTATAGAAAAAGTTGTATAAATCGGATTTCCTACCAATTGATAACTTGAAAAAATTAATATTTTAATAACTAATTCTATTTTAACTACTTTTTTCTAAAAAATCAATCTTTTAGAAATTTAAGTTTCGGTATTTTGTAGTAGTTTCATGAAAAACAAAAGAAATAGGCAGTTTTGAGATATGAAAATATAAAAAACTGCCTATAAATATTTTAAAGATACAACAAATAAACCTATAAAATTAGGTTAACTCAAAATATATAATAATGAAGACTAGAGCAGAGACAATTGCCCGTCAAAAGCCTTTACTTTTCGAATGCTTTGCCATTCTTTAATCCCAGCTTTTGCCATTTTAAGAATTAGGACTAAATTAAGCCATTTTTTCTTTGCTGTAATTTGAACTCTTAATACACTAACGAAGCATTCCTTTTCCTCTCCTTGAAACATTACCTTAATTTTCACTTTTCCTTTTCTGGAATCTCTAATTGCAGTTATGGGATACCATTTATGGCTCCAATATACTTTCCTATTTTCCTTTAACCTTATTATGAAATACTGTTTCTTGTCAAAGTAATGATTAAATATTTTATTATTATCATAGCCTCTATCATTTACAAAAGTTCCTTTTAAATTTCTTTTATCAAGCAAATCACAAATACTATCAATAGCTTGAAAAGTAGTGTTATTAGCAGAAATATATTCTTTCGAAGTAGAAGAATGAATTTTAGAAAAAACACTAATTGGTTGCCTCATCTTCTCTGTTAAACCAACTATTTCAGTAACATGATATCCTTTTTCATAAGATTTATTTTTAGAAGAACCATCTCTAACAACACCCAAGTCTTCAAACTTTTTACCTAAAGGTTTGATTATATCACTATCATCAACTAAAAATACAGGTTTATTACCTAAAGAATCCATAGCTAATTTTTATATGAACAATCAACACTTTCAGGCAAGTCTAAAGCGAGGTTATTGCTTAATCTATCAATAGTATTAGCTTTTTTAACTTTTTCTTGTAGAGCATCAGCGATACTGGAAAGAATAATATCCTTAGATTTCAATATTCCATAAATCATGTCAGAAGTGAACTTAGAAGTAGGTTTATCAGAATTTTTACAAATTTTTTTAGAAAAATTTACGATTTCTCTTTTCATTTCATATGTATTCATGGTACAATTATTCATAGAAAAAACCTCCGATTTTTTTGTTTAGTATTAATTTTGAGTGCAACTAAATTATACCAAACAATCGAGGTTTTTTCCTTATTTTTATTAAATCTTTTTCACAAACTTTTTCTATTCCAGAAAAAATACCAAAACTTAAAACTATGCATATTTTTACCGTGAATATTTGCGTAAGTATGCATATTTTTACCACGAATGTTGAAAAAGTTATCTATGTAATTTTTTGATGACAATTGTGGACATGGCATTGCTACATATTATTGGCACTGTAAGAGTGAATATGATTGGTGCTATCAAAATGACTTCAAGTACCTGTACTGCTCAACTTGCAAAAAATCAGTGACGTCCACTTACCAGAAAGGTTACGGTTATTCAAATCTTAAATCGTTTGTCTAAATTGCAAATGGATCTGGGAGTGTAGCAGCTGTATGCGAGCATGAATACATGGCATCTGCTGAGCATTGTTTGTGTGGTAGCACTTCTGAGCATACCTATTCATAGTAGAGTTTTTTTGACTTTTGAGGTTATCATATATAAAAAAATGTTACTCAAATCTAAAGAAAGATTAGGTAGAAGTAATATTCAATAAGAAACTTCAAGTTACCTATTTTCAAGAAAAACGTTCTGTCAGTTGCATCTAATTTTACAATAATAATCAATAACTTATTAGGTAATCCAGATAATATTAGTTTACTAAGAAACCGTCAAAACAAAAGGCTAATTTAATGAAAAATTCTGTAGTAAATTTCGAAAAAATACTACAGAATTTTTTGTTTACTTTCGTCGTTTAGTTTTAACATTGTTTGCTTATAATTAGGATTCTTTTTTTTACCAAGTACATCCGTTAAATTTCATAATTCATACTACTTGGTATCGAAAACTAATCAATAAACGATATGTTCTCCGGTCTGACTGTGTATGCAATGTATTATGTTATCCTTTCTGCCGTGCTTACAAGTACGTTCTGGAACGGTGCCGAGCGGTTTTTCCGCGTATTCCCACAGTCAATGCACGTTATCCAGCCTCGGTCACAGCGTTCTGATGCTGGTGGAGTATAATACCCGTCCGCAAATGCAACCACTCATAAAAGGTGCAGCGTATTTCCCGCACAGCGAGCACACATACCAGGCATTGATCGAAATCAAGTTACACTGGTTGCATCCCCAATGTCCTTCTGAACCCAACTTACCAATATATGGCTCTGTATCTGGATTAGTCTTACAACCTAAAGTAGTGTGAACCCAAGATGTACATGGGTGAGCAGAGCTTCCTCCCAAACACCCACTATCATTCCCAGGACAATTTGTATAAGCACTTTTAATAGCACCATTTTGTTGTCCACCAACTCCATCTCGTACAACTATTCTCCATGAATAACTTGTTCTCTTCGTTAATCCTGTTCTAGCTGTAAAAGTTACTGTGTTTCCTTTTGTTCCTGATACTGTTTGTGTAACTGTTGAACTTCCATTCCAGTATAAGTCATAGTATAGTGTACTTTGCTCATTATCTGTTGCACTAGCTGTTATTGTTAAACTTGTCGTAGTTCTTAAATTAGTTGGAGCACTTGTTGTTAAGTTATATGGATTTGTATTAGCACTAGGCGTTGCTATTTGCGTTCCGCTATTATCTTCTGCTGATTTCCCAGCATTCCCTGCATTGTCTGTTACAACTACTCTTATCCAATATGTCTGCCCATCATTTAATCCAGTATAAGCATACTGCTTACTCAAATCCCTTGTTGTATTAGAGGAACAACGATGTAACGCTTGTGTATCAATGAATGCATGGATGTTTTTGTTACAAAAATGCATCGAGATTTTCACATATAATTCAATATACAATTGTTACTTTAAATATACCTCTAATTCTAATTATTTTCCATTTGTATCAATTTTAATATCATATATGACTCTTCTATCATCTAATGCTATACTTTGCTTAAAATCTATTCTAATTAGTTTACTAGATGTCTAAACTCATAACTTCATTTTAGCATAATTTTTAAATGCATTTGTATTATAAAATAAGTTTTGAACTATTGAAATATCAATACTTCTAACCATTTTCTCTAATACAACAGGGGATTCGAGTAAGCAGCATACTTATATTGGACTAAATGAT
>CANSNA010000050.1 GCA_947648255.1 uncultured Clostridium sp. | reverse complement strand
ATTCCGCTTTTCGCTTCTTTTATCTATTTTTTGGTTACTTTTGTTCATTTTGCTTACCTCTTTCTTTTGATGTTTTTAGTTACATGATTAATCTAAATTGTACTTTGGAGTATGTGTTAATAGGAGTTAAGAATTTTAGTAGTAGTTTTTGATAGTTTTTAAAATTTTTTTATGTTATTTCAAATACCCCCGCTCCCAGTGACATTTATTACTTTTTATCATTTTTGCGACAAACGTTTACGTCCCCATAGTCGCATACTTTGTAATATGTTACTTTGAAATGAATTTTGAGAAAATATCCATTTTTTTGTTGCTCTATGTGTTTTGTCGAAAATTTTATTTAACTTAGCATTTTTTCAATTCAAAGTAATATCTGCTTCTCCATTTATAAGCTGTGTTCCACTGTATATCCGATGAGAGCATTGACTTATCTTTCCAGTTCCAGAGCAATCTGGACATTCTGTTGTACCGAGTCCACATTGGTGTTAAATATACTCCACAATACTCATGTTTGGCCACATACCCGAACTCTGTTGTAGCATGTACGACACTCTACGGAGCAGTCTAGGTATACCCCGAATTTGCCACAGTTTTTGCATTGTCCACCGTCGTAACCGAGTAGGTTCATTCGGTGTATTATACAAGAATGTTGTTCCCCCACATTTAGAGCATTTCTTACCTGATCCAGAGCAACCAGGACAGTTCATTGATCCAGTACCCTTTCCAGAGCAATTCGTATATGCACTCCCATTTACTCTTGTACTTCCTCCTACTCCATCTAAAACGATTATGTACCAACTATAACTTGTTGCTTCACTTAATCCTGTTATCGCACTAAATGTTACTCCGTTACTCCCTGATACTGTTTGTTTATAACCTCCATTAAAGTATAAATCATAAGAAAGTGTTGATTGCTCTCTATCATAAGCTCTTGCTGTTATTGTTAAGCTTGTTGTTGTCCTACTTCCTTTTGGAGCACTTGTTGTTGCACTATATGGATTAGTATTAGCACTTGGGGTACTTGCACTTGTTCCTGCCTCATTATCTCCTGCTGACCTACCAACATTTCCAGCATTATCTGTTACAAGTACTCTAATATAGTATGTTCTACCATCACTTAAGCCTGTATATGTATACGCTTTACTTGCATCCCCTGATGTGATCTAGTTATACTTTCAAATAACTACTATTTCAGTTATTTTATCCTCATACAGATAAAGAATAATTGCATAAATTAAATTTTGTAACAAAAAATAAAAAAATTGTTTTATTAATAATTTTTGAAAAATTTTCTATTTTTTGACTATTATGAAAAAAATTTACAGATAACACTAAAATATATTGATTTTCTCCAGAAAATATCATACAATAAAAAAAAGAGGTGAAATTATGATATTAACTAATGAAATGATAAAAGCTAATTTAAAGGAATATTCTAACAAAAACACCAAAATTTCTAGAGATGTAAAAAATGGAAAATTCATAAAAATAGTAAATGGATTATATGAAACTAATCCATCTGTAAATGGTTACTTATTAGCAGGAAGCATATATGGTCCATCATATTTGTCATTCGATTTTGCATTATATTATTATGGACTTATTCCGGAAAAAGTTACTACTTTTACAAGTGCTACTTATGATAAAAAAAAGAAAAAAACTTATACAAATGCTTTCGGAACCTATTTATTTAGAGATGTTCCATCTAAAGTTTATCCTTTAGATATAAGAATTATTAAAGAAGATGACTATATATATCAAATTGCGACACCTGAAAAAGCGTTATGTGATAAATTATATACATTAAAACCTATTAAAAATATGATCGAAATGGAAAATTTATTATTCAATGACTTAAGAATAGACACAAATGAATTTAATAAGTTAAATTTACAAAATATTCAAGAAATATCGAATTTTTATCATTCAACTAATGTTGAATTGCTATATAGATATATGAGGAGGAAGAAAAATGAATAGTGTTTTAAAAAATATGTTAGAGAAATATGATATAAAAAACAATATGGATGAAACAAATGCAATGAAGGAGATTATTCAAGAAATAGTTATTTGTGGATTAAGTAGAGGAGGTTTTTTCAAAGAAGTAGCTTTTTATGGTGGTACAGCACTAAGAATATTCTATGGATTAAATAGATTTTCTGAAGACTTAGATTTTGCCCTATTAAAGCCCAATAAAGATTTTGATTTAAATAAATATTTTTCTTTTATAGAAAAAGAAGTTCAAGCTTATGGACTTAATCTTACAATAACTACAAAGGAAAAAACAAAAGATTCAAATATATTATCTGCATTTTTGAAAGGTGATACTAAAGAACATATTTTAATATTTTTTCCTAATGAAAATATGAAAAATAGCACTTCTCTAAAAAATATAAAAATTAAATTCGAAGTTGACATTAATCCTCCAAATGGTGCCAATTATGAATTTAAGTATAAATTATTGCCTTCTCCACATCAAGTAAGATTATATGATGAAGCATCTTTATTTGCTGGGAAAATTCATGCAATATTATGTAGAAATTGGAATTATAGGACTAAAGGTCGAGATTTATATGACTATATTTTTTATTTATCTAAAGGAATTAAAGTAAATTTAGACTTAGTAAAAGAAAAGTTAGTAGATTCAGGTGTACTAAATAGAAATTCTGTGTTTGATATTACTTTGTTAAAAGAAATGTTAAATAAAAAATTTCAAGAAATTAATTATACAGATGCAAAAGAAGATGTGCAATCATTTATAGAAGATAAAGAATCGTTAAATTTGTGGTGTGCAGACTTTTTTATTGAAATTAGTAAAGAACTTGATGGTATTAACTATAGCAATAATTGAATTTATAGATTTTTTTATCATTTTAAACCTCGGTAATATTATCGAGGCTTTTTCTTTCACAATAAAAAATATCTCCCTAAGTCTTCCTGTGTATAGTATTAGGTATTAATTATATTAAACAGTCCTTGTAGCAAGTGCTATACATTAGTTGCATAAGAGTAACTAAGTGAAATAATTATTTAGTTATTACTTGGGTAGAAATTGATATTTAAAATTAATTGTAAATTATCTTTTTTCATATTTTTGTTCTTTCCATATAATTTTACTCACTATCCTATACTACAATTTTGAATTATGTCTGGAATTAATTTGTAATCTTAAGAGAATCTCTTAGAAAAAAACATATTTATGCAAATTTTTAAATAAATAAGAGAAGCAATTTCCGAAATATTAGTAGTTTCATCAGTTTTAACTAGACCACATCAGGGGATGCAAGTAAAGCGTATACATATACAGGCTTAAGTGATGGTAGAACATACTATATTAGAGTACTTGTAACAGATAATGCTGGAAATGTTGGTAGGTCAGCAGGAGATAATGAGGCAGGAACAAGTGCAAGTACACCAAGTGCAAATACACCTCCATATAGTGCAACAACAAGTGCTCCAACAGGAAGTAGGACAACAACAAGCTTAACAATAACAGCCAGTGCAACAGATGGAGAGCAATCAACACTTTCTTATGCTTTATATTTTAATGGAAGCTATAAACAAACGGTATCAGGAACAAGAGGAAATACTGTAACATTTAATGCGATATCAGGATTAAGCGAAGCAACGAGTTATAGTTGGTATGTAACTGTGAGTGATGGAAAAGGTGGAAGTACTAAGGCAAGTGGCAGTGCTTATACAAATTGTAGTGGTGCAGTGGTCACTATAGGTCAGTGCAGTGGTTGCATTGGCAGAGGTAACTTCGGTTGTGGATATTATCATGATGGAAAAGAGGATACTAGGATAACCTACGAACCATTTGATGGAGTGAAATGCATTTATTGTGGGGAAGTGAAAGGTGCGACAAGGAGGTTCGAGTGTAATATTTGTTATTCTAAAATAAATAACTTTGTGACTTGCAGTAAGTGCAATTTGAGTTGGGGCATTAAAAGTGGGCAAATGAGCGGTTCAGTTTGTGCAAAGTGCACGGGATTAGGATACATAGAAACGAGAAAAAACTGCAGTCATGAAAAAAGTGATGAACACACTATTTTGTAAGTAGTACAATAAAAGAAATGTAACATGTCTTTACGGCATAATGACGAGAAGAGCAGAAACTCACAGGCTAGTATGTGACATAGTATCAATAGAAAAACGATGTTTTTTGAACAACTAGCATTAATTCATTGAATTGCTAAGAATTGCAGTTATATCAAAAACTAATAAACTTGACAAAACAGATCGGGTTCACAGTGTGAACCCATATCCAAAGCTTAATCCAAATTAATAAAGAACTAGAAGTAAAGAATCATCAAAAGAAAGAGGTAAAGCAAAATGAACAAAAGTAACCAAAAAATAGATAAAAG
>CANSNA010000049.1 GCA_947648255.1 uncultured Clostridium sp. | reverse complement strand
ATTTTTTGGTTACTTTTGTTCATTTTGCTTTACCTCTTTCTTTTGACGTTTTTTATTGATTGGATTTTCAAGAGCAAGTAACAATTTGATTTATCTAATTCAATGCTGAGTTGTACTATTATGAGAACAATATTCATGAGAAGAACTTTTTCCATGACTACACTTTTTAGATACTGTCACTTTACCCGTCCCACCACAAGAGCCACATTTTCCCTTGACTGAAACAGAGTCAACTCTACTCACCCAGTGATCACTTTTCCAATCTTCTCCCTCGTTTTCCCAGACGCCTAAATTTTTCGAACAGTTTCTCTCACACAGAAAGAACGAATGGTAAACCCCACATCCACTACACTTCACCGAATACGCAAGTTTTCCCCTCAATTCGACAACACCACAACCATAACACGCAGAAGGTGTAGAACTTACATCATACCCATCAAAACCGGCACCGGAGTAAACCAGTTATCATATGGGAACCAGTACCTGTCCCATTGCATGTAGAGCATGAAACAACTGCTGAAAAAGGTCCATTACAGATTAATCCTTTCCCTGAACAATAAGTTCTATCAGAATTATTTGCTTGTGTAGTACCACCATTTCCATCACTTATATCAACTCTCCAAGAATAAGTTTGAGTCGTATATTCTCGTAAGCCAGTAACATTCTTAAAGGTTACACTCTGTCCACTAGTTCCTGTTTTTGTATCATATACTGTATTGCTACCATTCCAATATAGTTTATATGTTAAAGTTTGTGCTGGACTATCATTGTCATATGCTCTTGCTGTTATTGTCATACTTGTCGTTGTTTTGCTTGAACAAGATGTACTAGCATTATATGGAGGTGTATTCGCACTTGGGGTATTTGCACTTGTTCCAGCTTCATTGTCTCCTGCTGACCTACCAACATTTCCAGCATTATCTGTTACAAGTACTCTAATATAGTATGTTCTACCATCACTTAAGCCTGTATATGTATACGCTTTACTTGCATCCCCTGACAGGGTCTAGTTGTTGTGACTACAAGTATTGATATTTCACTAGTTTTGAATTCTATTAATTTCAAAATCTGCATAACTTAGTAAAATTTTTAATTTTTCTAAGTTAAAAGAAAAAATGCAAATATAACAAAGTTTTTCTATCATTAACACTTTGCAATTATAAATAATTTCATATATCTATTAAAAAAAATATAATTAAAGTTAATTTTTTTTGAATTTATAATGAAAAACTAAAAAATGAATGTTATAATAATTAGAGCAATAGTTATTGCCAAATTAGAAAACAACAGGAGGTTTAGATGATAGTATCACAAGAAAATTCAATATTAACATTAAAATATATGACTAATGAAAAGGAAAATCAGTTTTTTGATAGAAAAAGTGCAAGAAAATCAGTAAAAGAATTAGCGAATTTTGTAGCAAGTTTTGCAAATGCTAGTGGAGGTACATTAGTAATCGGTATTGCTGATAACGGAAGAATAGAAGGATTTGAAGATTATCCAAACAAATATAATGATTTTTTGAAAGTAACAAGTATAGACTACTTAAAAACAATTCCAAATTATAAAAATGAAACATTAGAAGTTGTAAATTACAAAGGAAATAAAGATAAGATATTATTAATACATGTGCAACCAAGTACAGATATCTTAATAAGAAATGTAAAAGACGAAGTATACTTAAGACAAGGAGACTCAAGCAATAAGCTCTCATCTGAACAAATAAGAATATTAGAATATGATAGAAGAGAAGTATCTTTCGAAGAAGAAATAAATACTCGTTCTAGCATAAGTAATATAGATATGGAAATGGTAGAAATTTATCAAAAAGCAATAGGAGCAGAAAACAAAGAGCCTTTAGATGTATTAAGAGCAAGAAATTTTTTAGTAAGAAAAGATGGAGAAGAATATTTAACAAATAGTGGTATATTATTATTTTCAGAAGATCCATCTATATTTTTTCCAACAGCTAGGGTTAGAGTAATAAAATTTGATGGAATTGAAATGCACACAGGAGCAGAATTAAATATTGTTAAAGACAAAACATTTGCACTCCCTTTATATAAAGTGATAAAGGCAACTCGAAGTTTTGTAGACACTCAATTGAGAGAATTTAATCATTTAGGAAACGATGGAGAGTTTGTAACAGTTCCAGAATATCCAAAATTTGCTTGGGAAGAACGGAATAACAAATGCTATATGTCATCGCAATTATGCAATATCAGGTGAGCATACAAAAATTTTTATTTTTGATGATAGAATGGAGATTATAAGTCCTGGTAAACTACCAAGTATAATTACAATTGATAATATGAGAAATGAAAGATATGCTAGAAATCCTCAAATATCAAGGGTATTAACAGAATTAGGATTAGTAAAAGAGCTAAATGAAGGTGTAGCTAGAATTTATAAAGAAATGTCAGAATTCTTTTTAGATGCTCCAGAGTACACAGAGCCTAATGGGATGCTAGTAAAATTGGTTTTAAAAAATAATATTGTAATGAGAAATAAAAGAAAAAATGAAAAATTACTAAAAGAAGATGATATAAGAAATAATTGGGAAGAACTGAATGTATTAGAACAAAAAGTTTTACAGTATATATATGATAAAGGAGAAGTTACTAATAAAGAAATATGTGAATATATAGATAGAACAAGAAGAACAACAATAAGAATATTAAATAGACTAGAAGAAAAAAATCTCATAGAATGGATAGGTACATCAGTATCAGACCCTAAAAAAATTTATACTGTCAAGAAAAAAAATAAAAAAATGTCACAGTAATGTCACAGTTTGTGTCACAGTAAAATCGTTTTAGATAAAAATTCTAAAGCGATTTTTTTGTGACACTTGCTTGATTTCATTTTATATCAAGTACAAAGAAAAAGTTCTATTTATATGAATGTAAATTAGAAATTAGTTAAATATGGATTTGTATGATTACAAACTTAATATAATTTTGAATTATCTTTTTTGAAAATTGATGCAAATATTTTGGAATTAATAAGTTAGCTCTATATGATTTAAATGTCAAAATTCATTAGTAAATTCAATGATTTTCTCATGTTATCAAATAAAAACTGGATAATAACAATATATTCTAATTATTATGACAGGGGATTCGAGTAAGCAGTATACATATACTGGATTAAATGATGGGCAAACATATTGGATAAGAGTAGTTGTGACAGATAATGCAGGAAATACTGGGAAATCAGCAGAAGATAATGGTGGAATGCAAATAGCAACACCTAGTGCTAATACAAATCCATATAACTTAACAACAAGTGCTCCAACAAACCTAAGAACTACGACAAGTCTAACAATAACTGCCAGTGCAACAGATAATGAGCAGACAACATTATATTATGATTTATATTGGAATGGAAGTTCAACAGTTACACAAACATTATCAGGAACAAAGGGAAGTACAGTTACTTTTACGGCTAAAACTGGATTAACGATGGCAACAAGCTATTCTTGGAGGATAGTAGTACGAGACGGAGTAGGAGGACAATATAACGGTTCATCTACAAGTGCCTCTACAAATTGCTCTGGACCTGCGAATAAAATCTATCAATGTCGGAACATGTGCTGGTTTTCGGATTTACTTGTAAAGCTTGCGGTCGTGTCTTGACGAAGGGTGAAGGTAATGGTGCAGAAGTGACTCTTTGTCCATACTGCAACGTTCAAAGCAACAACAGATTTTACCAATTATTTTGCCCAACGTTGGTGTCGGGTCACGCTGGTATATACTCAATGTGTCGTGTTTGCTCAAAGTGTGGCGGGACATGGAATATGACATCATCTGCTGGAGATGGATTTTTTCGCTGCATAACATGCAATGGAACTGGAATAGCTACAGCAACTTGTAGTCATGGTCAAACAGGACCACACATCCTGACATAAGGTAATATGCCTTGCTGACATAGGAGTCCAACACTTGTGAATCTAAGATTAGAATGTGATATAGAAGTAAAAAGAAAAATATAGATAGCAGTTAAGTATAAAAATATTTGATCATAATCTAGAAAGTATTAAAATGAATTTTCTGTTAATGATACAATAGGAATGTACAAAAATGAACAAAGTTAAATGCAAAAGTATATTCCTTTTTGCTATACTTACTGCAGAGGTATGGCAAAATGAATAAATCACTAGTACTCATACATTTAGTAAAGAATTTATTGCTTTTGCAAATAATATGCAAATAAAACTTAATATATGTTATTTCATTTAATAAATAAAAATATGAAAATCACTCTACAATAATAACAACCAATAAACATTTTGATAAATGGCACAAAATATTTGGAAATGTAACGATTGCAAATGCAATACTATACTATACTATACAAACTTTTACATTATTCTCAAATTATAAATGGCAAAAGTAAAGTCTCTAAAATAGATTTTAAAGAGAATAAGTTATTGAGGTAATAAAAGGGATGATAATATATATTAGATTCATTAGAATGTAAATAAATAGCAATAAATGTAATTTAACTATGCCATAAGACTTTGTCAAGTAAAGTGTGTAATTTTTTTTGAAAATTTAATTTTTATGAAAT
>CANSNA010000048.1 GCA_947648255.1 uncultured Clostridium sp. | reverse complement strand
CCTCCTTGGTGTATTTTGTCGCTACTAATCCAAAATTCTATTGTTGCTTTACAATTTACATAAAATATGGTATAATATATTTAGTAAATTCATCAAGAACAATTACAATTTTTATAGGAGGAATCTATATGAGCCAGAAACTTGACCGCTATCGGAATGCAGTGTGGACACTGTTAGACAACATGCCTAACTCTTGGGTACCAGACTCCAAAGAAGTAAATCACTACTCAAAGGGTGATACTACCTTTTTTGAAGTCGACTTTGCCCTTGGCACTTATGGCTACTACTACGATTTGACCATTGCTGTAAACAAAATTACCTGTAAAGCGACCATTGTCAATCCAAATGGTGAAGACGTAACAGAGAAGTATAGAGCTCTGTTTAGAGAAATCCTAGAGGAGGATTTTTTGGATTAGTAATACCATATCCAAAAAATCCCAAAAGAAAATTGCAATGAAATTTTCTTTCATTAAAAGCCCTTTTAAAAGGGCTTTTGATGTTTTATATGATTTATTTGTTAAGAATTATGCCTCTTTTACTTTCTCAAAGATACTTGCTTTATTTTCATCTTCTATGTACTCTAATATTTTATTTAGTTCATCCATAAACTTAAAATGAATAGTTATTTTTTTATTCTCATGCACTTCTATATAATCAATTAGCTCTTTTACAACATCTCTATCTAGTTCTGTTATATTTTTATGTGATTTAAAATTTTCTATCCATAAGCTATTTCCATTTATGATTTCTTCTTGTTTTTCTTTTTGCTTATCTAAATGTGCCATCTCTTCTTTTATTCTTTCAATATCTTGTTCATATTTTTGTTTATACTCTAAATACTCTTCTTTTGTAATATAATCGTTTTTCCAATCCTCGTATAAACATCTCTTTAGATTGCTTAATTTTTCTACCTCTTTTTCTTTTGCTTGTTTTATATTTCCCATGTTCTCATTTGCTAATTTTATAGTATTAGATTTATTAATTTGTTCTAGTAATTTTTCAGCATCAACCAGTAAGTCTATATGTAATTTAATAGCCTCCAATACTGCATTTTCTAATTCTTCCACTTTAAGAGTATGTTTTGTGCATAACTTATTTGATTTCTTTCTGTATGTACCACATATGTAATACTCATATACTGTGCCACTTTTGTTCTTACAATATTTTTTATGCATTGCGCGCCCACAATCTGCACATTTTAATATTCCTGCCCATATACTTAGTTCACCACTATTTTGCACTCTAGTATCGACTTTTCTTAAGTTTTGTGCTTTCTCGAACAATTCTTTATCTATAATTGGCACATGCATATTTTCAACTGTAATCCATTCCTCTTCTGGTACTTGCTCTACTTTATGAACTTTATAACTCTTTACTCTTCTTTTGCCTTGTGTAACATTTCCTATATATATATCATTTTTTAATATATTTCTAATCGTTGATGGGCACCAAGAATAATCTTCTTGCATAATTTGAGAGTTATTATAATTTTGATTTAATTTTTTCTTTTTATAACCAGTTGGATTTAAAACTCCCATATCATTTAGCCTATAACATATACTTAAATTTCCTAACCCTTCATTTACTTTCCATTCAAAAATTTTTCTTACAATTTCAGCTGAGTCTTTGTCAATGATTAACTTATGATTATCCGTTGAATCTTTTATATACCCATAAGATGGAAATGCTCCTACAAACTCTCCGCTTCTTTTTTCTTCCATTTAGTGCTGATCTTATTTTAATTGATGTATCTCTACAATATTCATCATTAATTAGATTTTTAAATGGTACTAATATTGTATTTGTACTTGTAGGATTTTTAAAGCTGTCTACACTATCATTTATAGCAATAAACCTAATATTAAATAGTGGAAATATTTGCTCTATGTAGTTTCCTACTTCTATATAGTTTCTTCCAAGTCTTGATAAATCTTTTACAAGAACACAATTAATATTTCCTTTTCTCATATCTTCTAATAGCCTTTGAAATCCAGGTCTATCAAAATCTGTTCCTGTATAACCATCATCGACATAAATATCATAAACAATCAAATCATCATGTTCTTCAATAAATTCATTTAATAATGTCTTTTGGCTTGTTATACTGTTACTTTCACTCTTTTCTTCTCCATTATCACTATCTTCTTGCGAAAGTCTTATATATACTGCTACTGACCATATCTTTGCTTTATTTATGTTTGAATTTTCTGAAGAATATTTTGATTTTCTTCCAGCCAATATTTTTACCTCCCTTCTCCATATAGTTTAACGTGCTCAATAAAAAATGTCAGCCCATTTTGTATTTTTGTTTTAAAATATTTAACATACACTCATCAATTTTCTTATCACTCTTAGAATAACTCATTTCTACATTTAAATTTCCAACTTTTAATTCATATACTTTTCCTTTATTTGATAGGTGCTCTATAATTTTAGGTTTCCTATTCAAATTAATTTCCCTTTCAAATTTTCTCTTTCAAGTTTATTAGATATAAAATTTTTTATTACTATTTTGTCCCTCTACTAGATAAGTTCCAAATTAGCATTCAAAATGTTAACTTTTTTGAAAAAAATTTTAAATTTCTCTACTAGGTATATGCCATCAATTTATAAAAAATCGGAAATTTTTATAAATTTTCTTAAACTTTTTTTCATAATGTATATTTCGTTCGAAAATTAAAAAGGTGTAATTTTTAGAAAAAAAGCATAAAAAAATAACTAAAAATTAGTATTTCACCAACTTCTAGTTTTTTGTTTTACAACATTTACATTAAAACATACATGCCTGAGCAAATTGTTTTCCTTCTTTTTTAGGTAACAATTTTTTTAATTTGCTATCTAATTTTACATTTGTATTTAAAAAGTCTTCTAAATGTCTCATCTCTTTAAATTGATAGAATTTTTTAGTAAGCACATAATATAAAATCACTTCTTTTTCTAAATTTAATAGGTTAATCATATTATTAAATGTGCCTTTACTCTTTCCATTCCATATCATAAAACCAATGTTGGCATTTTTTGCCATACTTAAATCTTTTGTAGCATAAAAATCAAATCCTGTTACATTATCATCTACTACTACATTTTCTATTTTCCAGTTTCCATAGTTATTTCTAGCAATTCCTTTACTTGCAAAAATAGTTACATTTTTATAATCTTTCTTGTTTAAAAATTTTTGTATACTACTATCAATGCCATCTGCATCTCCAACTAATACATCATAGTTCTTTTCGCAAATACTATTTAATTTTATACAAATATTTTCATCTAACTCATTAATTGCTCTTGGACCAGCTATAAAAACTTTCAAAACTCTCACCCCTTTGTTTTTGTCATTGCTAAACAATATATTGCTTTCACATTATTATCATTTCTTAATACTTTGCATACTTCGTTTAATGTTGCTCCTGTACTATATAAATCATCTATTACTAATATGCTAGCTTTATTTTCAATATTCTTATTTTGCTTTATCATACCATTTATATTATATCCATCTTTTACTTGTAGATTACTTTCTTTAGATAATATATCTAATTTATATTCTTTCTCCAAATACTTCGCTATCTCTTTAGCCATTTCAAATACTGGTTGATATTCTCTTGTTTTGTTTGAAGGAGGAACTGGTATAACTATATCTATTTTTTCTTTTAGATTCCATTTATCTAAAATATCTCTTATTAAATCCATTATTCTTGGTAAACAACTTTTATCTTTTTGATACTTAAATTTATATATTAATTCTCCTATCTCAGTTCTTGTATTTTCAAATTGTTCTTTGCCATTTTCATCATAGCCTAAAAATACACTTTTTAGCATATGGTTATCTAATACAATTCCTTCATCCCATGTTCCATAAATTCTAACTGGATTTAACATTTATTTACTCCATTCATTTTATTTTTATCTCTATTTAACTAGTACAAATAATATCATATTTTTACATTTTTTACAATATTGATTTCCTATTATTTTTAGTTTAAAAATTATGCTAATGAAACGGAGCATGATTTATAAAGAACAAATCTTATTTGTTCTCGAAAGTGTCAGGTATTTTTTACCGACTAACTTTCGCCAGCATGGTGTTTTGACACCTGTAATGCTGTTTAGGAGAAAATCTCCTAAAACCTTTTTTGCTCTCCGAGGGATAAAATTTTATTATACTTTTTATTTTTCATTAAAACATTATCTTTACTTTGGAAAATATAAAAATAAAACTAACTATTGTAATTATTATAACCACTAATCCAAATATATTTAAAAATGTTTTAGTGTTTCTTCTATTTTTTTCAATTGTATTTATATTATTTAATTCACTAACTATTCCAGAAACTACTTTAATATTAGATAAATATTCTAATAAATTTTCTTGAATTTTTGCTGAATATAATTTAGCTTCTACTATTTTTCCTATCATCCCTCTAGTCACAGGTCCATGTCCATCAAATCTAAATATGCCTTTTTTAACCTCTGTATTATCTCCAAGTTTTATTTTAGTATAAACCTTATCTATAAAATAACCGTCTTCCAAATTAATTTCCATATTTTTGCTACTTGTTTCATCTATATTTACAAC
>CANSNA010000047.1 GCA_947648255.1 uncultured Clostridium sp. | reverse complement strand
TTATCTCAGGGGATACAACAAAGGCATATACTTATGCTAATTTAAATGATGGGCAAACATACTGGATTAGAGTAGTTGTGGCAGATGGTGCACGGTAATATGGGTAAATCAGCAGGAGACAACGAAGCAGGAAAAAGTATATCAACACCAAGTGCAAACACAAACCCTTACAACCTAACAACAAGTGCACCAATATATCTCCGAAAGCCAACAAGTTTGACAATAACAGCAAGTGCAAGAGATAATGAACAAACAGCACTTTACTATGACCTATACTGGAATGGAAGCTCAACAGTAACAGAAACAAAACAAGGAACAAGAGGAAACACAGTAACGTTTACAGCAAGAACTGGATTAACAAAAAGAACAAGTTATAGCTGGAGAATAGTTGTAAGAGATGGAGTTGGTGGACAACAAAGAGGAACCACAAATAGTGCATATACCAATTGCCCAGGTAATGATTCTGGGTGTGCTCGGAGGTACCAAAGTAAACTGCATAAGTTGTAGCGGTTCTCGGACGCATCTGTAGCTTGTGCTCTGGTCCTTGTACAAAGCCAGAAGTTGCCCATTTACATCGTTGTCCGACTTGCGGTAGGACTACGAATTATGGACCTGAGTATTACTACTGCAGTAAATGCAATGTTGGCGACTGTGGTGGACCTTTCATGTACTTAAGACCTGGTGAAATATGTAATAACTACGGGTGCAAAGGTGTGATTTTCTGCGAACAGGGACTTGGGATTAACGAGATTTTTAGTGCAAAATTCTGTGATAAATGCGAGCACACTGGTCTAGCAACAAAGGTATGTTCGCATAGTTTCAGGGACAACACCCCTCATTGCATACATGGAAAAACTGGAGAACACACAATATAAGTAAAAAAATCTCGATAGTACAAAATTGATGTACATCGAGATTTTTATTATTCTGCAACATGCAAATCTTTAAACTCGCCTTCAAAATTGCATATCTCATCTGGTAGTTCCTCAGACTAAGGAAGATATTTTACAAGAATATTTTCATTACTTAGAGCATATATAATAATCAAGTGAGTTTTTTCATTTAAGGATAGTGTGTGTTGATATTTATGCATTTATATGATCTTATTGGTCTATATAGGATATTTTAGGAAAGCTATATTTTTGAAATACATGTTATTCGTTATATATACCCATTTAAAACTATTTTGCTATAATTGTAGCTTTTTTTAGTTCTGATGTCATCTAACTGATCTCGTGTTCTTTTAGCTTTCCATGCTTACAGTGTGGTGCGTTTGTCTTAACTCCATGTATACAATTGTCAACGATAGACCCCCACCCCTCGCATTCTCCGCAAATTGGGTGTGTCGATCCATTCGGACCCACATTCCCGCTCAGATAGCGTCGGTGTTGCGTAACGCCCACAAGCTGAACAGTAGCCGAATTTTGTGACCGTCCCAAGGTTCGGTCCACCAGAAGTGCATAATTCACAATAGTAAGTCACGGAGGATCCGCTAGGGCTGCTACACGATCTACACGCATAAGCACTCGACTGAATATGAAATGTTCCATATGTCTCATATGTTCCATTCTTGTGATAAAATCCAATACCATCACACTTAGAACAGGTCCTCACTATGTTTAGACTACATGATACTGCCGTACCGTGAGCAATTTGTATAACAAATCTGAGTGCTACCTTTTAGGATTCCTCCACCCCCATCTCGTACAACTACTCTCCATGTATAGCGTGTTGCCTCCGTTAATTCTCGTATTGTAGTAAATGTTACAGAAAATCCATTAGTGGATTCTTGTGTTTCCATTACTTTTGAACTTCCATTCCAGTATAAGTCATAATATAATGTTGTCTGTTCATTATCTCTTGCACTTGCTGTTATTGTCAAACTTGTTGGCTTTCGGAGATATATTGGAGCACTTGTTGTTAGATTGTAAGGGTTTGTGTTTGCACTTGGTGTTGATATACTTTTTCCTGCTTCGCTATCTCCTGCTGACTTACCCATATTACCGTGCACCATCTGCCACAACTACTCTAATCCAGTACGTTTGCCCATCATTTAAATTAGCATAAGTATACGCCTTTGTTGTATCCCCTGAGATATTCTAGGGAAATCATTATATTAATTGATATTTCAGTCTTTTTTGAATTACAAAAATTAAAAATAACTGCATAAAAATAATATAAATAAAAATATCAACCATAATTTTTAATATGATAAAATATTAGTTGAAATATGATATTTTATTGAATAAAAATACCTGAAACGTAAAAAATATTCAATATATTAATTGATTTTTTTCAAAATGTAGCATATAATAGTATTGAATAAAATAATCTAAAATGTAAAAAATATTCAATGGGAGGTTATAATGAAAACAATAGAAAGAACTCTTTACTTAAACAAAATTATTGCTAGAAAAGAAAATGGACTTATAAAAATAGTAACTGGAATTAGAAGATGCGGAAAGTCCTATTTGTTAGACCCAATTTTTAAAAACTATCTTATAAGTAATGGAGTTAAAGAAGATCATATAATTAAAATTGATTTAGATGAAAGAAGAAATATAAAATACTTAGATCCTGATGTCTTAGATGAATATATTAGAAATTCTATAAAAGATAAAGAAATGTATTATGTGATTTTAGATGAAATCCAAAAAGTTGATGACTTTGAATCGGTTTTAAATGGTTTTTTGCATATAGAAAATCTGGATGTTTATGTAACAGGAAGCAACTCAAAATTCTTATCTTCAGATATCATCACAGAATTTCGTGGAAGAGGCGATGAAATTAGAGTTCTTCCATTGACGTATAGCGAATTTTACTCAGCTTTTGATAAAAACAAAGAAGATGCATGGGGTGAATATGTCATGTATGGAGGACTACCTAGAATATTATTCTATAAAACAGAAGAACAAAAAAGTGCATATTTGAAAAATTTATTTGAGCAAACATATTTAAAAGATATTATTGAAAAAAATAATATTCAAAGAGTAGACGTGATTGATGCTCTTGTTAATATTTTAGCTTCTTCAGTAGGGTCTTTGACAAATCCAAATAAGTTATCTAATACTTTTGAAAGTAGTAATATCAAAGAAGTATCTGTAAATACAATAACATCATATATAAATTATTTACTAGATGCATTTTTAATTGAAAAAGCAGAGAGATATGATGTAAAAGGAAAAAAATATATATCAACTCCATCTAAATATTATTTTACTGATATTGGACTCAGAAATTGTCGCTTAAACTTTAGGCAGCAAGAAGAAAGCCACATTATGGAAAATATTTTATATAACGAATTGCTATATCGAGGTTATAATGTAGATGTTGGTGTAGTTGAAATTCGAGAAGGAGATTCAAAAAAGCAAGTCGAAGTAGATTTTGTTTGTAATCAATATAATAGAAGGTATTATATACAATCAGCTCTAAGCCTTCCGACTAGAGAAAAAACATTACAAGAAGAAAGACCTTTAATGCATATACCAGATAATTTTAAAAAGATTATAGTAGTAAAAGATGATATTAAATCGTGGATAACAGAGGAAGGAATATCTATTATAGGATTGCAGGAATTTTTATTGAATAAAAATAGCTTAGAATTGTGAGATAAATTGTTTTAGACAATGAAATAAAGATATTTAATAAAAGTATTTTAAATTATTATAAATATTTTTATTTCAGTTGTCTTTTTTTATGCAAATTTTTTCAGTTAATATAACTTGAACATGCTTGAAATATAATATGATATAATGATTTCCCTAGAATATCTCAGGGGATACAACAAAGGCATATACTTATGCTAATTTAAATGATGGGCAAACGTACTGGATTAGAGTAGTTGTGACAGATAATTCTGGGAATATTGGGAAATCAGCAGAGGATAATGGAGGAAAGCAAATAGCAACGCCAAATGCAAATACAAATCCATATAGCTTATCAACAAGTGCTCCAACAAACCTAAGAAGGACAACAAGTTTAACGATAACGGCAAGTGCAACAGATAGAGAGCAATCAACACTTTCTTATGCTTTATATTTTAATGGAAGTTATAAACAAACAGTATCAGGAGCGAAGGGAAATACTGTAACATTTACTGCAATATCAGGATTAAGTGAAGCAACACATTATAGTTGGTATGTGAATGTTTCAGATGGAGCAGGAGGAAGTGCTAGATTAAATGGTAGTGCTTATACTAATTGTAGCGGAGTAAGTATAGCCTGTATTCCTACAGAGGTATGCACAAAATGTGGAGTAAGTCGGCTATATGTGTTCAAAATGCGGTGCGGGGCTGACAGAGTATCGTAGTGCCTATTTCAGTGGTTTTTGGAATTGCTGGATATGTGGTTTTGAGGTTACAGGAGTCGGTAATGGGTACAAAAGTGTGTGGGGATGTCCGAATTGCGGTAGAGGAGATGGAGGACATTGTAGAACTTGTGTTCCATCTTTTGGACCAGTCTCGTGTCCAAATGGATGTAACACATATGAGAAGAAAAAGGTTTGTGTCCATGGATCAACGATAACACATAACTATTGCAGTCATAATTCCCTTCAAAGAGAGCATACCATGTAGTAGTTAGGTCAAAATATGGATCTTCTCTTCGCAGTTGAGTAAAGCAATTTCAATGGCAGATTTGATTTAAATAACTTCATCAAATACAAATTTATGAGTATCTGTAAGTTTTGATTTTAAGATAAACAAGAATGCTCCGATATTATTAGGATAAAATAATATAAAAAAGATACAGAAAAAAGAACTTAGTCATTGAAGTTCCTCCACAAGTTAAACAAAAAAATTTAACTTGTGGAGGTAATGAGTAAAACTAAATATTCTACAGAATTTAAATTAGAAGTAATAAAATAATAAATTGATTAACTCATGGTTATAGAGAAATAACAAAACAATTCGATTTCGACAGATTTTAATTCTAAGCAAGTGTAATTTGTTCCTATATATACAAAATTGATATAGAAGCTAATTCTATAAGAATTTAGCCTATTCTAAATATATTGCAAAGATTAAAATGAGATTTTTAAAATATCAAATTTTAAGTTATCAATCTAAAGGATTTTTCTTTTACACAACTTTTCCGATACTCTCGATT
>CANSNA010000046.1 GCA_947648255.1 uncultured Clostridium sp. | reverse complement strand
ACGCACTTGTAATGCGTAGGTCACCCGTTCGAATCGGGTAATTGGCTCCAATAAAGGTCAAGAGTTTTGATGTGACATCTTAATTCTTGGCTTTTGCTTATTTTATAAGCAAGTTAAGAATGTAAGGAATTTAATTATTCAGCCATTTAATTTTTTTGAAAGGACAAGCTAGTTAAAAAAACTAGTTTTAAAAATAAGAAATGCAAAAAGTTGCGATAATCACAGGTGCATCACGTGGAATTGGAAGAGCGTGTGCAGAAAAATTTGCAAAATATGGAATACAAGTAATTGCAAATTATAATAAATCTAAAGAAGAAGCAGAAAATTTAAAAGAAGAATTAAAAAAGCAAGGGGTAGAAATAGACATTTTTAAGGCAGATGTAAGTAAAAGAGCAGAAGTAAGAGATATGATAAACTATGCAATTTCAAAATATAAAAAAATAGATATATTAGTAAATAATGCACGGTATAACTCAAACAAAATTGTTTACAGATTTGACAGATGAAGATATAGATCACATGATAGATGTAAATCTGAAATCTGTTTTCTATGTGACACAAGAAGTAGTAAAAAATATGATACAAAATCATGAAGGATGTATAATAAATATTTCATCAGTTTGGGGAATAACTGGTGGCTCATGTGAGGTTCATTATTCAGCCGCAAAAGCAGGAATTATAGGGATGACAAAAGCACTTGCAAAAGAACTTGGACCATCAAATATAAGAGTAAATGCAGTAGCACCAGGAGCAATAGATACAGATATGAATAAAGATTTATCAAAAGAGGAAATAAGTGAATTAGAAAAAGAGATATCTCTAAAAAGATTTGGAACACCAAAAGAAATTGCAGATGCTATAAATATGTTATTAGATGCCAAATATATAACAGGAGAAGTTATAAAAGTTGACGGAGGATGGATAGACTAAAAAATAAAAGGAGTTAGCTTAAAAAAGTAAGTTAATTCCTTTTATATAATTTATTAATCTTCATTATTAATTTTACGTTTATAATTTCCAGATATAAGTTTTGGCAAATATGTAATAATCTTATAAACAGCAAGCCTAATTTTTTTACTCCAAATATAAGCTTTTCTAAGACCAGGTTTAGCATCTAAGCCTAATTCATCGCCTTGAAGAATTAATGAAGTAGGAAGTTCTTCAATTATAAAAGAATAATTCTGATTATCATTATTATCCCAAGAGTCTCCTCCATCATTAAAACAGAAATTAAAAGATGGAGAATCATCTAAAGTAATTTCTGCTTGAAAACCAAGCTCCGTTTTTTCCATTTTTACATCTGCAACATTATTCCAGTCTGGACCAAATCCATAGTGAATAAAAACTTCTTTTGCATCTTCCTGAAATAATTTTCCAGTGTAAGATATCTTAACTGTTGTGTTTGCAACAAGTTTATCTGTATTAAAAAATATATTCTTTGTTAATTCCATTATAAAACTCCTATTACTTTTATCTTTTGATGTATATATTATAATATTAATTAAAAGATTATTCAAGCTTTTTTTACAAAAAAACTATTTATTTTTATAAATTTTTCCAATTATATAAAAATTGTCATCTTCTGTCACTTTAATTTCCTCTATATTCTTGTTATCTGCTTTCAAAGAAATGTTACCCTTTCTAGAGAAAAACTTCCTAATAATTATAGAATTATTAAGCTGGAAAATACCATAGTCTTTAGAAACAAGAGGAGTATTAAACTCCACAAAAACATAGCTGTTTTTCTCAAAAGTAGGTTCCATAGAGTTATCAGGGACTTTAACAGCAATAGCAGCACTAGGTATTTTTGGAGGGCAATCAATAAAACCATCTATTTTATCAACTGCTAAAATTTTATTATAAGAAATATAATTTGTAGCATTATAAGAAGACTGATCTTCAGTTATTTCTTTATCATAAGTAAACATTAATGGTTGATAAGGAATATTTAGTGCCTTACATATTGTTTTTAAGGCCTTATGACTAGGATTTCTTTCTCCTTTTTCAATATGTGTTAAGTGACCAATATTTATATCTGTAATCTTAGCAAGTTCAGTTTTTGTCATTCCTTTATCTTTTCTTGCCTTTGCAAGCATATCGCCTATCATAAAATATTACCTCTTTCTATATAATTTGATATTATTATACAAAAAAATATTTAGTTTGTCTAGCAGTAAATATAAAAAAGTAAAAATATTTAATAATATTAACAAAAAAACATATTATAAATCATAAATATATTGCAGGAGACACTATTTTTGTGTTAATATTTATATATGGGAGTTGAGAGAACATATGAAAAGAAGAAGAAGAAATAGAAAATTAATACCAATAATATGGATATCTGTGATAATACTATGTATGCGGACTAGTATCGACAATATTTGCATTAATATGTGCAACAAATTCTAAAATTATAGGGAATGTAACGATAAATAACCTAAAAGTTTCAGGACTAACAAGAAATGAAACAGAGAGAAAGCTAGAAAATGCAATAGAAAATATTATAAATGATGAAATAGTTTTAAAACATGGAGAGAATGAAAAAACATTTACACTAAAAAGAATGGAACTAGAAACAGATATGATAGATAAAGTATATAAAGCATGTATGATAGGAAGAGAAGATAACATATTTGTAAATAATTTCAAAATTCTTTCTGTATGGATGAATGGAGAAAATCTAGAATTAGATTTCAAATTTAATGAAGAAATTATGCAAAGCATATTTAAGGGGCTAGATGAAGAATGGGAAAACAAATTTGTAGACAATAGTTACTATATAGAAGGTGAAAAACTAGTAATTACAAGAGGAAAATCAGGTATTATAATGGACGAAAAAGCATTAAGAGAAGAAATTAAAACTCTAGTGCGTGAAAAAATAGAAGGAAAAGAAAGAAACGAAATAGAGATACCAACAAAAATTCAGACACCAGAGGAAATAGACATAGAAAAAATAGCAAAAGAAATTTTTAAAGAGGCGAAAAATGCTTCATATGATAGAGAAGCAGGAAAATTAAATATACATTCAAATGGGATAGAGCTTGGTATAGGATTAGATGAAGCAAAAGAAATATTAAAAGAACAAAAAGAAGAATATGAACTACCACTTCAAATAACAACTCCACAAGTTACAACTGATATGCTTGGAGAAGATGCATTTCCAAATATACTTGGAAGTTTTTCTACAAGATATGATGCAAGTAATAAAAATAGGTCAACAAATATAGAAATTGCATCAGAGACAATAAGTGAAACAGTATTAATGCCAGGAGAAACATTTTCATTTAATGGAACAGTAGGACCTACAACTGCTTCAAAAGGATATCTTCAAGCTGGTGCATATTCAGCAGGAGAATTGGTTCAAGATTATGGAGGAGGAGTATGTCAAGTATCAAGTACAATATATAATGCAGTGTTATATGCAAATTTAGAAATAGTAGAAAGATATAATCATTCATCAGTAGTTTCATATGTAGATCCAGGAAGAGATGCAACAATTTCATATGGAACAAGAGACTTCAAATTTAAAAATTCAAGACAATACGCAGTAAAACTAAACTTAAGAGCAACAAATGGAATATTAGAAGTAGAAATAAAAGGAATAAAAGAAGATGAAGAATATGAAATAGAACTTTCAAGCAAAAAAACAGAAACTATACTTTGTACAACAAAGTATGTATATGACAGTTCACTTTCAGAAGGACAGGAAATTGTTGAAAGTGGAGGAGCAAATGGGGCAAAAAGTATTGCATATAAAATAACAAAGAAAAATAATAGAATAATAAAAGAAGAAATACTAAGCGAAGATAGCTATAATCCTATGACTAGAATAATCAAAACTGGGAGTAAAAATAAGGTAAATTCAAAAAAATATTGAAAATAAATAAAAATAGAAGTATAATAAGACTAGAAGGAGAAGAAACTAAATGGAAAAAGAAAATATATTGCAAGAAAATATGTATGATTATTCAAAAAGAATGGAAATAATGCAAATAATACTAATTTGTGTTTCTGCACTAATTGTGCCAACATTTTTAGCAAAGTTTATAAATATAACATTTGGAGCAAATAGTTTTATAGCAAGTAATTCACAAATTATAGTAGGAACAATAGTAAATATAGCATTAATGGTATCAGCGTTAAATATAAAAGGATGGAAAAAAATAATACGGAATAATATTATTACCAAGTATATCAACAATACTTGGAGGATATGTATTTAAAACAGCATCAGTATATATGGTATATATGATACCAGCAATAGCATTAGGGAATTTTACATTAGTATACTTAATTAAACTATTAATGCTAAATAAAAAACTAAACTATTTTATATCAGGAATGGTTGCAATAATAGTAAAAGTGCGGAATCATATTTTTAAGCTTTACTGTGTTAAATACCTTTGGAATATTCCCAGAAAAGTTAATACAAAATCTACAAAATGCAATGGGAATAACTCAAGGAATAACGGCAGGAATAGCAATGATAATAACATATACAGTATATATTGCAAATAAAAGTATTGACAAAACAAGTAAAAACGTATTATAATAACAAATAGATTTACTACTGGCTCAGTTGATAGAGTAACTAATTGCTATCAACTGAGAATATGATAAAATTCGTTTAAGTAGATATTAGTTATAATTAAAAGCTTAGAAAGTTAATATCTACAGCTCTCAAGCAGTTTGCTTATAGGTACTATTTAATGAGAAAGTAGTAATTCAATACGGGTGATTAGCTCAGTTGGCTAGAGCAGTCGACTCTTAATCGAAAGGTCCTGGGTTCGAATCCCAGATTGCCCACCAACGACGTTTTTTGTTCGAGCTAAATTGAACAGTTAGATACAAATATCATTCTAAAAAGGATGGTATTTTTTGTTTTCAGGAAGTAATTGCCTCGCAGAGACCTCAAGTTTTGAAGGTAGATCAAAACTCATAGGGGAGAACGCTTTAGTTAAGTACACTAAATAATTCTCCCCATAGATACAGCTTAAATTCTAATAATTAAGCTGATATTTTTTTATTTATCATTTTTTCAATTACCATAGTCATATCTTCAAGACTAACTGGAAAAGAAATGATACCAACACCTCTATAATATATATCTATTTCTTGAACTTT
>CANSNA010000045.1 GCA_947648255.1 uncultured Clostridium sp. | reverse complement strand
CTATTTTTTGGTTACTTTTGTTCATTTTGCTTTACCTCTTTCTTTTGACGTTTTTAGTTACATGATTAATCTAAATTGTACTTGGGAGTATGTGTTAATAGGAGTGAAGGATGTTAGTAGTAGTTTTTGATAGTTTTTAAAAATTTTTTATGTCATGTCAAATACCTCCGTTCCCAGTGGCATTTATTAATTTTTATCATTTTTGCGACAAACGTTTATGTTCCAATAGTCGCATATTATCAATTCGAAATTTTTTGACCTTGTCATAAGCAATTATTAATAGACACGTTCAAGTTAAATTTCAATATTTGCATCTCAACTGTGTTATGCACCCCTTATTCCAGTTTACCGATATTGCAATTTTTGTGTTCAGTCAACTTAGAGTGACCCTAACATTCAATATTTTTTCTGTTAAAGTTGGTTACATCTAATTTTCGCTATTGCTAAAATATTGAATGTTCGAAAGATTTTCCATGCTCACAATGGCTTCCTCTATTATTTAATCCATGTATGCACGGCTGAGACAGCCATCCATATCCACCTGTATCAAGTGTGCAGCGAGTCGAGGATATTGTTGCATCTCCATTATAAGAGTAAGTCGATTGCGTTCCGCAATTATCACAGTTACCGTATAGAGAACCCGTTCTGCCACCCTCAGGAGCGTATCTCCTACAACTAAAGCAATAAGGCATCTGACTTGTTTTAGTAGAGGAGTGACACCTATCACATATAAATTCAGCACCGTGTAATTGTCTGCGCCCCATGTCCGCAGACGTCACATATATATCCAGCCCCCTCGCAATTGTCACACTTAATAAATGTTGCTCCATCACAGCCTGAATCATTTCCTGGACAGTTAGTATATGCAGATCCATTTGTACTGACTGTTCCACCTTGATTATCTCTTACTACTATCCTCCAAGAATATCTTGTCCTTTTTGTTAATCCTGTTCTTGCTGTAAATGTTACTGTATTTCCTTTTGTTCCAGATTTAGTCTCTGTTACAGTAGAGCTACCATTCCAGTATAAGTCGTAGTAAAGTGTTGTTTGCTCATTATCTGTGGCACTGGCTGTTATTGTTAAACTTGTTGTTGTCCTACTTCCTGTTGGAGCACTTGTTGTTGCATTATATGGAGGTGTATTTGCACTTGGTGTACTTGCACTTGTTCCTGTCTCATTGTCTCCTGCTGACCTACCAACATTTCCAGCATTATCTGTTACAAGTACTCTAATATAGTATGTTCTACCATCACTTAAGCCTTTATATGTATACGCTTTACTTGCATCCCCTGACAGGGTCTAGTTATAATACTAAACAAGTAGTATTTTCAAGACTTTCATTCACATTCATATCAGAAGTAATTGCATAAATTTAACTTATTTGCTTTCATTAAAAAATGGAATTTTATTGCACAATATTTATATAAAAGTTGAAATATTCAAAATAAAATGTTATAATATTACTATAATATGAATATAATTAATATATATTCATAAAAGAGTAACAAGGGAGGTATTGACATGAATTGTTACAATTTAGTATTAGAATATATAAACACTCAAGAAAAAGGTATACCAATTTTTATAGAAGAAATAAAAGAATACATCATTCAATTTTACACTCATGCTGAAAAAGAAAAGGTTTTCAACAATGTCAAAGCTATTTTAAATAGAATGAACAAAGAAGGTATTATAGCAACAGCCTATAATGGTATTTATTACAAGCCTAAGGAAAATATATTTGGCAAAATGCTTCTTGGTAATAGAAATATAATTCAATATAAATATTTGATGGATAAAAAAGGAAATATCAAAGGTTATATAACAGGAGCACTTTTATTTAATCAAGTTCACCTAACAACTCAAGTTCCTAACATTATTGACATAGCGACGAATGAATGTAAAAACTTTAACAAATACGAAAATAAAAATTTAAATGTAATTATAAGAAAGCCAAAGATAAAAGTAAATAACCAAAACTATAAGTATTTGCAATTATTTGACTTAATTGAAAATAAAGACAATATAGATATTGAAGTAGATAATCCTGATGAACTTATATATAATTTTATAGCTGAAAATAAATTAGATTTCGAAAAAATAATTAAATATGCTAGAGAAACAAAGAGCAGAAGTATTTTAAACAAGATATTAGCTTTAGCAAGATAGGAGAATTAAATGTATTTACACTTAAATAAAGAACTATTTAAAGAACTAATAGACAATTTAAATAGTAAATATGGTATAGCAACAGACATAATTGAAAAAGATTATTATGTTTGTATGATATTAAAAAGTCTTTCACAAAATCAAGACAAGTTACAAGCTTATTTTAAAGGTGGAACAGCAGTTTATAAAATATTAAATACTATGAATCGTTTTTCAGAAGATATAGACTTAACAGTAAAAATACTTTCAGAGCAATCAAATACAAAAAATAAAAATAGATTAAAACAATCAGCATTAGGTTATAAAATCCAAGGATTAGAACTTTCAAAAGAAGATACTATTGACCATAAAGGTAGCATTACAGTAATATATAAATATGACTCAATTTATAATATGAATGAATTACACAGAGCTGGTATAATACAAGTTGAAGCAACATCTTTTACTGTTAGTGAGCCATATCAAAACTATTCTATTGAACCTCTTATATATAGTCTTTGCAGTGCATCTGAAAAAAAGATTATTGAGAAAGAGTTTGATATTTCAGCATTTAATATAAATATTATCAAACTGACAAGAATATTTATAGATAAAGTTTTTGCAGCAGAATTTTATTACTTAAGAAAAATGTATAAAGATGCATCGAAGCATTTATATGATTTAGCTGTATTGTTTGATGATATAAATATTCAAAATTTATTAAATGATAAAAGTGAATTAGAAAAATTAATTAATTATAAAAGACAAGAAGAAAAAAATAGAATTGGAGGAATTTCTAATGAGACAAGAATAAAAGATTTTAGCTATTTTCAACTAAATTTTGATGAAAAATTGATAGAAGAATTTAATAATATGCAGCATAAATATGTTTTGAATGAAAAATATAAAATCAATATAGCTGAGCTGAAAGAAATAACTGCTAGAATTCATGAGTATTTTTTAGAATTATAATAATATGCAATGAACTAATTTGTTGAATGTTTTAATTATATTTTAGCTTTTTTGGCTTGCATCATAAATATATCTACTACTTTAGAGGAATTTTTTGATAGATTCCTCTTTTTTGTACATAAATTTACAGATTAAACAAATTTAGAGGATTTTTAATTCCTACATTTTTAGATCTAATTCTATAACTTTATACTTTGCGAATTTATATAAATAAAAGCAAAAAACTCTGAATCTTCAGTACTTATATTACTTTTAACTTTTACCTTATAATATACTTAATTTAATTTTCAATATAATTTTTTATTTATAATTTAAACTGTATCTTCTAAAATGGATTTTAAAGAAAATAATATAGCAATACATATCTATACATAAATTATCATATTAAACTTATTAAAACGCAAATAAATGGTAAATAGAGATATTTAAAACTATAACATAAAAATTATAAATATATAAAATAATTAAAGTAAAAATTTCGTATTTTAAAATGTAAGATTTTATACACAAAGCACTAGATTTTTACTTAATATCTACTTTTTATCCATTAAAATAATAAAATAAAAATACTTCTGACTATAGTTGCAATTTATCTATGCTCTTAACTATAGCAAAATTAATTACTGTGTTTTATATCATAAGCTATATTGTAAATAGCTGTTCTATATCTTACTATTCCGTTATCTATTAAATTAGCTAAAAATGTAATGTCAATATTAGAGATTTAATTTAAATGCCCCAAATGCCCATCTTAAGCAATTCAGTATAATTTATTTATTATATCTTTTAAAATTCTATAACTTTTTGGCATAATCCTAATAAGATTCTATTTTTTTATGAAATCAAATAAGTTAAATTTATGCAATTACTTCTGATATGAATGTGAATGAAAGGCTTGAAAATACTACTTGTTTAGTATTATAACTAGACCCTGTCAGGGGATGCAAGTAAAGCGTATACATATACAGGCTTAAGTGATGGTAGAACATACTATATTAGAGTACTTGTAACAGATAATGCTGGAAATGTTGGTAGGTCAGCAGGAGACAATGAAGCTGGAACAAGTGCAAATACCCCAAGTGCGAATACACCTCCATATAATGCTAGTACATCTTGTTCAAGCAAAACAACGACAAGTATGACAATAACAGCAAGAGCATATGACAATGATAGTCCAGCACAAACTTTAACATATAAACTATATTGGAATGGTAGCAATACAGTATATGATACAAAAACAGGAACTAGTGGACAGAGTGTAACCTTTAAGAATGTTACTGGCTTACGAGAATATACGACTCAAACTTATTCTTGGAGAGTTGATATAAGTGATGGAAATGGTGGAACTACACAAGCTAATGCTTCAGGTAGAACTTTCTGTTCGGGAACTACTTTAACTTGCACAGGACCTTTTGTAGCAAGTAAGACATGTACAACTTGCGGACGGAAGTGGGACTGGACGGACGACACTCGGTAGGTACCTCAGTAGGTGTGCGTACGTCCTCAAATAGCAGCGATGTTGACAAGGGGCTGTTATGCACAAATTGCGGAGTGAAGTTCCGGCACTTTCGGACCTACGTTTAGTTTCAAATGTGTTGGATGCAACCAAATTGCAAATTACAACCTCTGTAATAATTGTTGCAGGTATTTAGGTTATCTACCAGACGCAGGTGGCGGCGACTGGGAAAGTCAAACATGGGAGTGTAAAGTGCAGTTATACCACGTGGGTCGGTACATGCTCAGGTTGCAATGGTACAGGAAAAGTTGAAGGTCCAACGAAGTGCAAACATAACCATGAAAGTTCACACAAGTATTGTTCACATGGTATGACTAGTCAGCATTAATGAATTCAAAATTACAACTGATGTTGTTTAATCAACTGTAGTTTGATTGTTGCATTGTAAAGGATAGCAATTATGTCAAAAACTAATAAACTTAACAAAACAAATGAGGCTCACACTGTGAGCTCATATCCAAAGCTTAATCCAAATTAATCGAGAACAAAAAACGTCAAAAGAAAGAGGTAAAGCAAAATGAACAAAAGTAAACAAAAAATAGATAGAAGAAATGAAAGGCGGAATAACGTTAATAGCTCTAATAGTAATGATAGTGATAATAGTAATCCTATCTGCTGTCGCAATAAAAAGCCTAACACGGAAATAGTAGCCTAGTAGACACAACAGCAGATGTAGCAGAAGACTACAAAATAGTATCCTACAAAGAACAAATCCAAGAAGTAGTATATGGAACAGTAA
>CANSNA010000044.1 GCA_947648255.1 uncultured Clostridium sp. | reverse complement strand
TAATTTTATAGAAAACTACTGTATCTATTGATATAGTAACATTATCTTTTGTAATCACTCCTTGAGGTGGGATATCCATTGTTTGTTGTTTTAAACTCACAACAGAACGTACATGGTCGAAGAAAGGGATAATAATTGTTAATCCTGCATCTGCTACTTTGTGAAATTTTCCTAATCTTTCGATAATATATACCTCAGCTTGTTTAACGATTTTAATTGATTTAAATGCAATTATAAGTACTAATACAAGTAATACTATTAAAAACCACATAAAAAAATCCTCCTTTAATTATATATATTTGAATTTTAATAACTAAATTTTTGAAACTATTGCTTTTACACCATCTATTGTATTTACTTTAACAAGATCACCCTCTTCTAAAAGCATGTCATCTTCTGTTTTTGCAGTCCAAGTTTCAGAGCCGTACTTTAATTTGACCGAAGTTTTGTAATAGGATCCATTGCTTTAATTACTTTTGCTTCTTTACCAATTATCGTAAAGGCATTTGTTATTACTTTTTCATCTTTTTTTATTACAAATTTCTCGATGAAGGGTCTTGTTAAGAATAGAAGTAATGTTGATAAAACGACAAATACAGACATTTGTATAAATAGACTATCAACAAACAAGCTAAGTACACATACAACTAACGCTGCAATTCCTAGCCAAAATATCATAAAGCCGTACAGTTATTATTTCTGCAACAAAAAATATTCCTGCTGCAATTAACCACATATACCACATAGAATTTTCTCCTTTCTTTTTTGAACTACATCTTTAATTATACTACATTTTCAAAGAAAAATAAAGAGTTTTGACAAATTTATGTATATTACTCTTCAACTTTCTTAAAATCATCTCCACCAAATGCTAAATAGCTTCTAAAAAATGGTGGAAAGAATAGCAAACCTAGACCAAACAAAAAGCCATGACCAAAGTTTCTAGAAAGTTCAAATTTACCGAACCACAGATATTGCAGCTAGTGCAAGCCAACCTATAAATGGAATAAATACAAGTATAAGAAGCCATGGAGAAAAATTGCAAAGTTCTAAATGAATAATATCACGGTAAATTGGTATGTATGTAGCATAATATGGCTTTTTAGCTTTTTTAAATATAAAACTTGTTACAATTACTGAATATACAGCAAGAACAATCATAAGAGCAAATAGTAATCTGAAATATCCATTTGAAAAAAGTAGCTTACAGATTATTTTAACTTTATCTGTAATAGGAGCTTTTTTAATAGCTGATTTTAAGATAGAATCTGCTGTAGCACCTTCTTTACTATTTTTTGCTATTTCATTTATATTTAAATCATTCCTTACTATATCTACAACTGTACTTGTATCAAAATTTTTTAGCATACTAATTGAAGTATTAAGCATACTTTTACTTATGCCAGCTTTTGAAAGTGTACTTTTATTATTTTCTAAAAATGTTGCCATTTCTTCATTTGTAAGAACTTTGGAAAGTTCTTCATATAAATTTAAAATTGATTCTACATTTGCAGATTTTATTTCAGCTTTTTTATCTTCATTCTGATTTTCTTGCTGACCGTTCGCTGGCAATGCTATTTTGTATTGCTTCAAGAGTACTTTCAAGAGAATCTAATTTACTTTGACTTATTCCGACTTAAATCTAGAGTATTTATATCAATTGAATTAAGAATCGAAGATGCAAAAGTAACTCCTTGAAATATAAATGATAGAATGATTAATGCTAATGTAAGAATTGTAATAGTTTTTAAACATTTTTTCAAAACTAATTTCCCCCTTTAAATTATATTGTAGATTTTATCATTTAATATTGTGAATTTTTAAAAATATCATTAATAATCTTATCATATTAGACATTTTTTGACAATAGTTACTAAATAAAAATAATTACGATTAACTAAAAAACATAGAATACTAAATAAAAACCATGAACTTATAAAAAATTCATGGCTTTAAATTCTGCAATAATATACTTGGAAAAATAGTATGGTTTTGTTTGGTTATATTTACTAAAATATATTGTATTACGGAATAACTGAAAATGTCAAGACTTTTTCAAAAATAAATATTTTTCAACCAAACCCAAATAAACTAAATATCCATTTGATTACTTAAAAATCCAGCGGCAGATTCAGCAATTTTTTGCTCAGTTTCTCCCATTTTAGTTTTAGCATCCTTAGACAAAAGAATAACACTACCAATTACATCGCCTTGAGCTATAATTGGATAAACAACTTGCGAATTAAATTTACGTTCCTTGCTATCATTTTTTACAACTGGAATTGAAACTTCATTATTATCTTTACTTATATAAGCTTCTTTATCATCCATAAGTTGCTCAAGTTCTTTTGATAAATCCTGCTCTAAAAATTCTTTTTTGGAACCACCAGAAACAGCAATTACAGAATCTTTGTCTGTTATACATGCAATATGTCCTGTTGTTTTTGATAAAGTTTCTGCATATCCACTTGCAAATTCTGAAAGTTCCCCAATAGGAGAATACTTTTTCAAAATTACTTCTCCCTCTTTATCTGTAAATATTTCTAAAGGATCTCCTTCTTTAATACGAAGCACCTTTCTTATTTCCTTTGGAATTACAATCCTTCCTAAATCATCTATTCTTCTAACTACACCTGTTGCCTTCACAACTATTCCTCCTTTTTATTTATATCAATATCATAATAAATTTTTTCTTTAAGCCTATTATTTGTAAACTTTTAAAAAATATTCATAAAAAGTGAGAAAAAGTTATATTTTATTCAACTTGTGTATATAATTATATTATAATTGAAAAAGAAGGAAGGTTTTAGATGAATATAAAAAGAATTCATGAAATCCTGAGAAACAAAGAAAGATATGATATTTGTTATAATGGTAAGCCAATTTTTATACAAGAAGTAAAAGATAACATAGCAAAAGTTGGCTTTATTGATGGCTCAGGAGATAAAGATGTTTTTGCAGAAGATTTATATGAAAATAGTCTTAAAAATGATTAAACAGCTTACCCAAAAGGCAAGCTGTTTTTATGTACAATGCTTATCATAAAGTAATTTCAAATTTTCTTTTGAAATTACTTTATCTATTCCACTTTTGCTTACATCTTCAAAAACTTCTGTTATAAAATCTCTTATTTTAGGATTTATCATTAATCTATTCTTTTCTTTTTCAGTCCAATATTTAAGCTCAGATTCATTTGTCCAATCTTTACCTAGATATACTATACTTGCAGCTAGCTTATCACATATTGTTTCAGATACATATTTAAAAGGAATAATCGGTTGCTCTTTTAATCCATCATCATACCAATATTCTAAGTGATGCTTATTAATTCCTTTATGATGTAACCATGCTTTAGAATATCCCAAAACTTCTCTTGATTTAGCAAGTGGACTTCTTTTTCCGCCCTGATAATATTTGACCGATTCAAAAAATTCAGCAGGAGAGAATTTAGATAAGTCATGTAAAAGTCCTCTGAGTGGTATACCAGCTTTTATTGAAAGTTTAAAAACTATCCATTTATGTTTAAAAACAGTTTTAATATGCCCAAATAAATTTTTAAGTTTCATTTTTTTACCTTTCTTTAAATTATTTTCTCAAGCAATTCTCTCCAAGCTTTTTGTCTATGTGTGTGACCAATTTCTTCTTCTGTTAAATCATTTATAACTCTATCAAAACCATCTGGAATTAAAACTGGTCCAAAAGTAAGCTTTCCCATTGTTCCGCATTTTTGTTGCAATTTTACCTTTTGTTTCTCCCTTACAGACTATTTTTTCTCCATTTTCAGTAATTGCAGTTAAAACACATACAAAGCTTGCAGTTCTTTTTGTAGTTTCTACATATTTCATTTCTTCTAATAGTTTATTTAAAACAACCTCTTGTGGTGCGTGGTCTCCTGCATATCTTGCAGTATGAACACCAGGTCTTCCACCTAATGCATCTACTATAAGACCTGCATCATCTGCAACTATTGTTTTGCAAATTCCTTTTTTATCACAAAATTTTTTTACAGCTTCTGCTTTTATATCTGAATTCTCTTCAAAGGTATTTCCGATTTTCATCTATTTCCTCTTCAAAACCTATATCATTTAATGTGATTAATTTTACATCATAATGATTATAATCTAAAAATTGCTGAACTTGATCTTTTTTCCCCCTATTTGAAGTTGCATATATTATTTCCATAATCATTCTACCTCCATAATTTTCTTTTTATTATAGCTTAATCTAAGTTTACTGTCAAATTTCCATAAAACACAAAATTTAACTCTTGCGAAAAGTGAAATCTTGATATATAATACAAGAAAAAATGTTTTGTAAAAGGAAATGTACTTATGGGGCTAGAGAAGGAAATTCAATATGTTAAAGGTGTTGGAGAAGCTAGAGCCAAGTCTTTAAATAAACTTGGCATATTCACATTAGAAGATTTAATTACATATTACCCAAGAGACTATGAAGATAGAAGCAAAGCAAAACCTTTAAGCGACGTTTTTGATGGAGAAGAGGTTTTGATTAAAGCACATGTTGTAACTTCAATGCAAGTAACTAAAGCTAGGTCAAGAAAAATGACAATTTGCAAAATTATAGTCAGTGACCGGAACAGATAGCTGCGAAATTACATGGTACAATCAACCATACTTAAAAGAACAACTTAAGGCAGGAAATAAATATAGCTTTTTTGGCAAAATTTCTAAAACAGGTGGGCATTTAGAAATGAACTCACCGGTATTTGACAAAGATGGAGAAAGTAATAATACACGGAAAAATTATTCCTATTTATCCACTCACATATAGTATATCTCAAAATCAAATACGAAAAATCATACAAAATGGGTTAAATATTATAAAAAATAGCTTAAAAGAAACACTACCCAAATATATATTAGAAGAATATAAACTACTTGAAATAAATCAAGCAATAAACAAAATACATTTTCCAAATAGTTTTGAAGATTTTGAAAAAGCGAGAAAGAGACTAGCTTTTGAAGAACTTCTTATAATGCAACTCTTACTTTTAAACTTAAAAAATAAATGCATGCAAAAAGAAACAGGAATTAAATTTGACAAAAATGTAAAAATGTCAGATCTAATAAATACATTGCCATTTAAGCTAACAAAAGCACAGCTTAGAGCATTAGAAGATATAGATAGAGACATGGAAAGTGATAGAGTAATGAACAGACTTCTTCAAGGGGATGTTGGCTCTGGTAAAACAATAGTTGCAATAATTGCAGCGTACAAAGCTGTAAAATCAGGATATCAAATGGCAATAATGGCACCAACATCAATACTTGCATCACAACATCTAGAAAGCTTCAAAGAGAATTTAGATAAATTTGGAATAAAATGTGAACTTTTAATTAGTAATATTCCAGCAAAAAGAAAAAGAGAAATAATTGAAAAAATTGAAAATCGGAGCAATAGATGTAGTTATTGGAACACATTCTATTTTGCAAGATAATGTAAAATTCAAAAATTTAGGGCTTGTTATAACAGATGAACAACACAGGTTTGGAGTAAATCAAAGAAGCACAATAAGTGAAAAAGGAAAAAATGTGGATAAAATAGTAATGACAGCCACTCCAATTCCTAGAACACTCGCATTAATTCTATATGGAGACTTAGATATATCTATAATAGACGAATTGCCTCCAAATAGAAAAAAGATAGACACATTTGCAGTTCGGATTTGCCATGGAAGACAGAGTAAATAATTTTATAAAAAAGCATATAGAAGAAGGAAGACAAGCATATATTGTATGCCCTCTAGTAGAAGAAAGCGAGGAAGTAGATGCAAAATCAGTACTAGAATTATTTGAAAAATACCAAAAGGAAACCTTTAGTAAATATAAAGTAGCATATATCCATGGAAAACTAAAACAAAAAGAAAAAGACAATATAATGGAAAATTTCAAAAATCGGAGATATTGATATCCTAATTTCAACAACAGTAATAGAAGTTGGAGTTAATGTACCAAATGCAAGTATTATAGTAATACAAAATGCAGAAAGATTTGGACTTGCAGCTCTACACCAATTAAGAGGGCGAGTTGGTAGAGGAGAACATAAATCATATTGCATACTAAAATATCAAGGGAAATCAGACAATGTAAGAGAGAGAATGAAAGTAATGCAAGAAACAAATGATGGGTTTGTTATATCAGAAAAAGACTTAGAACTAAGAGGAGCAGGAGAATTTTTTGGAACTAAACAACATGGAATACCAGAATTTAAAGTTGCAAATCTTTTCGAAGACATTAATATTTTAAAAAAAGTACAAACATTATCTATAAAAATATTAGAAAATGATATAAATCTAGAAAAACAAGAAAATTTACTACTTAAAGCAGCAATAAATAAAAAATTTAATGGAAAAATTGAGATTTAATGAAATTTTAAGTAAAAATTGCTTGATATTTTTTAGATAGTATTGTATGATAGTATATGTATAATTTATGAATATAGTAAATTTAGAAATAGAGAGGAAACAACAAGTAATGAAAAAAGTAGTAATTTTAGTGTCATTAATACTAATACTTACAGCTATTTTCTGCACAAACAGAGTATATGGTGTAGAAGAAATATTAAATTCAGACACTACAAGTAAAATGATTGAGATGAAAGAAGCAGAAAGAGAAGAACTAGAAGATTATAAAAGAGACTATGGGTCAGATGCTTATGGCTTTACAGCATTTATTCTAAATAAAGTAAGAATATTTAGTATTCCATTTTGTTTTTTAGGAATAGTCATAAGTGCAATATATCAATATGTAATAGGTATAAGAAAACTAGATGTAAGGTATAAAGGATTTTACACAATGATTGCTTTCATTACATTATTTGTTATAGCCCAAGTGCTACCACTTATATTTGTAATTGTAATAAAAGGTTTTGGAAGGAGTTAACAAATGAAAGTTTTATT
>CANSNA010000043.1 GCA_947648255.1 uncultured Clostridium sp. | reverse complement strand
CAATTATCATTTTCTATGCGATTTTCAGTGTACTTTCTTTTAAGAACACTATATACTTTTGGTGACTATTACATAAGGGCAATACCTGTTCCCATGCCGAACACAGAAGTCAAGCCTTATGTGCCGAAAATACTTGCGGATTTCTCTGCTGGAAAAATAGGTCGTCGCCAAATTTTTTTATGCAAAAAATAAATGGAATATAATAAGACTAGCGAAAACAAGATCGTTTTTGCTAGTTTTTTTAAAAAAATTTGAAAAAAGTATTGCAATTTTATTAAAGTTATATTACAATTTAACTAAAGTGGAGAAAAGTGGTAGAAAGTGTCATGAAAATGATAGGAGGTGGAACATCGGTGTTTATAGGTGAATATGAGCACTCTGTAGATGCAAAAGGCAGAGTAATAATGCCAGCAAAACTTAGAGAAGACATTGGAGAAAAATTTATTTTAACCAAAGGTCTTGATGGTTGCTTATTTGCTTATTCACAAACCGAATGGACAAACTTCGAAGAAAAACTAAAAACACTTCCACTTACAAACAAAAACGCCAGAGATTTTGTAAGATTCTTCCTATCAGGAGCAATTGAATGTGAAATAGACAAGCAAGGGAGATTTCTAATTCCAAGCAATTTAAGAGAATACGGAAAGCTAGAAAAAGAAATAGTAATACTTGGAGTAGGAACAAGAATAGAAATCTGGGATAAAGCTACATGGAAAAAAGATGAAGAAAACATATCAGCAGATGAAATCGCAGAAAATATGGATATGTACTTAGGTATATAACTTGCAAAAGTTTATATAAATACACAAAAGATAGCGAGAAAACAAAAGAAAAAATTAAAAAACACACTTACACTTTACAAAAGATGAAAACAAAAAGAAAACTAAAGAATTATAATTACAAAAGAAAAATAACAAAAAAACAAATGATAGCATGTACAAAAGACAAAATTTTAAGAAAATAAAAACAAAAGAAAAAAGCAAAGAAACAAAAGAAATTAGCATACTACAAAAGAAATAAAAATTTCAAAAGACAAACTAAAAATAATACAAAAGATATACTTTAAGATTTCATTACAGTTGGTAGCTTCTTTGAATTTGCCAACTGTAATGTTTTTACAAAAAAATAAGGAGTATGAAATTGGAATTTAAACACAAACCTGTAATGCTAGAAGAATGCATAAATCGGGCTAAACATTAAAGAAAATGGAATATATGTAGATGGAACACTAGGAGGAGCAGGGCATAGCATAGAAATTGCAAAAAAACTACATGGAATAGGTATGCTAATTGGAATAGACAGAGATGAAGAAGCATTAACCGTTGCAAAAGCAAAACTTGCTACTTATCAAAACATAAAATGCATATATGGAAATCACGATAACATAGACAAACTTTTACAAGACATGGATATAGAAGGCGTAGATGGGATATTGTTAGATCTTGGTATTTCTTCATATCAAATAGACAATAAAGAGCGAGGGTTCAGCTATATGAGTAAAGATGCAAAACTCGACATGAGAATGGATAAAAAACAAACCCTAACAGCAAAGGACATAGTAAATGAATACAAAGAAGAAAAATTACTAAAAATTATAAGTGAATATGGAGAAGAAAGATTTGCAAAAAATATTGTAAAGAACATATGTATAACCAGAAAAAATAAAACAATAGAAACAGCAGGAGAATTAGTAGAAATTATAAGACGAAGTATTCCAGCAAAATTTCAAAACGCAGGGCATCCAGCAAAGAAGACCTTCCAAGCAATAAGAATAGAAGTAAACAATGAAATAGAACCACTATACAATACAGTCATGAACTCTATAAATGCTTTAAATAAAAAAGGTAGGTTATGTATAATAACCTTTCACTCATTAGAAGATAGAGCTGTTAAAATGGCTTATACAAAAGCAAGTCGGAATTTGCACTTGTCCAAAAGAATTACCATATTGTGTTTGTGGTTCAATATCTTTAGGAAAAGTAGTAACAAGAAAACCAATTTTACCAAGCAAAGAAGAAATAGAAGAAAATTCAAGAGCAAATTCAGCAAAACTTAGAATTTTTGAAAAAAATTAGAAAATAGAAAACAAAAGAGAAAGGAGGTAAAATATATGGCATATAATCGAACATATCAATACGAAACAAGTCCTAGAAAACTTGAACCAGAATATGAAAGAATAAAAACAGTATATCCAAAAAAAAGTACAGCAAGAAGAGAAACAAGAAAAGAACAAGCACAAAAGCAAAAAAAATTAAAAAGAAAATTAATGTGTTATATAGCTGTATGTTTTACCGCCCTTTTCATCATAAGTTATAGATATTCAGCAATTGATGACACATATGCTGAATTAAAAAAGCAAAAGGACAAATTAGCACTTCTTGAAAAAGAAACAACACAATTAGCAGCAAATATTGAAAGTACATTAAATCTATCAAGAGTAGAAAACGATGCAAAAGAATTACTAGGAATGCAAAAATTAAGTCCAGAACAAACAGTATATGTCACACTTCCAAAAACAGACCATGTAGAAACAAGCTCAAGTGAAGTAAAATCAACAGATTTAAAGGAAAACTGGCTAACAAAAATAATCAACACAATAATACAAAATTTTAAATAAAATTCCAAAAAATTCTATTGACATTAAACTAAATTTAGTATAATATAAATTATGACAAAATAAACTTTTTAGGAGGAAAAAAATGAAGAATAATAAACGTTTAAGAATAGTTATTGTCGCTGCAATATTTGTTGTTGTTATAATAGCAATAATAGCAAAACAAAGCAGCAACGAAGGAAAACAACAAGCAGAAGCAACACCACCACCACAAGAAGAAACAACATTTATTGAAGGAGAAAAACTTGCAGAAGTAAAAAAATATAAAGGATTAGAAATATCAAATGTAAAATTTAAAGTAGATGACACAATGACATTATTAACTGCAGATGTTTATAATGCAACATCAAAAAAAGCAGAAAAGCAATGGATAAATATAAATGTATTAGACAAAGAAGGAAAAAGAATTACATCTATCGGTGGATGCATTGGAACAGTAGAACCAGGAGCAATAACAAGATTATCTTCAAGCATTTTATCAAACACAGAAGATAGACAAGCATATGATATAGAAATAACAGAACAAGCACCAGAAGAAGAAGACTATGGAACAAATGGAGATATAAACAATACAGCAGTACAAAATTAAAAAAATAAAAAAGAGGCTATGTAGAATACACAAGCTTCTTTTTTTTGGGGAATAATACAAAAAATTAAGCAAAAACATTGACTTTGTAAGTAAAAAGTGGTAAAATAAATAACGTTAGTTTCCATTGTAGAAGCTAGCAAACAATAAGTAAAAACATAATTAGTTAATGCAAAAAGAAAGGAAGGTGAAATTTAAGTGCCAACAATTAATCAATTAGTAAGAAAAGGAAGAAAATCTTCAAGCTCTAAGTCAACAGCACCAGCTTTGCAACATGGTTTCAACTCAAAGAAAAACAGAGTAACAAATAGCCGTGCACCTCAAAAAAGAGGAGTATGTACAGTAGTAAAAACAGTTACTCCAAAGAAACCAAACTCAGCATTAAGAAAAGTTGCAAGAGTACGTCTTTCAAATGGTTATGAAGTAACATCATACATTCCAGGAGAAGGACACAACTTACAAGAACACAGCGTAGTTTTAATTAGAGGTGGAAGAGTAAAAGACTTACCAGGTGTTAGATACCACATAATAAGAGGTACTCTAGACACAGCAGGAGTAAAAGACAGAATGCAAGCTCGTTCTAAATATGGAGCTAAAAAACCTAAAAAATAAAATTCGAGGTGCCTATAACTACTAATTGAAAGAAACACTTAAATTAGAATAGATTATAAGCACTTACGGGAAAAGAAATTTTCCAGAGTAACTTTAGATGTTTTTGATAAAACATCAAACTTTACTAGAAGCAGTAATTAGAAAAAAGAGAAATCTAATTTTCTAAATATCTAACTTCTAATTATCTAGAAAAGGAGTGAAGAATAGTGCCAAGAAAAGGATTTATAGCAAAAAGAGATGTATTACCAGATCCAATATATAATAGTAAAGTTGTTACAAAATTAGTAAACAACATAATGCTAGATGGTAAGAAATCAGTTGCTCAAAAAATAGTTTATGATGCATTTAACATCATAAAAGAAAAAGAGCAAAAAGATCCACTAGAAGTTTTCGAAACAGCATTAAACAATATAATGCCAGTGCTTGAAGTAAAAGCAAGACGTGTTGGTGGTGCAACATATCAAGTACCACTAGAAATTAGACCAGAAAGAAGACAAACTTTAGGTCTAAGATGGCTAGTTACTTATTCAAGAAAAAGACATGAAAAAACTATGGCTGAAAAATTAGCTGGTGAAATAATAGATGCAGTTAATGGAAATGGTGGAGCATTTAAGAAAAAAGAAGATACACATAGAATGGCAGATGCAAACAAAGCTTTTGCACATTACAAATGGTAGAATTAATAACTTAAAAACTATTACAAAATTAACTAATTGTAATGAACATAGTTAATAACAGTTTGCAAAACCAATAGTAATAGAAATTTAGTTAAGGAGGAAAACTTACAGTGTCAGATAGAAAATATTCATTAGAAAAAACAAGAAATATAGGAATAATGGCACACATAGATGCAGGTAAAACAACAACAACAGAGAGAATTCTTTTCTATACAGGAAAGACTCATAAAATTGGTGAAGTACACGAAGGTGCAGCAACTATGGACTGGATGGTTCAAGAGCAAGAAAGAGGAATCACAATAACATCTGCAGCAACAACATGTTTTTGGTTAGACCATAGAATTAACATAATAGATACGCCAGGTCACGTAGATTTCACAGTAGAAGTTGAAAGATCATTAAGAGTACTTGATGGTTCAGTGTTAGTACTTGCAGCTAAAGGTGGAGTTCAACCACAATCTGAAACAGTTTGGAGACAAGCAGAAAAATACCATGTACCAACAATATCATATGTAAATAAAATGGATACAACAGGTGCAAACTTCTATGCCTGTGTAGAGCAAATATCATCTAGATTAGGTGCAAATCCTGTTCCAATTCAATTACCAGTTGGAGCAGAAGAAAACTTCCAAGGAATCGTAGACCTAATAAAAATGAAAGCATATATTCATAAAGACGATTTAGGAAAAGAAATTGAAGTAACAGATATACCAGCAGATTTAAAAGAAAAAGCAGATGAATATAGAGCAAAATTATTAGAAGCTGTAGCAGAGCAAGATGATGAATTAATGATGAAATACTTAGATGGAGAAGAACTAACAGAAGAAGAAATAAATAAAGGTCTTCGTCTTGGAACACTTGCATGTAAAATGGTTCCAGTTTGCTGTGGATCTTCATACAAAAATAAAGGTGTTCAAGAACTTTTAAATGCAGTAGTTGCATACATGCCATCACCACTAGATATTCCAGCAATTAAAGGAAAGACACTAGATGGAGAAGAAACAGAAAGAAAGGCATCTGATGAAGAACCATTCTCAGCACTAGCATTTAAAATTGCAACAGACCCATTTGTTGGTAAATTATGCTTTATAAGAGTTTATTCAGGAACATTAAACTCAGGTTCAACAGTATTAAATGCTAACAAAGACAAAAAAGAAAGAATTGGAAGACTCCTTCAAATGCACTCTAATCATAGAGAAGACATAGACAAAGTATATTCAGGAGATATAGCAGCAGCAGTTGGACTAAAAGAAGTAGGAACAGGAGACACACTATGCGACATGAATCACCCTGTTATATTAGAAGAAATGGAATTCCCAGAACCAGTTATTGATATAGCTATTGAGCCAAAAGACAAAGTAGCCCAAGAAAAAATGGGAATAGCACTTGCAAAACTTGCAGAAGAAGATCCAACATTCAAAACACATACAGACCATGAAACAGGTCAAACAATAATTGCAGGAATGGGAGAACTACATCTAGACATTATTGTAGACAGATTAAAAAGAGAATTTAAAGTTGAATGTAATGTAGGAAAACCACAAGTTGCATATAAAGAAACAATAAGAGAAACTGTCAAAGTTGAAGGAAAATTCATACGTCAATCAGGTGGACGTGGACAATATGGTCATGTTTGGTTAGAAATGGAACCATTAGAACCAGGAACAGGAATACAATTTGAAAGTAAAATTGTAGGAGGAGTTGTCCCAAAAGAATATATAAAACCAGTTGAAGAAGGAATTAGAGAAGCCGCAGAATCAGGAGTTCTTGCAGGATATCCAGTTATCGACTTCAAAGCAACACTTGTTGATGGATCATACCATGATGTAGACTCATCAGAAATGGCATTCAAGATTGCAGGTTCAATGGCATTCAAAGAAGGAGCAAGAAAAGGTAAATCAGTAATACTAGAACCAATAATGAAAGTAGAAATAACAGTTCCAGAAGAATATATGGGAGATGTTATAGGAGATGTAAACTCAAGACGTGGAAGAATGGAAGGAATGGAAGCAAGAAATGGAAGTCAAATAATTAGAGGATATATTCCACTTTCTGAAATGTTTGGGTATGCAACAGACCTACGTTCTAAAACACAAGGTAGAGGAACATACGCAATGGAACCAAGCCACTATGAAGAAGTTCCAAAATCAATCTTAGATACAATAGTTGCATCTCGTGCTAAAAAGGAAGAATAATTTTATAAAATACTTGATTTTTTCAAGAAAATGTTATAAAATGCAAATGTTAATAAATTAGTTATTAAATTTAAAATTATAAAAAAGTAGCAGAATACAAGCAAAGCGAGTTTTAATAACAACTTATGAGAGAAAATAAAGGCTTTTTCAGCGTTTTGCATAAGTTATCTATAATTCGCTTTGTTCGAACTGTTAACTTAATTTAAGGAGGATTAAAAAAATGGCAAAAGCAAAATTTGAAAGAACAAAACCACATGTTAACATTGGTACAATCGGCCACGTTGACCACGGAAAAACAACAACAACAGCTGCTATAACAAAAGTGCTAGCATTACAAGGAAAAGCACAATTTTCAGCTTATGACCAAATCGATGGAGCACCAGAGGAAAAAGCAAGAGGAATCACAAT
>CANSNA010000042.1 GCA_947648255.1 uncultured Clostridium sp. | reverse complement strand
TTCGCCACTATCAGGCACCGTAAGGGACTTTCACCCTCAAGTTGTTGCCCATGCTTGGCACACTAAGTGGTTAGTAGCGTCTTTATTCGCTACTAATTATTCTATATCTTGTCTCTCATATTTAAGGGGGTCTAATCCTGTATACGCTCCATCTTCTTTTACATTATCAACCAAATACATTGTTCCATCTTCATATGTTAATAAAAAGATTTTCTCTCAAAGATTTTTTTATTTTTTTACGTTAACTCTTGACTTTTGATTCGTATTGTAATATAATATTTATTTGATACTTAAAATTTTGTGTCTATTTTGGAAAGGAGCTTAATATGTCTAGGGAAAACGGCAGAGTTGAGGAGCGGAAAATGCTGATGGAGCAAGGTATCGATGTGGATTTAGAGGTTAAAAGGATTTATGAAAAATTTCTTCTGCCTCGTGCTCGGCTATTGGCCGACAATTTCCGTACAGCAGACACTGATCATATCGGCATTTCTGTTCGGACACGGACAGCAAGTTTTATAACAACCCCTTGCACCACAGTTGGTGCAATACCTGAGTTTCCTTGCAAAGATGCTTCTTTGTTCTGGTTGATCGTTGTTGATGATGCAAAAAAGTTCGGATTTACTGGTGACTACTTTCCCAAAAAGTGTGACCCCTATATCTTCAACTTCACTCATTACTTAAAGGATGATTGATTATGTGCTATAGAGGCAGACCCCCGAATGTGAAATTCACATTCGGGGGTTGTTTTTATTCTTACTATTTCATTACTTCATCAAATATTTTTGCTAGATATTTCATGCTATTTATGCATTCATCTAAGGTATTTCCTGTTGCTCCAACTTCTATTATTGTTGATCCTGTTGTTAGGTGCTGATTATATCTTGAGTCTCTTAGTATTATTGGTCTAAATAGTCCGTGGGTACAGTTCATTTGCCTTTTTTTGTACCATTATTGCAAATGAAAGATTTTGTCTCCAGTTCGGATGTGTCAGCCCTCCTCCATCAGATCCTATTACAAACATTAATTGTGCACATTTGTCTTCTCCTATTTGAACACTTGGTCCATATGTATTTGTACTTCCGTACTGCATCTCTGTGAAGATCTATTGCTATTTCTCCATCTCCATTTTCTTTTAATATGTTTGAAAATGTACTAACTGACCTGTCGTATGAGCCATTGTATGATGGATAATCATGGTAAGTTTTATCATGGATTACTGTTTTTCCATATTGTTTTAGATTGTTTTCTAGTTCATCTCCGTACTCTTGCAACTGTATAGTTTAGATCTGTTGTTCTATATGCTCCTGTCATTTCATATGGGTATTTTTCACTAGATGTGTAACTTTCACATGTGTGGGTGTGATATATTATTACTTTATTTTTGTTTTTTAGTTCATATGATGCATTTTTCATTAAATCTTTTACATCATATTTTGATTGATTTTTTATTTGGATGTCTGCATTTTGGTCAGTATATGAGGCTTGAATATTATTTTCATCTATTATTTTTGTTTCTAAGTTTTCAGCTATTTCTATTTTTTGATTTTCTTCTATTTCCCTTTTTTCTTTTATTTCTTCCTGCATTTCTTCTAAATCTTCTGGTGCTAAGCTTGCTTCATCCTCTATATTATTTAATATTGCAAGTTCTGATTGTAAGATTTTATAGCTTGAATTTTCTTTCTTTGAGTCTTCTTTTGCTTTTTCTTCTGCCATAAGAGGCATTTCCATTTCTAAGCAATATAAAAAAGAAGAATTTTCTGGCATTCCTTTTGCAGAGGTAGTTTTAAATTCTTCTTTTCCTTTTGCTATTATTATTCCAGAAATAACTATAATTATCACAAAAGTAAATATTATAGCATATTTTATTATATCCTTTATATTTATTACAGCAATATTCATATTTTCTCCTTAATTTCTGCATCATAATTTAATTAAATATATGATAAACAAGGAGTTTTTATGAATTAATATGGGTAATATTCTTTTTCTTCTGAAATTATCCCTGGTTCTCCGGTGACCTGGGTAAATTAGAGTATCTTCTGGTAGGATAAGTAGTTTCTTTTTTATTGATTGCATTATGTCTTTTTCACTTCCGAGTTGGGAGATCACATCTTCCATATGTTCCTTTAAATATTGTATCTCCTGAAAATAGTAGTTTATGCTCTTTTAGATAAAGAGATGTTCCTCCGATTTGTATGACCTGGGGTGTGTATTACTGTAAATTCTAGGTTACCGTATATGGATAATATCTCCATCATCTACTCTTGCATCTGCATCTATTTCAGGGTTTTTTGTACCTATTAATTCACTTAAGTTTACTTTTGGATTTCTTAAATTTTCATATTCTATTCTATGAATTAGAATTTGTGCCCCTGTTTCTCTTTTTATCTCTTCTAGTGCTGCTATGTGGTCTGCATGGCAATGTGTTAAATATATATATTTAACTTTTGTGTCTAAAAGTTTTATTATTTCTTTTATTTTCTCAGGCTCACCTGCTGGGTCTATTACCATTGCTTCTTTTAAGTTTTCATCTGCTATTATATAGCAATTGGTATAGTTTCCTATCATTGTTTCTATTTTTATTTTCTTTAAAATCATTCGTTTTTCCTTTACTTTTTTCTATTTACTTCATATACACTATCTATTTTTCTGAGTGTTTTTGTTACTTTGTTTAACTCATCTAGACTTTCTACTTCTATTGTCATATTTGTTGTAACTATTCTGTCTTTACTTACTTTTGAGTTTATTAAAAGCATTGTAGCTTTTAGGTTGTTCATCTCTCTTGCTATATCTGCGACTAGTCCATCTCTATCGTTTGATTTTAGCTCTATATCTACTTTATAGCTTGCTTTTTCTTCACCAGACCATTCTACATCTATTATTCTTGCTTCTTTTTGGAATAAATCTTTTATATTTATACAGTCCTTTCTATGAACAGATACACCTCTTCCTTTCGTTACATAACCAATTATATCATCTCCTGGAACTGGATTACAACATTTTGACAATTTAACTAAGCAATTTTCTATTCCTTTTACTATTACTCCTGATTTTGCATTTTTTGTAATGTTTCTCTTTTTTGAAGCAAGTTCTTCTATTTTTTCTTCTATATTTTCTACTTCATGTTCCTTTCTATATTCATATAGAAGTTTTGAAATTATTTTTCCTGCTGATATTGCTCCAAATCCTACTGCTGCATACATATCATTTATATTTCCATATTTATATCTTTCCATTGCTTGGTCTATATATTCTTGTTTGTTTAAGTCTTCTTCATGCATTCCAATTCTTTTTATTTCTTTTTGTATAAGCTCTTTTCCTCTTTCGATATTTTCTTCTCTATCTTCTTTTTTAAACCATTGTAAAATTTTATTTCTAGCACTTGAGCTTTGCACAAATTTTAACCAGTCTCTGCTTGGTCCTTTAGTGCTATCTGTTGTTATTATCTCTACAATGTCTCCATTGTTTAGTTTTGTTATTATTGGCATCATTTTGCCATTTATTTTTGCACCTGTCATTCTGTGACCTATATCTGTGTGTACATTATATGCAAAGTCTATTGGTGTTGCACCTTTTGGCAGAACTTTTATATCTCCATTTTTTGTAAATACATATACTTCGTCTTCAAATAATTCTGTTTTTAGGGTATTTAAAAATTCTTGTGGGTCTGCTACATCTTTTTGCCATTCTAAAGTTTCTCTTAGCCATGATAGTTTGTCTTCTTCTACTTTCACAGTTGTCTTTTTTGTTTTATTTGCTTCTTTGTATGCCCAGTGAGCTGCAATTCCAAATTCTGCTATTCTATGCATATCCCATGTACGTAGTTGTACCTCAAATGGTGTTCCTTTTGGTCCAATTAGTGTTGTGTGCAAAGATTGATACATGTTTGCTTTTGGAAGTGCTATATAGTCTTTAAATCTCCCTGGCATTGGATTATATAGGTCATGTACTACTCCTAAAGCTGCATAGCAGTCTTTTACTGAATTTACAATTATTCTAAGTGCTAATAAGTCATATACTTGATCTAAGCCTATTGCATCTCTTTGCATTTTTCTATATATGCTGTATATGTGTTTTGCTCTTCCTGTAATTTGGGCATCTATTCTTTGAAGTTTTAGTTCTAACTTTATTTGTTCCTTTATTTTTTCAATAAAGGCTAGTCTTTCTTCTCTTTTTTCATCTAATCCTTCTACTATTTCTCTGTATTCTTCTGGTTCTAAGTATTTAAATGCTAAATCTTCTAGCTCCCATTTTAATGAATACATACCGTAATCTATTTGCAAGTGGTGCATATAAATCCATTGTTTCCCTAGAGTTTGCAATTTGTCTATCTCTTTTTAGATATTTTAATGTTCTCATATTATGGAGTCTGTCTGCAAGTTTTATTAGTATTACCCTTATATCTTTTCCCATTGCTAAAAACATTTTTCTGTAGTTTTCTACTTGCTGTTCTTCTCTTGTTGTGTATTGCAATTTTCCAAGTTTTGTAACACCATCTACCATAATTGCAATTTCTCCGCCAAATTCCTTTTCTAATTCTTCTTTTGTAACTTCTGTATCTTCTACCACATCATGAAGAATTGCTGCACAAATTGTAGCATCATCTAAGTTTATTTCTGCTAAAATTTCTGCAACATGTAGTGGATGTATTATATATTCTTCTCCTGACAGTCTCTTTTGGTCTGTATGCTTTTCTTTAGCAAATGTATATGCTTTTATTATTAATTTTGCATTTACTTTTTTTCTATTTTTCTTTAAGATGTTTATTACATCATATATTGTTAACTTTTTTTCTTCTTGCATATTGGCGTTCCCCCAAACTTTAGGCTTTATAGTGATTTACTTATATCACGGATATTCATTTGTATACTTTCTATTCCATTATATGAGTTTATCTCAAGATTTCCGTACTATATCTATTTTGTCTCCTATTCTATAATCTTCAGAACATGTTCCTAAATGGAAACCTATTGCATCTAAAGTTAAATTATCTTCTTTTAGTCTTAATTTTAAATGTTCTCCTTCTGTTATGGCTCTTATGGATTCTATTTTTAGATTTTTTATTAAAAATATTGGTGTTTCATTTGCTTCTCCAAATGGCTCTAATCTTGATAGTTCTTTTATTGCATTTATTGATAAGTCTTTTAGTTCTACTTTCATATCTATGTTTAGCACTGACTTTATTTCACTAAGATTTAGGTTTTCTATATATTCATTTATTTCTTTTTTAAATTTTTCTAGGTTTTCTTTTTTTAGAGAAACCCCTACTGCCATTGAATGACCACCATATTTTTCTAAGTTTCCGACTTACTGAATTTAGTGCCTCGTGTAAATCTATTCCTTGGATACTTCTTCCTGAGCCTTTGCAGATTCCGTCTTCTTCACATAAAAGTATACTTGGCTTTAGATACATATCTGTTATTTTTGAAGATACTATTCCTATTACTCCATGATGCCAGCCTTCTTTTGAAATCACTATTATATTTTTTTGTTCTTCATGACTTTGTTCTATTTCTTCTAATGCTTCTTTTATTATATTTTTTTCTGTTTCTTGTCTTTTTTTATTATATTCATTTAATTTGTCTGTAAGACTTTTTATGTCACTTAAGTCTTCTGTTATAAATAGTTTTAGTGCATCTTCTGCAAAGCCCATTCTTCCACATGCATTAATTCTTGGTGCTATTCCAAATGATATTAGCCCTGAATTTATTTTTTTGAATCCACATGATTCTATTAGATATTTTAGCCCTAAATTTTTATGCACTTCTATTAATTTCAAACCAAGCTTTGTTATTACTCTATTTTCATCTACAAGTGGAACTATATCTGATATTGTTCCAAGGCATACTAAATCTAAATATTTTAAATATTCTTTTGCATCCAAATTTAGTTTTATAGATAATCCTTGAATTAGTTTAAATACTACTCCAACCCCTGCAAGTTCTCTAAATGGATATTTACTACTTGTAATTTTAGGATCTACGACTGCAATTCCATTTGGAAGTATCTCTAATGGCTCGTGGTGATCCGTTATTATTGTGTCTATTCCAAGAGAATTTGCATATTCTACATCTTCTATTCCTGATATTCCGACAGTCTACTGTTATCATTAGAGTTATCTTTTTTTCTTCTACTATTTGTTTTATTGCTTCTTTATTTAATCCATATCCTTGTTTTAACCTATTCGGAATATAGTATCCGCACATCTAATTCTCTTTCTTCTAAGAATTTCTTTAATACTGTTGTACTTGTTATTCCGTCTACATCATAATCTCCAAATATTACTACTTTTTCTTTGTTTTCTATTGCTTTTATTATTCTATTTACCGCTTTTTCCATATCTGGTAGTAAAAATGGATCATAAAAGTTATCTCTTGTTGGTTCTAAAAATATTTTTATTTTGTCTTCTTCTAACTTTTTATTTGCAATTATTTGAGCCGTTATTAAGTTTATATTATATTTTTTAGCAATTTCTTTTGCTTTTTCTTTATCGTTTTCTACATATTGCCATTTTTTGTTCATAGTTTTATATCCTCTTTTCTTGAAGGCTTTTGTTTTACCTATTTAAAACTAAAATCCCTGAAGGAATATTTTTTCCCTAGGGATATTTAAGCTTTATTTAATCACATCTTGAACTGATTCTGCTATTATTTTATTTACATCTGCAAGTAAAACATTAAATTTTAGTTCAGCTTCAAAATATCTTTTTGCAATATCTATTTCCATAAGTTCAACATAAATTTTTTGCATTTCTTCTAGTTTTGTTTTTTGACTTTCTTCTCCTTTTAAAGCTTCTAATTGAACTGTATATCTTTTTTCTTCAAATTCTCTGATTTTTGCTTTTATATCAGGGTTTTTATCTAATTCTTCCTTTATTTTTTTGTATTCTAAATATTCATTTGATGTTCTAAGTTCTCCGGGCTAGTTTGTTTGCAGTATCATATACATTCATAAATTTTTGTCCTCCATTTTATTTTAAGCCAATGCTTCTCTACCGCGAAATGTAAGAAGTGTTCCTTTTGTTTTTTGTTTTTTTGTCTTTCTTGCATTCTCTTGTGCGATTTGATTCTTTTGTTTTTCTGCCATTGTTTGACATATTGCCTTTTGATATATAAAATGTGTATCTTGAGCAATTTTATTCCAGTTATATAAATTTTTTA
>CANSNA010000041.1 GCA_947648255.1 uncultured Clostridium sp. | reverse complement strand
AATATTATTTAATTCATTTGAAAAACCAAAAATATGTAAAGAATATAATATAGATATAATGATAGATGACTCTATAAAGTATTGCCAAGAAGTTGAAAAAGAAAATATGAAAAGTATGTTATTTACATCTATTGTTAATAAGTCATCAAATACTATAGTAAAAAGAGTAAATAATTGGAAAGAACTAAAAAATGAAATAGATATAATTTTAAGAACTGAGCAATAGAAAATTCTAAAAAATGCAACTAGTTAGAAATAATATGTTCTCATTAAGACATTGAAGTTGAATTATATATCATACATAAATATCTTACATTAGATTTTGACCATATATTTTAGCCATTTTTGTATTACTTGCTAATGTTATAATTATATTCCTCTCTTGCCTTATACTTGTACTTTACCATTACTCACTGTTGTAGTAGTTTGTGACGTGCTTCTTAAAGATTATAAGAAACTGATTTTTTATGGTATTGGCTTGTATTCTGTTTCATGCATGTGTTGAAATTTTAGCTGTTTACTTGATTTTATGTATCTTTTATGGTATAATTTAAGTATAGCAACCTAAATTCTGAGGTTGTAACTTTGAAAAGGAGTATTTACACCATGACTACTGCTAATAGTTTTGCCAAGAGCTGCTCTCCCTCTAAGGCGTGCATCGCTTCCCTTCTTGGGGAGCACGTGCATCCATCCTTCCTCAGCATGTTTTCTGAGATTACTCATTTGAGTATTTCTCAGATGGCTGTGTCCGTTCATGGCAACACCCCTGAGGATTCATACCTCTTTACGGAGATCCTGCTCAAGGGACATGAGTGCCGTCTTCTGGACATCAGCGTTCCTATCATGGGATCTACGGCTCAAGTTGTTGTGAACAAGGACACACTTGCCTACACCAGTGCGAACGACGCGAGCGAATTGCATGACCTGCTGCTGGCTTGTAGGGCACTCGGTGCTTGCATCAGCTATGGCGATGCAATTCCCTTTTTGGCATAACCTACTCCCGAAACCGAGGTGCGCTGAAATTTAGCGTACCCCGGTTTCTTTTTTATTCATACCATTCAAATTCCCAGTCTAATATTTTTACCGTTTCTCCTTCTTTTATGCCTTGCTTTTTTAATTCTGCAAATATTCCTGCATTTTCTAAGCATTTTTGTAAATAGTGCATTGATTCTCTATCTTGTATATTTACTCTCCTCATTATTTTTTCTACTGCTGGTCCTTGTACTATATAGTCTTGTCCTTGTCTAATTATCTCAAAGTCTCTTTCATCTTCCTCTAATGTATATAGTACTTTTTCTTCTATTTCTATTAGTTCTTCTTTTGGAAGTTCTTTTAAGACTTTGCCAATATGTGACATAAGTTCTTCTATTCCTTCTCCGTGTTGCTGCAGATATCTTAAATACTTCTATATTTTCTTTTTTACCCATTTTTATGATTTGGTTATATAATGTGTTGTCTTGTATAATATCTGCCTTATTTGCTACAATTATTTGTTTTCTTTTGCTTAATTTTTCATTATATTTTTTTAACTCATTTTGTATTATATAAAAATCCTCTACTGGATTTCTACCTTCTATTCCTGATGCATCTAAGAAATGTAGTAATAGCCTTGTTCTTTCTACATGTCTTAGAAATTGTATGCCAAGTCCTACTCCTTCACTTGCTCCTTCTATAATTCCAGGTATGTCTGCAATTACAAAACTTTCTCCTAACTTTGTTTTAGTAACTCCTAGATTTGGTGTGAGTGTTGTGAAGTGATAGTCTGCAATTTTAGGAGTTGCTGATGTTACAACTGATAAAAATGTTGATTTTCCGCACATTGGGGAAACCTACAAGCCCTACATCTGCTAAAAGTTTTAGTTCTAATATTACTTCTATTTCTTTTCCTTTTTCTCCGTCTTCTGCAAATCTTGGTGCTTGTCTTGTGGAGGTTGCAAAGTGAGAGTTCCCTTTTCCACCTTTTCCTCCTCTTAATATTAGTTCTTCTTGTTTTTCTTCTGATAAATCTGCAATTATTTTTCCACTTGCTGAGTTTTTTACAACTGTTCCTCTTGGTACTTTTATATATAGGTTTTTACCGTGATTTTCCATAGCAGTGGCTACCTGCACCGGTTTTCTCCGGTTTTCTGCTTTAAATTTTCTTTTAAATCTAAAGTCTACCAAGGTATTTACATCTGGGTCAACGACAAAGTATATACTGCCTCCGATTTCCTCCGATCTCCTCCATCTGGTCCGTCCGAGCTGCAACATATTTTTCACGCCTAAATGTTATTGCACCATTTCCGCCATCTCCTGATTTAATTAATATTTTTGCATAATCTGTAAACATACTGTTCCTCTCTAGTTTGGAAGTGGTTTTCCAAAGCTTTACCAGATTAGTCCTATTTTTTTATATACATCTTCTAAAGTTGCTTTCGCTATTTCTTTAGCTCTTTTTGCACCTTCTCTATATATTTTTTCTAGGTAATCCTTATTTTCTAATAATTCTTTATATTTTTCTTGCATTGGTCTTAATTCTTCTATTACACAGTTGGCAACTGCCATCTTGAAGTCTCCATACCCTTTTCCTGCAAATTCTTTTTCTATTTCTTCATTTGTCTTTTTAGCTATAGCACCATATATTTGTATTAGATTGCTTATTCCAGGTTTATTTTCTTTATCATATCTTACTATATTTTCACTATCTGTTACTGATTTTTTGAATTTTTTTATTATTACTTCTGGGTCATCATTTAAAAAGATACTATCATTTTCTAGTGTGGAACTTTTGCTCATTTTGCTAGTTGGGTCTTGAAGTCCCATAATGCGTGCTGCTGTTTTTTGTATATAGCTTTCTGGAATTTTAAAGGTTTCTCCATATATTTTGTTAAATCTTTCTGCTATATCTCTTGTAATTTCTACATGTTGTTTTTGATCTTCTCCAACTGGTATTAAATCTGCTTGATATAGCAAAATATCTGCTGCCATTAATACTGGGTATGTGAATAATCCACTATTTATATTATCTGCATGTTTTGCAGATTTATCCTTAAATTGTGTCATTCTTGAAAGTTCTCCCATATATGTATAGCAGTTTAAAACCCAAGATAGTTCTGCATGTGCTGCGACTTGACTTTGTATGAAAATGTTGCTTTTTTCAGGGTCTATTCCGGCTAGCAATATATAGTGCTAAAAGATTTAGTGTATTTGTTTTTAAATTTTCAGGGTCATTTCTAACTGTTAATGTATGAAGGTCTGCTATCATATAATGGCATTCATAATCTTCTTGCATTTTTTTCCAGTTGTTTATAGCTCCTAAATAATTTCCAAGCGTTAGATTTCCTGTTGCTTGTATCCCACTTAGTATTCTCTTTTTGCCCATTATATTTCCCCCTCTTAATTTATTTCATATTCTCTTTTTCTATCTCAATAATTAAGTTTACTCTATTTTCATGTCTTCCACCTTCAAATTCTGTTGCTAAAAATTGTCTTAATATACAAATTGCATCATTTACTGAAATATAGTCTGCTCCTAGTGCAAGCATATTTGCATTGTTATGCATTCTTGAAAATTTTGCTGTTTGTTCTTCATAGCATAATGCACATCTTACGTTTTTAAATTTGTTTGCACACATAGACATTCCAATTCCTGATCTACAAATTAAAATTCCGAATCTCTGCATTTCCCTTTGATACTTCACTAGCAACTGCTTTTGCAATATTTGGATAGTCTACACTATCTGTACTATATGCTCCTTTATCTTCATATTTTATCTCTTTTTCATCTAGATATTTTTTTATTTCCTCTTTTAAATTAAATCCTCCATGGTCTGCACCTATTACTATCATATCTTTTTCCTCCTTAAAATTCATTATTTCTTGTTTCTACTTCTTCTACAATTTTTGTTATAAATTCTTGTACCTTTATTTGTCCCATGTCTCCTGTTTTTCTTGAGCGAACTCCGTACTGCCTCATTTTCTATTTCTTTTTCTCCTACAACTAACATGTATGGTATTTTTTGAATTTGTGCTTCTCTTATTTTGTATCCTATTTTTTCATTTCTTTCATCTATTTCTACTCTTATGTCTTTTTGTTCTAACATTTCTTTTATTTTTTGTGCATATTGGTTTTGATTGTCTGATATTGGTAAAATTTTTACTTGTACTGGAGCAAGCCACATTGGGAATACTCCTTTTGTTTCTTCTATTAAGAATGATAAAAATCTATCAAATGTTCCAAGTATTGCTCTATGTATTACAACTGGTCTATGACCTGCTCCGGTCTTCTCCAATGTATTCTAGTTCAAATCTCTCTGGTAGTAAGAAGTCTAGCTGGCATGTTGATATTGTTACATCATGCCCTATTGCTGTTTTTATTTGAACATCTAGTTTTGGTCCATAGAATGCCGCTTCCCCTTCTGCTTCGTAGAAGTTTAGGTTCATTTCTGTAAGGATTTCACGAAGCTCACTTTCTGCTTTATCCCACATCCTGTCATCATCAAAGTATTTTTCTTTGTTGTTTTTGTCTCTTAGAGACAGTCTAAATGAGTAATCTTTAAATCCAAAATCCTTGTATACTGCAAGTATTAGGTCTACTACTTTCCTAAATTCTTCTTTTATTTGGTCTGGTGTTACAAAAAGGTGTGCATCATTTTGGCACATTTCACGAACTCTTTCTAAACCACAAACGTTTCCACTATCTTCAAATCTAAAGTCATGTGCAAGTTCTCCTATTCTTATTGGTAGTTCTCTATATGAGTGCATTTTATTTTTATAGATTAACATGTGGTGAGGACAGTTCATTGGTCTTAGTACTAATTCTTCTTGATCTATTTTCATTACTGGAAACATGTCTTCTTTATAGTGGTCCCAATGTCCACTTGTTTTATATAATGAAACATTTGCCATTGATGGTGTATATACATGTTTATATCCGAAGTTTTACTTCTTTGTCTTGGATATATCTTTCAAGTAATCTTCTAACAACTGCTCCATTTGGTAGATACATTGGAAGTCCTGAACCTACAAGTGGGTGTGTCATGAATAGTTCTAGCTCTTTTCCTATTTTTCTGTGGTCTCTTTGTTTTGCTTCTTCTAAACTTTGCAAGTATTCTTCTAGCTCGCTTTGTTTTGGAAATGATATTCCATATATTCTTTGCAGCATTTTATTTTTTTCGCTACCTCTCCAATATGCACCAGATGATGATAGTATTTTTACTTTTTTGACTTTTCCAGTGCTTTCTAAGTGTGGTCCTGCACAAAGGTCTGTGAATTCTCCTTGTTTATAAAATGATATCTCTTCTCCTTCTGGCAGGTCTTCTATTAATTCTACTTTATATGGTTCATTTTCTTTTTTCATTAATTCTATTGCTTCATTTCTTGGCAAAACAAATTTTTCTATTTTTAGATCTTCTTTTATAATTTTATTCATTTCTTCTTCTATTTTTGCTTTATCTTCTTCTGTAAATGGGGTATCTGTGTCAAAGTCATAGTAAAAACCTGTATCTATTGATGGTCCTATTGCTAGTTTTACATTTGGAAATAGTCTTTTTACTGCTTGTGCCATTATATGTGATGTTGTGTGCCAATATGATTTCTTTCCATCTAAGCTATTTTCAAATGTTAAAATTTCTACATTTGCTTCTTTTTCTAAAAAGTATCTTAAATCTTTTACTTTCCCATCAACAAGTGCTGCTGTCATGTTTCTTGCTAATCCTTCACTTATTGATTTTGCAAGTTCTATACATGCTTCTCCTTTTTCTATCTCTTTCTTGCTTCCGGTCTTTTAAAATTACATTAATCATAATATGTAATACCCCTTTCTTATATATTTTATTTTTTTATTATACTACAACATTTTACTAAAAGCAACATCAATGAAAAAAATGACAGGGAAATTTCATGGAATTTCCCTGATACTATTGAGTGTTTCCTTAATTTTTAGAAAATAATATGGTGCACAACTTTTTATTGCTGTGCACCACGTTTAAAACGTTTACTCTTTGAATTGTATCCTCCTATTTTTTTGCTATTGCCATATTATAATTAAATCACACTGCAACCTTACATAAAAGTCAAGTTTTCTACAATATTTGGTGCCCTAGCAAAGGACGTATGCGAAAAACACCTTGCATAAAAGCACTCTATTATCCGTTTCAAAATTAGTTATAGCAATAGTTTTAAAGATATGTATACCCACTTTTGAATTTTTTTGCCGTAACTGTTATTTTTAATTTAACATAACTTTTTAGATTTTGCAATAGCTTTTAAGAATAAACACAAATTTTTTATACGCTTACTATCAAATTATTATAATCATCTCTTAATTCTAGCTTTCCACTACTTCTATCAGTATGTATAATCATTTTTATTGGTAACACCTCATATTTAAAATCTACATTATAGCCACCATATTTTGCAAAACAAATATATAAACTGTCTTTTCTCCCCTCTGTTGTTAACAAAGCAATTTCTCCTGTTCTACTATCAGCTCCAAATTCAATTGTCCCATTATGTCGTTTTTTATCATCATAAACTGTTTTTTGAGCTAATGAATATATGCATAAAGTTATTTCCTTAATTATATCGTCATTAATTGTTATTTGAAATTGACTTCCTAAATTATACCATTGATTTTTCCACTCATCTTCATCAATTCCATTATATCCTTCAATTTCTTTGCTGTTAGCTTTACATAGATATTTATTATCAATTGCATTTGCTATACATTTCATTGCCATCCCTTGATTTCTTTCCCTATGGGCAACTAAATCTGCAAATTCTTCAATTAATTTATATTTACTATTTTTATAAATAAAACTTCGAATGAAAATTAAAAAACCTAATATATCAAATTCATCAAATGCTCTGTTTTCTATTAGTTCTTTATAATTTTTAAGCATAAATTTAGCTTTTAAATCCATATTTTTCGTCTCCTATTTTACTTTTCACTTCCAAATTCTTAGCTTAGTTCCACATTGTGGAACCAGTATATCAATTATTTCTCTTTTTTCTTCAAACTCTTTTTATTTTCTTTTTCTAATTGTTTTAAACTCTTTTTAGGTGTAGGCAATTCTTCTGGCATAGTTCCGTCCAGCCTGTTTAATTGCTTTTCTAACTATTTTTCCAATTTTATTATGAGTATCGCAAGCTTTCTTTTCAGTGTCAACTTTATCTCTTTTTAATCTTGATTCTGTTTGTGCTATGCGAAATAAATTAG
>CANSNA010000040.1 GCA_947648255.1 uncultured Clostridium sp. | reverse complement strand
CTTTTGTACATTCTTAAACGCACACTTTTGTACATTCTTATTGTATCATTAATATTTCTTTTTGAATATTACTTCTACCTAATCTTTCTTTAGATTTGAGTAACATTTTTTTATATCTGATAACCTCAAAAGTCAAAAAAATTTTACTACGAATAGTTATGCTCAGAAGTGCTACCATGCGAACAATGCTCAGCCGATGCCACGTACCCATGCTCGCAAACAGCTCCTGTCGAACCAGACCCGTTTGCAATTTGGACAATTTGAGCGAAGATCTGAATATTTGTAACGTTTTGGGCATATTACCGTCGTTGCGCCGTCGCAAGTTTTGCAATACAGGTACTCGAAACCGCTGACGATAGCACCAATCACAACCACTCTGGCAGTGCCAGTTATATACAGAAATACCATGGTTACAAGTGGTTCGATGTTCTCCAGCCGACCTTGTAGTTGGACCTTGACATATGGGACATATCAGTCCCGTGCCTCCACAGTTTGGGCAAGATATTATACCGCTGTGGATTACAACCACTATCATTTCCAGGACAATTTGTGTATGCATTTGTGGATGTGCCATTTTGTTGTCCACCAACTCCATCTCGTACAACTATTCTCCATGAATAGCTTGTTCTCTTCTTTAAGCCTGTTCTTGCTGTGAATGTTACTGTATTCCCTCTTGTACCTTGTACAGTTTGAGTTACTGTTGAACTTCCATTCCAATATAAGTCATAATATAGTGTTGTCTGTTCATTATCTGTTGCACTTGCTGTTATTGTTAGACTTGTCGTAGTTCTTAGATTTGTTGGAGCACTCGTTGTTAGATTATATGGTGGTGTATTAGCACTAGGCGTTGCTATTTGCGTTCCACCATTATCTTCCGCTGATTTCCCAGCATTTCCTGCATTATCTGTTACAACCACTCTAATCCAATATGTCTGCATATCATTTAGTCCAGTATAAGTATAAGTCTTACTCAAATCCCCTGTTGTATTAGAGGAAACAGCTAGAAGTACTGATATTTCAATAGATTAAGACTTATTTTATAATGCAAATGCATTTAAAAATTATACTAAAATGAAGTTATAAATTTAGCTATCTAATAAACTAATTAAAATGGATTTTAGGCGAAATATATTATTAGACAATAAGATCATCATATATAACATTAAGATTGCTACAAATGAAAAATAATTAGAACTAGAGGTATATTTAAAGTAATAATTGTTATTGAATTATATTTGAAAATCTCGATGCATTTTTGTGATAAAAATATAGCTACACTTATTGATACATAAGCGTTACAATGTTATTCCTCTAATACAACAAGGGATTCGAGTAAGCAGTATACATATACTGGCTTAAGTGACGGTAGAACATACTATATTAGAGTACTTGTAACAGACAATGCTGGAAATGTAGGTAAGTCAGCAGGAGATAACGAAGCAGGAACACCTATCTCAACTCCAAGCGCAAACACAAACCCATACAACCTAACAACAAGTGCACCAACAAACCTAAGAAGCACAACAATCCTAACAATAACAGCCAGCGCAACAGACAACGAACAAGATACACTATACTATGACCTATACTGGAATGGCAGCTCAACAGTAACCGAAACAAAATCTGGGACAAAAGGAACTGCAGTAACATTCACAGCAAGAACAGGACTAACAAAAAGAACCATATACTCTTGGAGAATAGTAGTACGAGACGGAGCTGGAGGTGAGCAAAACGGAGCATCCACAAGTGCATACACAAACTGTCCGGGAAATGATCAGTCTTGTGTCGGTTACAAGTCTGTTACTTGCTCTTATTGCTCCGGTAAAGGAAGTTATGGGGCAATGGGTACGTGGGAAGGAGAAATAGAGTCCTCTGACATTACATCAGTATGTCAGGTCGTTGAGACTGGGACGGACAGAGTTTGCAATAGGACGACGACGTTTAGAAGAAAAACTTCACGTTCGACCGTGTGGATTTCGGGTTACGTATATGTTTGCACCGACCATCGCAGCATTCTGAGTAAAACGGAGTCAAGGCTCGCGGCATATTTCTTACCTACGCGCTGCGAATACTGTAAAGGTCAAGGCTCGCATAAAGAAGCTTGTATCCATGGCTATACGATCTCACACAAATTTTGTTTACATAACACGAGTGGGGTAGAGCACACTGTAGGCATTTAATTTTAACTAATAAAATACACTACTGCAACTAAAAAAGAGGTAAGCGATCAAAGAGGATGCGCTAGTTCTTGTGATCGTAGTAATAAAAAATCTCGATAGTACAAAATCGATGTACATCGAGATTTTTTCTCATTCAGCTAAGCTAAATTTTTATTCTGTAGCCTTAAGTTTTCATACTCTACATTGAAATTTCTTATTCCCTTTGGTAGTTCTTAAGACCAAGGAAGATATTTTGCAAAAATATTTTCATCATTTAGATTTTCAACTTGTGGAAGCTTTTCTAAGAGATAGTTCATATATTTCCAAATATTCAAATTGTTTACTTTAGCACTCTCTATAATAGAATACATTGTAGCATTTGCACCAGCTTGTGTATCTGCAAATGGTCTGATAGAACGTTCTGCTAAACTATTGAAAATTGGTATCCTTCCATCATTTAAAAACTCTGACAATTCTTTTTGTTGTTTTTTTATAATGTACAATTTTTAAATCTGTGACAGTATTTTGCTTTTTCTTCTTCGGTATATTCTCTATCCATTTTTTATCCCTGCTGACATCTATTTTAACAGTTTTGAGGAGGAAAGGTCACTACGCACTTTCTTTGACCGCTTACTGTTTTTCTGGGTTTTGCACATAAAAGTATTAAAAATGTTATAATTGAATAGCCAAATCTTCCTGATATCGTAGAGGGACATTATGTCGCCACTCATCAAATCTACATGCCCCAAACACGTCTCACCATCAATTTCCTCACGACTTTCCCATGATTCCTTACAGTTTCACAGCATATTTTATTCTACAACTCTTCCCTGACCTGCCATCTGTGTAGGTTGCACCTAAAACGACAATCATATTATCACAATCTCATAAAATATGCTCCCCACCACTACTATTATGTGTGCAGTAGTAATGTTGTCCACTCACTCCGACGGTGCCCACAAGACACGTTTTCCTGACCCGTCCCATGACACGTTGGACACGTCTCAGTGTTATTTCTAGGCACCACCACCCCGTCTTTATAGTACGAAAGTAGCCTCGTATAGCCGTATGTCGTGTAGCAGTATTCGCACCTACAATTTCCTCTATCTGGAGATACTGTTCCGCAATTTTTGCATTCCTTTCCGTACATAGTTATATAAGGTTCGATGGTTCCGCATGATGTGCATTTTCCCGAGCTCATAGGTGATGCTTCGGTTAGAGCTCCCTTACATGTAGTGCATATGGCACAGAGATATCCTCCTCCACAATCTCCTGCACTGCCCGTTATACGGTCCACCGCAATAATATGTCCTTCCCGAGCAATTCGTGTAAACACTGACTGAGGGCCCAAATTGCTGTCCTCCTACATTATCTCTTACTACAACTTTCCAAGAATATTCTGTAGCTTGGCTTAATCCTATTATTGCATTAAATGTTACTGCAGTTCCTTTTGTTCCAGATTTTGTTTCTGTTACTGTTGTGCTTCCGTTCCAGTATAAATCATAATATAGTGTTGTTTGTTCATTGTCTGTTGCGCTTGCTGTTATTGTTAGGCTTGTTGTACTTCTTAGGTTTGTTGGAGCACTTGTTGTTAAGTTATATGGTGGGGTGTTAGCACTTGGGGTTGAGATGGTTGTTCCTGCTTCGCTGTCTCCTGCACTTTTTCCTTGGTTGTCTGCATTGTCTGTTACTACTACTCTTATGTAGTAAGTTTGACCATCTTTTAAACCATTATATGTATACTGTTTTGTTAAATCCCCTGTTGTATTAGAGAAAATGGTTAGAAGTATTGATATTTCAATAGTTCAAAACTTATTTTATAATACAAATGCATTTAAAAATTATGCTAAAATGAAGTTATGAGTTTAGACATCTAGTAAACTAATTAGAATAGATTTTAAGCAAAGTATAGCATCAGACGATAGAGATCATATATGATATTAAAATTAATACAAATGGAAAATAATTAGAATTAAAGGTACATTTAAAGTAACAATTGTATATTGAATTATATGAGAAAATTCCGATGCATCTTTGTAACAAAAACATTCATGCATTCATTGATACACAAGTGCTACATCGTCGTTCATCTAATAAAACAGGGCAGTTCAATAGAATTAATACTTTTAGAAAGACTTATCATATTATGACACCAGCTATTGTATATGCTTTACTCCTAACATTTTACTTAACAAACAATACAATATATTGCATTGTTATTAAATCTATCTGTAAAAAATTACGTATTTAAATATTTTACATCAAAATAGTAGTAAAATTAATGAATATATGGTAAAATAAATTAGAAAGGAAGTGTTAAAAATGATGTATCCGTTCTGCAAGTATTCAGACGAAACACAAGCAGTTTTTTCAGATATAAAAATAAATGAGAAAGACGAAGAAATATTATATGTACACTTTGAAAGACCTACTGAAGATGGCTTTGATAGTGTAAGATTTGAACTTCCAAGTTATAAAATTATTTATAAAGAAGGAAATTACACAGAGGAAGAAATAGCAAGATTTAAAGAGATTGTTGAAAGAGGGATTCAGTACTTTTTCAAATGGGCTAGAGAAGGAGGTTTACACATTGCCTAATATATTAGAAATTTTTGGATATAGAGTATTTTTCTGGGCAAAAGAAAATGTTGAACCTATTCATGTGCACATATCAAAAGGACGTCCTACAATTAATGCTACTAAAGTTTGGTTAACCAAAAATGGAGGAAGCTTACTTGCTAATAATAATGGAAAAATACCAACAAATGAATTAAATAAACTATTAGAAATTATAACAACCAACTATGGTACAATTGTGGATGAATGGAAAGCATTTTTTGAAACAGAAGATGTAAAGTTCTATTGTTAAATTCAATTAAAGGAAATAAATTAAATTAATTTTAGGATAAGTTAAAGTGAAAAATTTTGTAGTTTCGATAAACACAATTTTCACTTTAATTATTTTATAATCTTTATAGTATGATTTTAAATACCTCTATTTGCCATTTATTTATATTTTAGCAAATTTAATATGATGATTTGTATAGAGATATCTCAATATATTATCTTGTTTAAAATTCATTTTAAAGTTTTCATTTTTAATAATTCTTAAGAAAAAATACATTAAAAGTAAAATGCTTTCTATATAAATCAAAAGTTATAAAACGATTGAAATTAAAGGACTATAGTGACTAATTCTCTAATACAACAAGTCTAACAATAACAGCCTGTGCGACAGATAATGAACAAACTACACTATACTATGATTTATATTGGAATGGAAGTTCAACAGTAACTCAAACAGTACAAGGTACAAGAGGAAATACAGTAACATTTACAGCAAAAACAGGATTAGCAAAACGAACAAGCTATTCTTGGAAAATAGTTGTACGAGATAGGGTTGGTGGAACATGTATTGGAACATCAGCCAGTGCATATACTAATTGTCCAGGGAATGATTCAAATTGTGCAGGAGGAGTTCTTATTACTTGTAAACATTGTGGTCGGTCTCTCATCCGTTTGTAGTGAAGATGGGGGGATGGTTTCACATGCGTATGATTGCTATGTCACTTGTTCATGGACCTCATGTCAGTACGTGGGTCCGATATTCGGATATAAGTGCTCAAAGTGTGGAAATTATGCCTGCCGGTACTAGCTCTGCCGAACATCTTGGTTGTCAGGGAATCTTGACTGCTAACAATCAGACTCATTTGATTGCATGTCCGACTTGTAACGGTAGTGGGGAGACTATTGAGAACTGTAGTCATGGGTATTTTTATAAGCAATTGCACTGCATACATGGTAAGTATAAGGAACATATACTTGAGTAACATGGATAGAATAGATTTTAAACAAAGTACTTATAAAATAATGGAAAATAATTAGAACCAAATATATATTTAAAGTAATAATTGTATGTTGGATTAATATGTGAAGATCTCAACATACTTAATGATAAAATATGACTATATCTATTGGCACATAAGTATAACAATATCACTTGTATGATGCAATAAAAGGAAGCAAATAAAGTTATAAATATAAAATGTAAAATAGCAATTAAAATTCTAACTTTTTTATAAAAAATATTTTAATTTAGCACATAATAATAACAATATAGCAAAATTAAGCTAAAAAACAGTATGATCGAAATATAAAATTAATTTCATATTTTTGATCATACTGTTAACAACCTAAAAAAATTTAAAAGTCTTTCTAGTATTTTCACATATAAGTGTTAATTTGTTATAATTAATAAATTACTGATTTTGAATAGATTTCTAAAGCAAAATAAATTGTTTTTTCTATTTATAGTGTAATATTTGTAGAAACACAACATCAATTTGTTAAATCTTATCAATGATATTTGAATTTTTGTTAATTAAAACTATGTAACTTTTTCATTTTACTTCAATTGAGAGTATAGAAATTCACAATTCAGTATAATAAATTTTAAAAATATTTTTTAATTATTTTTGATAGCATAAAGTGTCAGCTAATTAACAACTGTAAAACTTCACAAACTAATATAATATATCTGAAAACAATCTATCATCCCTCAAAAATGAAAATGCAAATCTTATCAAATGCTGTGCAATGTCGTATATCCATGCTTACAATAAGAAACACACACTCCGTATCCGTCGCAAGAGGAACATATTTTTACCCACGGAGTATAACCCATCATTCCTACCTTACGATTGCAAGTTGTACACACCAAAGTAGCAGCTGCACTAGTGGTTTGGCTATAATGATCTATAAATGAATTATATGAGATTTGGGTTGTTTTAATTTTGCATAATTTACAGTCCATAGTATAAGTATCATTTATATTAGAGCTTAGTCTGAAACAGTTGGTATTACCATGTTGCACGCATAACAAACCATAACCAGCACAACTTGTACATGACGCCCATCCTACCAAAGGACCTGGGCAGTTAGTGTAAGCACTACTAGATAATTCTTTCTTTCCACCAAGTCCATCTCTAACAACTATTTTCCAAAGATATTGTGTTGCTTGTATCAGTCCATTTCTTGCAGTAAAAGTAACTGTATTTCCTCTTGTACCTTGTTTTGTTTCTGTTACTGTCGAATTTCCATTCCAATATAAATCATAGTATAACGTTGTCTGTTCATTATCTGTTGCACTGGCTGTTATTGTTAAGCTCGTTGTACTTCTTAAATTAGTTGGTGCACTTGTTGTTAAGTTATATGGATTTGTATTTGCACTTGGCGTACTCACACTTGTTCCTGTTTCATTGTCTGTTACTGACTTTCCTATATTACCTGTATTATCTGTCACAACCACTCTTATCCAATATGTCTGCCCATCATTTAATCCAGTATAAGTATACAACTTACTTGAATCCCCTGTTGTATTAGAGAAAACAGCTAGAAGTGTTGATATTTAAGCACTTCA
>CANSNA010000039.1 GCA_947648255.1 uncultured Clostridium sp. | reverse complement strand
ATGGTTCAACAACAAAGTATATTAAAAGTAGCTGATAACACTGGTGCAAAAGAAATTATGTGCATTAGATGTTTAGGTGGTTCATATAGAAGATATGCAAACATTGGAGATGTAATAGTTGCTTCTGTCAAAGATGCTACACCAGGAGGAGTTGTAAAAAAAGGTGATGTAGTAAAAGCTGTTGTAGTAAGAAGCAAAAAAGGAGTAAGACGTCATGATGGTTCATATATAAAATTCGATGAAAATGCAGCAGTAATAATCCGTGAAGACGGAACACCAAAAGGAACTCGTATATTTGGTCCAGTTGCTAGAGAATTAAGAGAAAAAGAATATATGAAAATATTATCACTAGCTCCAGAAGTTCTTTAGTCTGTAAATTTAAATGTCCTCTGGGCATTTTCAATAAAGACTAAAGAAGTGTAACCCTATTAGAAGTGCTTAAACAATAGAATACTATGAGCAGAATTTTATTAACTAAAAAAGAGGTGAAATTATGAAAATAAAAAAAGGCGATACAGTTTACGTATTATCAGGAAATGATAAAGATAAAAAAGGAGAAGTCTTAGAAGTTATGCCAAAAACTGAAAAAGTAATTGTAAAAGGTGTAAATATAAGAAAAAAACATATAAAGCCTAAAAAACAAGGTGAAGAAGGTGGAATAATACCAATAGAATGTGGAATACATGCTAGCAAATTAAATGTAGTATGTCCAAAATGTGGTAAACCTACAAGAATAGGTTATGAAATAGAAAAAGATGAAAAAGTACGTATTTGCAGAAAATGCAAAGCTAAAATAAAATAGTCAAGAAAGGAGGAATTAAAAGACTATGGAAAAACTAAGAAAGCAATATGAAGAAAAAGTAATTCCAGCATTAATGAAAAAATTTAACTATAAATCAGTTATGGAAGTACCAAAATTAGAAAAAATAGTTATAAATATAGGCTTAGGAGATACAAGAGATAATCCAAAAGCATTAGATAATGCAATAAATGATTTAAGCTTGATAACAGGACAAAAACCAATTATCACAAAAGCTAAAAAATCAATAGCTGCATTTAAATTAAGAGAAGGTGCAAATGTAGGTTGTAAAGTAACTTTAAGATCTACAAAAATGTATGAATTTGCATATAAACTATTTAATGTTGCAATGCCAAGAATAAGAGATTTTAGAGGAGTTTCAGATAAAGCATTTGATGGAAAAGGAAACTACTCAATGGGAATTAAAGAACAATTAATTTTCCCTGAAATAGAATACGATAAAATTGATAAATTAAGAGGTATGGACATTATATTTGTTACAACTGCTAAATCTAACGAAGAAGCAAAAGAATTACTAGCACTTTTAGGAATGCCTTTTAAAGCTTAGATTTTAGAAACTAGAAATTAAAAGAGATTGATTTCTAGTGAAGAAAGGAGATAAAAAAACTCATATGGCAAAAAAATCAATGATAATAAAACAGCAAAGACCACAAAAATATAAAACAAGAGAATATAACAGATGTAAAATATGTGGTAGACCACATGCTTATATTAGAAAATATGGAATTTGCCGTGTATGCTTTAGAGAACTAGCACATAAAGGAGAAATTCCAGGAGTAAAAAAAGCCAGTTGGTAAATTAGAATTTAGAAATTAAAGCTTAAAAAGAGTTTTAGCATTTAGTTTCTACAAAATAGAAGAAAAGGAGGAAGAGAAAATAATGAATACAACTGATCCAATAGCTGATATGTTAACAAGAATAAGAAATGCAAATAGTAGCAAACATAAAACAGTAGATATCCCAGCATCAAAAATGAAAGTTGCTATAGCAGATATATTATTTAAAGAAGGATATATAAAATCTTTTGAAGAAATACAAAATGATGTTCAAGGAACAATCAGAGTAACTCTAAAATATGACGAAAAAGGAACTAGAGTTATTGCAGGAATAAAGAGAATAAGCAAACCAGGACTAAGAGTATATGCTTCTAAAGAAGATTTACCAAAAGTTCTAAATGGTTTAGGAATTGCAATTGTATCTACTTCAAAAGGAATAATGACAGACAAAGAAGCAAGAAAAGTAGGTCTAGGAGGAGAAGTACTAGCATACGTATGGTAATTTAGAAGTTAGAAAAATAGAAATTAGAAATAGAAGGGCTAGAATGGAAAATTGATATACTATGCAGATTTTCTAATATCTAGTATCTAGAACGAGAGGTGAATATAAAATGTCAAGAATAGGTAATAACCCAATTACTATTCCAGAAGGTGTTGAAGTTAACGTTCAAGGTAATCATATTTCTGTTAAAGGACCAAAAGGAACTTTAGAAAGAGATATAAATGAAAAATTAGAAATTAAAATAGAAGATAGAAAACTAACAGTAAAAAGACCTAATGATGAAACAGAAATGAAAAGCTTACATGGGTTAACAAGAACATTAATAAACAATATGGTAATAGGTGTAAAAGAAGAATTTACAAAAGAATTACAAGTAAACGGTGTTGGTTATAGAGTACAAAAACAAGGTAATGACTTAAATTTAATACTTGGATATTCTCACCCTGTAATGTATAAAGCACCAAACGGAATTACATTTGATGTACCAAATCCAAATACAATTATAGTTAAAGGAATTGATAAAGAATTAGTAGGTCAAACAGCAGCAGAAATTAGAACAAAGAGATTACCTGAGGTTTATGGTGGAAAAGGAATTAAATACAGTTATGAAGTAATTAGAAGAAAAGAAGGTAAAACAGGTAAGAAATAAAGTTTGAAAATTAAGTAGTGACAGATAAAAACTGAGAACATTAATAAAGAAGGCTCAAATAATTAGATGAAAGGAGAAAGAACATGGTTTCAAAAACAGATAGAAAGCTTGAAAGAGAAAGAAGACACGTTCGTGTTCGTACAAAAATTTCAGGAACAGCAGAAAGACCAAGATTATGTATGTATAGAAGCAATAAAAATATATATGCACAAATAATCGATGATGTAGCTGGAACAACGCTTGTGCAAGCATCTACTATGGATAAAGAAGTTAAAACAAAATATAGTAATAAAGAAGCTGCAAAAGAAGTTGGAACACTAATTGCAAAAAGAGCAATTGATAAAAAAATAAAAACAGTAGTTTTTGATAGAAGTGGATATATATATCACGGTGTAGTTAAAGAGCTTGCAGAAGCTGCACGTGAAGGAGGATTAGAATTCTAAACTAAACAAAATAAATTAAAGACTAGAAAATAAGAGAAAAGGAGGAAATCTTAGAAGAAATGGAAGAAAATAACAGCCAAATGGAATTAAAAGAAAAAGTAGTAGCCATAAGCAGAGTTGCAAAAGTTGTTAAAGGTGGTAGAACTTTCAGATTTAGTGCAGTAGTTGTAGTTGGCGACGAAAATGGACATATTGGAGTAGGTTCAGGTAAAGCTGCTGAGGTTCCAGATGCTATAAAAAAAGCTATTCAAGATGCTAAGAAAAATTTAGTAGAAGTTCCAGTTATAGGAACAACTATACCACATGAATATGTTGGAGAAGCAGGAGCCGCAAGAGTAATGTTAAAACCTGCTGAAAAAGGTACAGGAGTTATAGCTGGAGGAAGCGTAAGACCAGTACTAGAACTTGCTGGATATAAAGATATAAGAACAAAAGTTATTGGAACAAACAACCCAAGAAACGTTGTTTATGCAACAATAAATGCTCTTAGCAGTATGATGACAGTACAAGAAGTTGCTAAAAAGAGAGGCAAAAAAGTAGAAGAAATACTATAGTAAAATAAGGCAAATAGACCTTAATTTAAGAACAAAATAATTTCTTAAATAATAGAAAATAAAAGCAAAATAGGAGGTGCGATAGTAAATGAAACTAGGAGAATTAAAACCAGCGATAGAAAAAGAAAAAAGAACAAGAGTAGGACGTGGAGTTGGTTCAGGTCTTGGTAAAACATCTGGAAGAGGACATAAAGGACAAAAGGCTAGATCTGGTGGAGGAGTAAGACGTGGCTTTGAAGGTGGTCAAACACCATTATATAGAAGACTACCAAAAAGAGGATTTACTAATATTCACGCTAAAAAATATATAGAAGTAACACTTACAATGTTAAATAAATCTGAAAGTACAGATGTAACTGCAGAAAGCCTTTTAAAAGAAGGAATAATTAGCAAAATAAATGATGGAATAGTAATATTAGGAACTGGCATGCTAGATAAAAAATTAAATGTAACAGCTAAAAGATTTACAAAAACAGCAAAGGAAAAGATCGAAGCTGCAGGTCGGAAAGATTGAGGTGATTTAATTGTTTCAAACAATAAAAAATGCACTCAAAACCCCAGACGTAAGAAAAAAACTATTATATACACTATTACTTATCGTAATATTTAGACTAGGATGTTATATTACAGTACCAGGAGTAGATAGTGTAGCATTATCAGAAGCACTTGGAGGAGATAATCGGAATAACAGGTCTTATAGACTTAATCTCAGGAGGAGCTTTTTCAAGACTTTCACTATTTGCTATGAGTATAAGTCCATATATTACAGCATCAATTGTTATACAATTGCTTGCAATGGTCATCCCTGCACTTGAAAGACTTTCTAAAGAAGAAGGGGAAGCAGGAAGAGCAAAATTAAACAAATATACAAAAATACTTACAATAGTATTAGCATTAATAGAAAGCTTAGGAATCTATTTAGCATATAAAAAATCAGGAATATTTGTAGACGAAGGGTTCTTAACAGCAGCTTTATTTGTAGTATCATTAATAGGTGGTACATCAATACTTATGTGGCTTGGAGATCAAATTACAGACAAAGGTATTGGAAATGGAATATCTGTAATAATCTTTGTAGGTATTCTAGCAGGTCTTCCAAGTAGTGTTAGAACAATATATAATCTAGTATTTGGAGTAGCCACAGGCTTCTCTACAACAGGTTTAATTACAGCATTAGCAGTAATAATAGGAGCAATTATATTAATTGGTGCAGTTGTATTTGTACAAGAAGCAGAAAGACGTGTACCAGTTCAATATGCTAAAAAAGTAGTTGGAAGAAAAATGTATCGGTGGTCAAAGCACTCATATACCATTAAAACTTGCAATGGCAGGAGTATTACCAATAATTTTTGCATCATCATTTTTAACATTTCCAGCACAAATAATACCTATGTTTAACCCAAACATAGCTACAGCCTCAGGATTTTGGAGTGTAGTGTACAATTTCTCTGCTGCAACTTCATCATCTAGCATTCCACTTGGATATGCAATAGCAAACGCTGTTGTTTACTTAATATTAATAGTGGCATTTACATTTTTCTATACTTTTGCAACCTTTAACCCAGCAGAAGTATCAAATAATATAAAAAGACAAGGTGGTTTTATTCCAGGTATAAGAGCTGGAAAACCAACAACAGACTATTTATCTTCAATAATATCTAAACTAACTTGGTTTGGAGGAATTTACTTAGCAATAATTGCGATCCTTCCAATGTTACTTAGATTTACAAGCTTAAATATAGCATTTGGTGGTACATCAATTCTAATCGTAGTTGGTGTTGCACTAGAAGTTGTAAACCAATTAGAATCACAACTTGTAATGAGACACTACAAAGGATTTTTAGAATAAGAGATTTCAAACTAATTTTTGTTTGAACGAAGAATGAGAGGTAAATATGATATTAATAATGTTAGGAGCTCAAGGCACTGGTAAGGGAACTGTCGCAGGAATACTTAGTAATGAGCTAGGCATTCCGCAAGTTTCAACAGGAGATATTTTTAGAAAAAATATTGCTGAAGAAACAGCCCTTGGAATAGAAGCAAATAAATATATTTCAAAAGGTGACTTAGTACCAGACAATATAACTGTACCAATGTTAGAAAACAGATTAAACGATGAAGATGCAAAAAATGGTGCAATATTAGATGGCTTCCCAAGAACAATAGAGCAAGCAGAAAAATTAGACGAAATGCTTAAAAATATGGGTAAAAAGGTAGATTTAGTTGTAAATTTAGTAACACCAAAAGAAGAGATTATAGATAGAATGCTAACAAGAATTGTTTGTACAAATCAAGACTGCAAAACAACTTATAACACAAAATTAAACCCACCAAAAGTAGAAGGAATTTGTGATAAATGTGGTGCACCAGTAAAACAAAGAGGAGACGATGCAGATCCAGAGGCAATAAAGAAAAGACTAGAAGTATATGAAGAAAAAACAAGTCCACTAGTTGATTATTATAGCAAAAGGGGAATTCTACAAACAGAAACAGTAAGCATTGAAATAAACAAAATGGGAGCAGATGTTGCGGAAGAATTGATCAAAAAGCTAAAATAAAGAGGTGAAACAAAGAAGCAAGAATAAAGAACATTAAGTTCTAAATTCTAGTCTTCTAACATCTAGAATGATAGAAATAAAATCTAAAAGAGAAATTGAATTAATAAAAGAAGCTTGCAAGATAGTTGCTCTTGTCCATAAAGAAATAGAAAATAATATAAAGTCAGGGATGACCACTTTAGATTTAGATAAACTAGCAGAAAAAGTAATACTAGAAAATGGTGGAATCCCTGCACAAAAAGGATATCCTAGTTATGAAAAAGGAGTTATGCCATTTCCAAATGCAATATGTGCATCTGTAAATGATGAAGTAATACATGGTATCCCATCAGATAGAGTTCATTTAAAAGATGGAGATGTAGTTAGCATAGATTTAGTTGCATTAAAAAATGGATACAATGGAGATGCAGCAAGAACGTATATAGTAGGCAAAGGGTCAAAAGAAGCAGAGAAGCTAGTAGAAGTAACAAAAAAGGCATTTTTTGAGGGAATAAAATTTGCAAAACCAGGATTTAGAATAGGAGATATTTCTCATGCAATAGGTGAATTTGTGGCAAAGAATGGCTTCTCAGTTGTAAAAGAATTTCAAGGGCATCGGAATACGGAAGAGAAATGCATGAAGATCCAGGAATACCTAATTATGGGAAACCAGGAAAAGGTCCGAGAATTGAAAAACGGTATGACACTTGCAATTGAACCTATGGTAATAGCAGGAAATCCAGAAATATGTGAGCTTGAAGATGGGTGGACAATAGTAACAGAAGATCGGTAGTCTTGCAGCACATTACGAAAATACAATTTTAGTTACAGAAAATGAACCTAAAGTATTGACAATACTTTAGAAGTGCGGTATAATTGATTAGTTAATTATACAAGAGGAAATATAAAAAATACAAGCAAAATTATATAGTATAGATTTTTCAGTTGTCTATGAAGAATTTTTATACAATGTAAAAAGTTTTAGGAGGAATGTAGATTGGCAAGGGAAGACGTAATTGAAGTAGAAGGAACAGTGCTTGAGACACTACCTAATACAACATTTAAAGTAGAACTTACAAATGGACATCAAGTTTTAGCACATATTTCAGGTAAACTTAGAATGAATTATATAAAAATATTACCAGGAGATAAAGTAAAACTTGAACTTTCTCCATATGACTTAACAAGAGGTCGTATTACATGGAGAGACAAATAAAATATATTAAAATGTCAAACTACAAAATATAGAAAAAAACTATGACTAAGCCGAAAGGGAGGGTTACAAAATGAAAGTAAGACCATCAGTAAAGAAAATGTGCGAAAAATGCAAAATCATTAAAAGAAAAGGTGTTATAAGAGTAATTTGTGAAAATCCAAAACACAAACAAAGACAAGG
>CANSNA010000038.1 GCA_947648255.1 uncultured Clostridium sp. | reverse complement strand
TGTGCCGAACGGCATGCAGTGGTGGTGTGAGAGGACACTGAATAAAATAATTATTCAGTTCCTACTCGATTTCATATTCTTTTAATATCCAGGTTTTTCAAGTAGTCTAAACATATTTTTCTTATATTCTTCAACTCCTGGTTGGTTAAATGGATTTACTCCTAATATATTTCCAGACATTGCACAAGCAAGTTCAAAAAAGTATATTAAATGCCCAATTGCTTTTGCATCAAGTCTATCTACATTTATTACTATATTTGGTACTCCTCCCGTTACATGTGCTTCAATTGTTGCCTCCATTGCTTTTTTATTAACATAGTCCATCGTTTTACCACTTAAATAATTTAAACCATCTAAGTTATCTTCTTCTTCCTTCATCAATATATCACTAGCTGATTCTTCTATATTTATTACTGTTTCAAATAAATGCCTTTTTCCTTCTTGGATATATTGTCCCATTGAGTGTAAATCTGTTGTAAAATCTACTCCTGCTGGGAATATTCCTCTTGCCATTTTCCCTTCGCTTTCTCCATATAGTTGTTTCCACCATTCTGTGAAATAGTGCATTTTTGGCTCATAATTTACTAAAAGTTCTATCTCTTTTAGGTTTTTATTAAGAATATTTCTTACAACAGCATATTGATAACATTCATTATACTTTAAATCACTATCTACATATTTGTCTTGTGCGTCCTTTGCTCCTTGCATTAATTCATCTATATTTACTCCAGCTACTGCAATTGGCAAGAGTCCAACTGCTGTTAAAACTGAGTATCTTCCTCCGATATTATCTGGAACTACAAAAGTTTCATATCCTTCTTCATTCGCAAGTTCTTTTAAAGCTCCTTTTGCTTTGTCTGTTGTAACATATATTCTTTTTCTTGCTTCTTCTACTCCGTATTTATTTTCTAAAATCTCTCTAAACACTCTAAATGCAATTGCTGGTTCTGTAGTTGTTCCTGATTTTGATATTACATTTATTGAAAAGTCTCTATCTCCTATTAACTCTATTAGCTCATTTAAATATACTGGACTTATATTGTTTCCTGCATATAGCATTTGTGGAGTATTTTGTTCTTTATAGTTATAAAATGTACTAGTTAGGCAATCTATAACTGCTCTTGCTCCTAAATATGAACCTCCTATTCCTATGCTTACAAATACCTTAGAATCTTCTTGAATTTTTTTTGCTGCTTTTTTTATTCTTTCAAATTCCTCTTTGTCATAATTAGTTGGAAGCTCTAACCATCCTAAAAATTCTTTTTCATTGTTTGGGTCTTTTCTTAATCTGTCATCTATTTCTTTGACCTCACTTTTATATTCTAAAATTTTGTCCATCCCTATATTTGTGTTTTTTAAGTCTAATTTAATATTTGCCATAAGTTTTTCCTCCTTATTTATATGTTAGAATTTTCATTCTAATTAAGAAAATCTTTAAAGTTTTTTATTAAATATCATTAATTTATGCATTTTCTACAATTTTTGGAAGTACTTGCTTTTTTCTAGATACTACACCTTCTAAAAACATTTTATTGTTTTGAATTTTTCCTCCAAATGCAGTTTCTGCAATATCTGCTCTATCTCCTAATATTATTGCTTCTGAATTACTATTTATTATATCTGTAATTAGTAATACATATATGTCAATATTGTTTTCTTTTATGAAATTTTGTATTGCTATTTCTATTTTTTCTTGATCTTTTAATACTTCTTCTATACTTGCTGTATTTACTTGTGCTACTTGAATATTTACACCATTTGCTGTTGTATTTTTTGAATCTATATTTATTAGTTCTTCTTCACTAAAGTCACTTAAATCTGTTCCTGCTTTTAACATTTCCATTCCATATTTTTCTAAATCTATTTCTGCAATATTTGCCAATTCCTTTGATGCTTTTATATCTTTTTCTGTACATGTTGGTGATTTAAATAATAATGTATCTGAAATAATAGCACTTAGCATAAGTCCTGCTATTGTTTTATCTATTTCTATATTATATTTTTTATATAAATCATAAAGTATTGTTTCTGTACATCCTACTGGTTCTGCCATGTAAAATAATGGTCCCGCAGTTTCAAACCCAGATATTCTATGATGATCAATAACTTTTAATATATTTGCTTTTTCTATCCCTTCTACACTTTCTAAGAAATTATTATGATCAACTAAAATTATATTTGCTTTTTCTTCTAATTTTTCCAGAGTTTCAGGTGTTTCTACATTAAAATAATTTAGTACAAATTCTGTTTCTTTATTTATTTTTCCCAATTTATACGCTTTTGCTTCTTTGTTTCCTAGTTTTTTTTCTAAATTTTCCATTACTATACTTGATGTAATTGAATCTGTGTCTGGATTTTTATGTCCAAATATTAATATTTTTTCCATTTTTTTCTCCTTATTTATATTTTTATTGCTGTTTCTAATGCTAAGTCTATCATTGTATTTAAAGATTTTTCTCGCTCAGTTGCTGTTAATCCTTTTGCCTGTTTTGGTACATCTACAACAGTTAAAATGCAGGCTGCTTTTTTATTTTCTCTTTTTGCATTATAAAATAATGCAAACGCTTCCATTTCACTGCCAAGTAGTTCTATATCTTTTGGTGCTCTTGAAACTACTGCATCCTTTTCTGGTAGATATAGATCAAAGCATTCATTACAAAGCATATCACCTTTTACATATTTAATCTTTTTGTCTATTGCAGTTTGTTCTATTATTTCATTTATTTCATTTGTGCTCTCTGCTATTTGTTGATGTTTATTATCAAAATTGTATGCATAATTTCCTTCTGTATATGAACGATTTACTAAGATTATATCATTTAAGCTTAGAGTCTCTTTTATTGCTCCACAAGATCCTATTCTGATTATTACATCAACATCATAGATATTAAATAGTTCATAAGAGTAAATCCCCATGCTTGGTATACCCATACCATGTGCCATAACTGATATTTCTTTTGATTTGTATTTACCTGTATAACAATACATTCCTCTTATAGAATTTACTAGTTTTGGCTTTTCTAAAAAGTTTTCTGCGATGTATTTTACTCTTAGGGGGTCTCCTGCCATTATTACTATTTTTGCTATGTCTCCTATGTTTGCTTCATTGTGTGGGGTCATGTTTTTTTGCTCCTTTTTTATTGTTTTTTAACTTGAGATTATTATATCATACTTAATTGTTTTTTCAAGTGATTTGTTAATGATTTTATATAATTTTGTGTCTTGGTTAATAAATTTTTTTCTATCGCTTGGAATAGTAAATATTAAAACAAAGAAAGTGCACTTTGCAAATACCAAAGTGTACTTTCTTTGTTTTATGGTTGTTCTTCTAATATTAATTCTATTTCTTTTTCTTCCTTGTTGCTGTTTATTTTGATTTTTATTTTGTCTCCTATTTTATGTTGTGCTTTTATTTCATTTATTTCATCAACTTTTGTTACTTTTTTTCCTTCTACTTCTAAGATTACATCTCCTGCTTTTAATCCTGATTTTTGAGCTGGTGAGAAATCTTCTACTTTCCTCACATATACTCCTTCTGGTAGATTATATTGTTTTGACAAATCTGAATCTATTGTCATTCCTTCTATTCCTACATATGGTCTTAAAACTTTTTTATGGTCTATTAGTTCTGTTACTACGTCTGTTGTAGAGTTTATTGGAATTGCAAATCCTATTCCTTCTACTCCTGTTCCTGATAGCTTTAATGTGTTTATACCTATTACTTGACCTTTACTGTTTACTAGAGCTCCTCCACTATTTCCTGAGTTTATGGCAGCATCTGTTTGAATTACTACATATTTTCCATCTGTTGTAGAAACTTCTCTATTTATTGCACTTATTATTCCTGAGGTTGCAGTTATATTTAGTCCAAGTGGACAACCTACTGCCATTGCAAATTCTCCAACACGAACTGAATCTGAATCTCCAATTTCTGCTTTCGTAAGCCCTGTTTTATTAATTTTAATTACGGCTAAATCTGTTTGATCATCTTTTCCGACTATTTCTGCATCATATACTGTATCATCATTGTATAAAGTAACTTTTACAGATGTTGCTTCTGTTACTTCATAATATGAAGATGAAGATGTACCACTTACTACATGGTTATTTGTTAAGATGTATCCGATCTTCTGATATAATTATTCCTGAGCCTGTTGCTGTTTGTGCACTTAGTCCAAAAAATGAACTTACATTATATTCTATTTGAATTCCTACAATTGATGGCAAAACTTTGTCTGCAACTCCCATTGATGTTTCAGAATATCCAGATAGTGATATTGCTTGAGCATTTATATTTCCACTCATGTTACTGTTATTACCTTGTTGCATTATTTGTGTACTAGGTGTTTCTTCTTTTCTAAAAATAGCTTCTTGTATTTGGGGTATTCCAAAACAAATTCCTATTACTAAACTTGCACCAATTATTCCTGACATAAAAGGCAAAATAACTGATTTTGTAAAACTATGATTATGACTTTTAGGAACTATTACACTCTTAAAAGATTTCTCATTTTCTTCCATTACAAATTCCTCCATTTTTTGTTTTCTATACTAATATATTACTACTCCTTTGTGTACTAAATGTGAAAACAATGTAAAGGTTCGTGCATTTATTTGCTTTGTTCGTTTGCTTTTTTTTCTTGTTTATGTTTCTTTATTAATTCTACCCTATTTTTCTTAGTTTCTAACTTTCTTTTTGTAATTAAATTTTTTATTAGTATTTTCTTTAAGGCTTCCTCTTTTACATCTGCTATCAATGTTCCGATCTTTTGCAATCGATACCTTTCCTGTTTCTTCTGATACTACTACTGCTATACTGTCAGATTCTTTTGATATACCTATTGCTGCTCTATGCCTTGTTCCTAGTTCTCTTGCTATATCTTTATCTCCTGCAAGTGGTAACATACAAGCCGCAGCTTTTATTCTTCCTCCACTTATTACTACTGCCCCATCATGAAGTGGTGTTTTGGGTACAAATATATTTACAAGTAATTGTGGCGATATTTCTGAATCCATAGCTACTCCACTTGCTATTATGTCTTTTATTTCAATGTCTCTTTCTATTACAATTAGTGCTCCTGTTTTTTCTTTTGAAAGCTCAAATGCTGCTATTGCTACCTTATATATTTCTTCTTTTGTTTTTGTTTCTATATCCTTGTCTATTCCAAAAAATCTTGTTAATTTATTGCTTCCGAAGTTCTTCTAAAGAACGTCTAAGTTCTGGTTGGAATAACACTACAAATACAGTTCCATATGTTATAAAAGAAGTTAGTATATAGTTAAGTATATTTAAGTGTAATAGTGAGCTTATTCCCATTGCTATTACTAAAAAGCATATTCCTTTCAAAAGTTGCCATGCTCTTGAGTCTTTTACTATTTTAAATAGCTTCATTAATATAAGTATAACTATTGTAATGTCAATAATAAGTACAATTAAACTTAATGGATTATCATAAAGATCTTGTGCATATGATGTTACTACATTCATCAAGTTATTAGGTACTGTTGTTATAACATTAGTATTCATATATATACTTTTTCTCCTTTTTATAAATTTAATAGGTAATATATAAGCGTTGCTGCAACTGATAAAAGCATTGCTGCAATTATTATGATAATTACAATATTTTGAATTAATTTCCTTTTATCTAGTGGCTTTTTTATTTTTTGTTCTTTGTTTTTTACATCTTTTTTTGCCATTTATATTTCCTCCTTAATTAGCATCTAATAAATAAAAAACCCCATCATTCTTGGGGCTTTTTATTTATTATAGTAATTCAAGTAAAACTATTTCTGCTGAGTCTCCTCTTCTTTTTCCAAGTTTTACTATTCTTGTGTAGCCACCAACTCTTCCTTCATATTTTGGTGCTATTTCATTAAATAGTTTTGCTGGTAAATCTACATTTTTACCTTCACTATCTTTTACTTTGTTTATTTTTGTCATTATCTTTCTTCTTGCATTTAGTCTTGAAGGCATGTCTTTTTGTCTTTTTTCAGTTATTTCTTCTTTAACAACTTTTAAATATTCTTTACCATTTTTACTTTTTGCAATTTCTGTTACTTTATTTCCTTTGCTATCAAGTTTTGCACGAACTACTTTTACTTCAACTTCTTCGAAGTTATTTTTCTCTTTTATAGCAAGTGATATAATACTATCTACTATTGATTTAAGTTCTTTTGCTCTAGCTTCTGTTGTCTTGATTTTTCCATTTAAAATCAAGTCTGTTGTTTGCACTCTTAACATTGCTATTCTTTGATCTGTTGTTCTACCTAATTTTCTATTTTTTGCCAATTTGTTTTCCTCCTTCCATGAATTTACTCTTCTTGAGCAAAATCTAGCCCTAATGAGTGTAATTTATTTGTGACTTCATCTAATGATTTTTTACCTAAATTTCTAACTTTCATCATATCAGCTTCTGTTTTATTTGCTAAATCTTGCACTGTTGATATTCCTGCTCTTTTTAAACAGTTAAAGCTTCTTACTGTAAGTTCTAAATCTTCTATTGACATTTCTAGCACTCTTGCTGTCTTAGATTCTTCTTTTTCTACCATTATTTGAGTATTTTTTGCAACTTCAGATAAATCGATAAATAAGCTTAAATGTTCTGTAATTACCTTAGCTGCAAGTGAAATTGCTTCATATGCCTTTAGGCTTCCATCTGTCCAAACTTCTATAATTAATTTATCGAAATCTACCATTTGCCCAACTCTTGTATTTTCTACTTGGTAATTTACTTTTTTTACTGGTGTAAATATTGAGTCTATTGGTAGTACTGATATATCTTGATTCTCTTTTTTATTTTTACTAGCTGTATTATACCCTCTACCTTTTTCTACTGTCATTTCACATACAAAATGTCCACCTTCTGCAACTGTTGCAATATGTAAATCTGGGTTTAATACTTCAATTGTTCCGTCAGTGATAATGTCAGAGGCTTTAACTTCTCCTTCACCTTTGAAGTCAATTCTTACAATTTTATCTTCGTTGTCATATGATTTGAATCTAACACCTTTTAAATTTACTATTATTTCTGAAACATCCTCAACTACGTTTGGAACCGTAGAAAATTCGTGAACTACACCATCTATTTTAACACTTGTTATTGCACATCCTGGAAGTGAAGAAAGTAATATTCTTCTTAATGAATTTCCAATTGTTACACCGTATCCACGTTCTAGTGGTTCGCATATAAATTTTGCATAGTTATTCTGTTCATCCATATTTGTACATTCAATATTTGGTTTCTCAAATTCTATCATTTATAACCTCCATTTTCTAGAAGTTAGAATTTTAGTAGTTAGAAAATAGATATTTTCTTATCTATTTTCTTCTCCTAGTACTCTAATCCTCTAGTAATCTAATTTCTAGCCTTTAGCTTAGCTAATTTTACTTAGAATATAACTCTACTATTAAATGTTCTTCTACTGGGATGTCTACATCTTCTCTAGATGCTAATCTAACTACTTTACCACTTAAATCGTTTGCATTTTTTTCTAGCCATGCAGGGATAGGTCTAGAAGCATTTACTTCTATATTTTCCTTAATAACCCCTTTATCTTTTTTATTTTCTCTAACTTTTATTACATCTCCTGGTTTTACTAGATAAGATGGAATACTTACTTTTTTTCCATTTACTTCAAATAAACCGTGGTTTACTAAAAGTCTTGCTTGTGGTCTTGAACTACCATATCCAAGTCTATATACAACATTATCTAATCTGCTTTCTAATAATGTAAGTAAGTTTTCACCAGTTATACCTTTTTTATTAGAAGCCATTTCAAAGTATTTTCTAAATTGGTTTTCTCTTACTCCATAAAAAGCTTTCGTTTTTTGCTTTTCTCTTAATTGGATACCATATTCTGAAAGTTTAGCTTTCTTTT
>CANSNA010000037.1 GCA_947648255.1 uncultured Clostridium sp. | reverse complement strand
ATAAGATGCTATATAGCACAAAAAAGAAAAATATCAGTTGGAGATAAAATGGCAGGACGTCATGGAAACAAAGGTGTAGTATCAAGAATATTACCAGTAGAAGACATGCCATTTATGCCAGATGGAACTCCAGTAGATGTAGTATTAAACCCACTAGGTGTTCCATCACGTATGAATTTAGGTCAAGTTTTAGAAGTACACCTAGGAGGAGCAGCTCGTGCACTTGGATTTAAAGTTGCAACACCAGTATTTGACGGAGCAACAGAAGAAGAAATAGTAGAACTACTTGAAAAATCAGGAGCAGCACCAAACCGGAAAAACAATATTATATGATGGAAGAACAGGAGATCCATTCGATAAGCCAATTACAGTTGGAGTAATGTATATGTTAAAACTTCACCACTTAGTAGATGACAAAATACACGCACGTTCAACAGGACCATACTCATTAGTTACACAGCAACCTCTAGGAGGAAAAGCACAATTCGGTGGACAAAGATTTGGAGAGATGGAAGTTTGGGCACTAGAAGCATATGGTGCATCACATACACTTCAAGAAATGCTAACAGTCAAATCAGATGATGTAGTAGGAAGAATAAAAACATATGAAGCAATTGTAAAAGGAGAGAACATTCCAGAACCAGGAGTACCAGCAGGATTTAAAGTACTTATTAAAGAGCTACAAAGTTTAGGATTAGATGTAAGGCTATATTCACAAGAGGGTAAAGAGTTAGAACTAAAAGAAAACATAGAAGAAGGAATAGACTTCAATCTAGAAAGAGATGCGGATAAAGAAAAAATTAAAGCCATAGAAGAAGAACTTGAAGATAACTTTGAAGAAGAAGAAAGTGAAGAAGACGATATATATGCAGAAGACTTAGATGATGATATTGACGCAGAAAAATTACTAGACGAAGAAATCATATATGATAACGATTTAGCAGAAGCAAATATCGAAAATGACGAAGATTTAATTTAATTAAATAAAAACTAAAAGCTTAAATTAAAACCAAAAGGAATTGTTCGAGCAATGTAAAAAAATTTAAGCAGGAAAGAAGAAAAAGGAGTTTTCTTATGAAGACTTTAAAGAAAACTCCTAAAATACAAATTAGTTTTTAGGGGGGCAAAAATTTAAGTGGACGAATTAGAATTATTTGATAAATTAAAAATAGGACTTGCATCTGATGAAAAAATCAGAGAATGGTCAAAGGGTGAAGTAAAAAAACCTGAAACAATAAACTATAGAACCTTAAAACCAGAAAAAGATGGTTTATTCTGTGAGAGAATATTTGGACCAGTAAAAGATTGGGAATGCCACTGTGGTAAATATAAAAGAGTCAGATATAAGGGAATAGTTTGTGATAGATGCCGGAGTTGAGGTAACAAAAGCAAAGGTAAGAAGAGAAAGAATGGGCCATATAGAACTTGCTGCTCCAGTTGCACATATTTGGTATTTCAAAGGAATACCAAGTAGAATAGCTCTTCTTCTTGATATATCTCCAAGAAGCATAGAAAAAGTAATATATTTCGCATCATATATTGTAACAGAAAAAGGAACATCAGGACTTATAAAAGGTCAAGTACTAACAGAAAAAGAGTATGGCGAAGCAGTAGAAAAATATGGAAGAGGCACATTCAAAGCTGAAATGGGTGCTTCTGCAATAAGAAAATTACTAGAAGAAATTGACCTAGACAAATTAACAGAAAAACTAAAAAAAGAAATTGAAAAATCAAGTGAGCAAAAAAGACTAAAACTTGCAAAAAGGCTAGACACAATAGAATCATTTAAACTATCAGGAAATAGACCTGAATGGACTATAATGAATGTAATTCCAGTAATTCCACCAGATATTAGACCAATGGTACAATTAGACGGTGGTAGATTTGCAACTTCTGACTTAAATGACTTATATAGAAGAGTAATAAATAGAAATAACAGATTAAGAAGACTATTAGAGCTTGGAGCACCAGAGATAATTGTAAGAAATGAAAAAAGAATGCTACAAGAATCAGTAGATGCATTAATAGATAATGGAAGACGTGGAAGACCAGTAACAGGAGCAGGAAACAGAGCTCTAAAATCACTATCAGATATGCTAAAAGGAAAACAAGGTAGATTCAGACAGAACCTATTAGGAAAGAGAGTTGACTACTCAGGACGTTCAGTTATAGTAGTCGGACCAGAACTAAAAATGTATCAATGTGGGCTTCCAAAAGAAATGGCAGTTGAGCTATTTAAACCTTTTGTAATGAAAGAGCTAGTAAAAAGAGGATTAGCACATAATATTAAAAACGCAAAAAGAATGGTAGAAAGACTTAGACCAGAAGTATGGGATATTCTAGAAGAAGTCATAAAAGACCACCCAGTATTATTAAATCGTGCTCCAACATTACACAGACTAGGAATTCAAGCATTTGAACCAGTACTTGTTGAAGGAAGAGCAATAAAGCTACATCCATTAGTTTGTACTGCTTTTAATGCTGACTTCGATGGGGACCAAATGGCAGTTCACGTACCATTGTCACCAGAAGCACAAGCAGAAGCAAGATATCTAATGCTTTCAGTAAACAATCTACTTAAACCACAAGATGGAAAACCAGTAACAGTACCAACACAAGATATGATACTTGGAAGTTATTATTTAACAATGCAAGTAAATGGTGAAAAAGGAGAAGGAATGTATTTTGGTAGTGATGATGAAGCCTTACTTGCATATCAAAATGGAGATTTAGAATTACATGCAAAAGTATATATAAGAAGAACAGGAGAATTTGACGGAAAAACTGTAACACAAAAAGTAGAAACAACAGTTGGAAGAATTATCTACAATCAAGGAATTCCACAAGATTTAGGTTTTGTAGATAGAAGCAAAGAAGAAGACCTATTAAAACTAGAAATTGACTTCCCAGTTATCAAGAAAAATCTAGGAAACATTGTTGCAAAATGCATAAATAAACATGGATTTGAAAGAACAGCAGAAGTATTAGACTATATCAAGGCTATAGGATATAAGTATTCAACAAAAGGAGCAATAACAGTTTCAGTTGCTGATGTAAGCGTTCCGGATGATAAGGCAGAAATACTAGAAAAAGCAGAAGCAGAAGTAGATAATGTAATGAAACAATATAAGCGTGGATTAATTACAAACGAAGAAAGATATCAATCTACAATCAAAATCTGGGAAAGAGTTACAGATGAAGTAACAGAGGCAATGAAAGATAATTTTGATGAATTAAATCCAATATACATGATGGCACAATCAGGAGCAAGACGGAAACATGAATCAGCTAAGACAAATCGCAGGTATGCGTGGACTTATGGCTAATACATCAGGAAAAACAGTAGAAATACCTATAAAATCATGCTTTAGGGAAGGACTAGATGCATTAGAATACTTCATATCATCACACGGAGCAAGAAAAGGTTTAGCAGATACAGCCTTAAGAACAGCAGACTCTGGATACTTAACAAGAAGACTTGTAGATGTAAGCCAAGACATAATAGTAAGAGAAGAAGACTGTGGAACTCATGAAGGAATAATTTTAGCAGACATTAAAGATGGAAATCAAATAATAGAAAAGCTACAAGAAAGACTAGAAGGAAGATATCCATTAGAAGACATAATAGATCCAAAAACTAAAAAAATAATAGTAGACAAAGACACAATGATAGATGGAGATATTGCAAAACAAATAGTAGATGCAGGACTTACAGAAGTTAAAGTTCGTTCATCATTAACATGTAGAACAAAGCATGGTGTATGTAGTAAATGCTATGGAATGGGACTTGCAACACGTTCAAAAGTAAATATAGGAGAAGCAGTTGGAATAATTGCAGCACAATCAATAGGAGAACCAGGTACTCAGCTTACAATGCGTACATTCCATATGGGTGGTGTAGCAGGAGGAGATATAACTCAAGGTCTTCCAAGAGTTGAAGAATTATTTGAAGCAAGAAAACCAAAAGGACTTGCAATGATTTCAGAAATAGAAGGAACAGTAAAAATAAAAGAAGAAGGAAACAGAAAAGAAATTATTGTAAAAGGAAAAGAAGAAGCTAAAACTTATGCAGTACCATTTGGTGCAAAACTTAGAGTAAAAGAAGGAGATATAATTGAACCAGGAACACAATTAATAGAAGGTTCAGTAAATCCAAATGAAATTCTTATGATCAATGGAGCCGAAGGCGTATATAAATATTTAACACAGGAAGTGCAAAAAGTGTATAGAAACCAAGGTGTTGATATAAACGATAAGCATATAGAAGTAATAGGAAGGCAAATGCTAAAGAGAATAAAAGTTGTAGACCCAGGAGATACAGGATTATTTGCAAATTCTCTAGTAGACATGTATGAATTTGAAGAAATTAACAAAGAAACGGTAGAAAATGGAGGAAGACCAGCACAAGGACATAGAGCATTACTTGGAATAACAAAAGCATCTCTTGCAACAGAAAGCTTCCTATCAGCAGCATCATTCCAAGAGACAACAAAAGTATTAACAGAAGCAGCAATAAAAGGAAAGATAGATCCACTAATAGGACTAAAAGAAAACGTAATCATTGGTAAACTTATTCCAGCAGGAACAGGGCTTCAAAGATATAAAGGAGTAAAAATTAATACTGAAGAAGAGATAGTAGCAGTTCCAGAAGACTTTGAAAATACTAATTTAGTTGGATAAAAATAAATAAAAAAAAAGTAGCACAAATTATCTTGTACTACTTTTTTTTACTATAAATATGTGATAAAATAGACCAAATAGTAATAGGATAAATAAAGAGGTAAAAATGAAAGATATAAAAGTGAAGGATTTTATAAATAATACAGATTCAAAACTTCTAAGTGGAAGTGAAGAAGAAATATTAAGTAATTTTAAAAAAGATACAAGAGAAATACAAAAAGGAGATACATATGTTGGCATAAAAGGAGAAAAAGTAGATGGAAATACTCTTTATGAAGAAGCATTAAAAAATGGTGCAAGAGCATGCATAATAGAAAATATTGACATTTCAAAAGATGTTTTAGAAAAATATAAGGATAAAGCTATAATAAAAGTGGAAAATAGCATAGAAGCACTTCAAAAAATTGCAAAATACAAAAGAGAAATGTATGATATACCAGTAATTGGAATAACAGGAAGTGTGCGGAAAAACTAGTACAAAAGACATGATCGCAAGTGTCATAAGCCAGAAATATAATACATTAAAAACAATTGGAAATTACAATAGTGATATAGGTTTACCTCTAACAATTTTAAGATTAAATGATGAAGAAACAGCAGTAATTGAAATGGGAATGAACCATTTAGGAGAAATAAGTAGAATTACAAAAGTTGCAAAACCAACAATGTGTGTAATTACCAATGTGCGGAACAGCACATATAGGTTTTCTAGGTTCAAGAGAAAATATATTAAAAGCAAAACTTGAAATACTAGAAGGTATGGAAGAAGATGGAAAAATTATAGTAAACAATGATAATGATATGCTACATAAATGGTATTTGGAAAATAAACAAACAAAAAATATCATAACATATGGTATAGAAAATCAAAGTGATATAATGGCAAAAAACATTGTGGCAGATGACAAAGGTAGCAAATTTGAAATAGAAATAAAGCGGAAAAACATATCAAGTTACAGTTAATGTACCACGGAAACCATTTCGTAATAAATGCTTTATGTGCAGTATGTGTAGGTATTCAGAACAAAGTGCCAATGGAAAAAATAATAGAAGGCATAAAAAATTTTAGCTTAACAAAAAACAGAATGGAGATAATAGAAAGAAAAGATAAAGTGCACATAATAAACGACTGCTATAACGCAAATTATGATTCAGTAAAAGCAGCAATAGAATATTTAGGTATAACAAAAGCAAATAGAAAGATTGCTATACTTGGTGAAATGGGAGAACTTGAAGAATATTCAAAAGAATTTCATGAAAAGATTGGAGAAGAAATTGTAAAAAATAAAATAGATATATTAATAACCGTAGGCGATTTAACAAAATACATGATAGAAAAGGCAAAAGAACTAGGAATGAGCAAAGAAAAAATGTTTTTATGCAAAACAAAAGATGAAGCAGTAGAAAAAGCAACAAAGTTAATAGAAAAAGGAGACTATGTTTTAGTTAAAGCATCACTTAGTAGAGGCTTTAAAGAAATAGTCGATAAATTAATATAAAGATAGGGGGAATTTTAATGAAGCTTGCAGTAATATTTGGAGGAACATCTACTGAACATTATGTATCAGTAGTATCAGGAACTTCGATTATTAAAAATCTAGATAAAGAAAAATATGACATTTTACCAATATTTATAAGTAAAGAAGGTAAATGGTATGAATATACTAAAAATGCAAAGGATATAGAAATAGCTCAAATAGGAGAAGATATAGAAGAAATAAAAGAAATTGATAACATAATAGAAATATTAAAAAAACAAGATGTACTTTTTCCAGTTTTGCATGGACTAGGAGGAGAAGATCGGAACAATACAAGGACTATTTGAAATGATAAATGTTCCATATGTAGGAGATGAAGTGCTATCATCAAGTGTTGGAATGGATAAAGTATACACAAAGATTATTTTTGATAGAGCCAAAATACCACAAGTAAAATCAGAATATATTAGGAAATACCAAGATAAATTTATTTACATAGATAAAGAATTTAATGAGAAAAAATGTAGTATAGAAGAAATACTAGACATAATGGAAGAAAATTTGAATTATCCAATGTTCATAAAACCATCAAACTCGGGTTCAAGTGTAGGAATAACTAAAGCAAAAAATAGAGAAGAATTAAAAAAAGATATAATATATGCAAGTGAATTTGATAGAAAAATATTAGTAGAACAAGGACTAGATGTAAGGGAAGTAGAGACAGGAGTACTTGGAAATGAAGATGTAGAAGTACGGAGAAGTGCGGAGAAATTAAATCATCAGATGAATTTTACACATTTGATGCAAAATATAAAGATGAAGCCTCAAAAATTACAATTCCAGCAGAAATAACAAAAGAACAAAGAGAAGAAATAAGAAAATTAGCAAAAAAAGCATTTAAAGCAATAGATGGAAAAGGTCTTGCAAGAGTAGATTTTTTCATAGAAAAAAGCACAAATAAAGTATATTTAAATGAAATAAACACAATGCCAGGATTTACAACTACAAGCATGTACCCAATGATATTTGAAAATACAGGAATAAATTATACAAAATTATTAGACAAATTAATTGAACTTAGCATAAAAAAGTGATATACTTAAGGCAACTTTTCAAAATAAAACAAATTAGAGTTGCCTTATGTAAAATTTAATAAGATTTTACATATCATAAAAAGACACAAAATATAAAATAAGGGGAAAGGATTTAAGAAGGCAAAATAGATAAAACAGATAAAATATACTAGAAGATGGAGGATGTTAAATGTTATTTAAAGATTACTATAAAATATTAGGATATGAAACAAGCAAAGTAACAATAGATGATATAAAAATAGGGTTTAGAGAACAAGCAAAAAAGTATCATCCAGACAAAAATGAAGGAAATGCAGAGGCAGAAGAACGCTTCAAAGACATAAATGAAGCATATAGAATACTCTCAAATCCATCCAGCAGAAGAAAATATGACAGGTCTTGGAATTATAACATAGGAAGAGCAAAGAACAAAGAAACAAATGCTAAAAATATGAAAAGTAGTGAAACAATAATAGGAGAGGCGTTTAATATGTTCTTTGGAAGCAAAAAAGAAAAGAAAAAGGAAGAAATAAAAACAAATAAAAAAACAGGTATAAAAGGCGATAATATAGAAACAGGAATAAATGTAACAATAGAAGAAGCATTTTTTGGATCAAGTAAAAAAATATCTTTAAGAGCAGTAGATCGGAACAATGAAAAGTTTTACAGTAAGAATTCCAGCAGGAATAAGAAATGGGGAAAAAATAAGACTAATAGGGCAAGGAAAAACACGGACAAAATGGTGGAAAAAATGGAGATTTATTTATAAAAATAAATATAGAAAAAAATAAGAAGTTTGTATTAGAAGGATGCGATTTATATACATATTTAGAGATAACACCTTGGGAGGCAGCTCTTGGGACAAGAATAAAAATAGAAGGAATAGACGGAGGAGATATGGTATATATCCCAAAGGGCATACAAACAGGAGAGAAAATAAAGATTCAAGGAAGAGGGTATAAAGATAGTAAAGGTGGTAGAGGAGACCTGATTGCAGAGATTAAAATCATGGTACCTAAGATAATTAATGATGAAGAGATAAAGTTATATGAAAAATTAAAGGCCATTTCAAGATTTAGCCCTAGACAAGGTAAAAGTGCATAAGTTTTGAGTAAATCTTAAGTGGCAAATCTATCTCTTACTTTAAGGCTATAATTGGCGTATTTATAAATAATGGAAATAATAGACATAAATAATTGACAAAAATACAATAAAATGCTATAATAATATATAGTGTAGAAATAATACAAAAGACAAACTAGCATACCTAAGGAAAGGAATGGTATTAAAAATGGATATAGCACAAGGTAAACATTTTAGTATCACAGACCCAAAAGGAATAAACACAGTAATATATCA
>CANSNA010000036.1 GCA_947648255.1 uncultured Clostridium sp. | reverse complement strand
AACTATAAATTTATCAACAGTTTCATAGAATTTATCTATAATTTTGTGTAAATGACTATTTTCCTTTTCTAAACTTTTAATTTTACTTTTATATTTCCATTCAATATCAAATTCTTTTTCCTTATATTCTGCTTTAATATTGTTTACTTGATTATGAAGTTCTTTATTATCAGCAAGTATAGAGTTTCTTTCTTTTTGATATTTTTCAGCTACATTAACTAAATTTACTTGTTTGGATAGTTCATTATGCAATCTTAAATTTTCTTGATACAATTCTATAATTTTATTAAAAATGGTACAAGTCTATAAAAAACAAGTACAAGACTTATGAAAAATCTTCTACACTAAAACAAAAGCAAAAAGGCAGAAATCAAGATATACACATAAAGGATATGTCAGATTATAGGCAGATTAAAATAGAGCAACTACAAAATGCAAAAAGACCAAGAAATAAGCTACTTGAAAAAGGAATTATCAGCAAAGGACAAAATTATTAACAAACTATGAACTGAAAAAGACAAGTTAAAAGAGCAGTTACAGAATTTCAAAGGCTTTTGGTATGGTCTTATGAAAAGATTTCAAAGCAAACTTGGCTTTGATAAAAACGAGCATTATAAGTATGTTACAGACGACCTTTATAACAATAGCGTATTTGATAAACACGAAAAAGAAATTGCAGAAGATTATTCAAAAAATGTCAAAACACTAGATGAAATCAATATTTTAAAGGCTAAAAGAAAAAATGATAATGATTTTAAAGGAGTTTGATATTATATGAGTGAAGAAGTAAAATTTGCAATAGATATAATTAAAAATTTGTATCTTTTTATTTGCTTGACAAATGCTATATAACATTGTATAATATTTATTATGTCAAATATGATGATGTAGAATTATTTCCAGCGAAAATTATCAAAGGAGGATTTAACTATGCGGATCATTAGGAGAGGAAACTATGTACCAAAAGCACAAATAAGATGTACACATTGTGGTAGTATCCTTGAAATTACACGTGATGACCTAATAAGAAGTCAGCGTTATCTGGGAGGCTACGATAGCTTTATTAAATGTTGCGTATGCGATACCGAAACTAATGTATCAAAAGAAATCGTAGAACATTTATACAAATAATCTAACCTCATGCAAAAATACATAAAACTCTAAAAGGTTTTATGTATTTTTGCTATATATTTTTATTTGCCTATTGCAAAGTATAAAATGTTATGTTACTATATAAGTACAGTCAAAAAACTCCACTCTGTATATACGAATTAAGCAACCTGTGGAGGTAGTTATATTTAAGAGTTAGAATTATATTTTTTGCCTACTAGATTTCGCATATGTGTCTAGTAAACACTCCATATTATTCTCCTCTATATATTGTAAGTTGTATGTGTCCTTAAAAATTATACCATTTTACATTTTCATATTCTTTAGGTACATTATTTTCATCAAACCACCCTAAATTTTTAATAAATTTTACTTTTTCATTTCCACATTTTATTTGTAAAAACTTTACAAATAATTGTTCATTATAGCAATTTGTTTTCTTCCATTTAAAAAATTCTTCTATTAAGTTATCAAAATCATCTAAAATTTGTTTATTAACTTCATATAGCACAACATCTCCATCTGCACTTAACATCAATTTTTCCATATCATTAGCTCCTCTATATATTGTAATTTGTTATTTACTACATAGGTTTAAGATTTTTATTAAGTCTATCTACCATCCAAGCAATTCTCTTTTTTCTTCCATCATTTGTCTTGGCATCAAAATAGGCTTTAGCATAGGTTTTTTTCACTGATGGAGGCATTGCTTGAAAATTTGTATAAGCAAGTTCATATTCTTTTAATATAGTAGATAACTCTAAAATATGTTCCTCTGTTATTTCCATAGATTTTGGAGCATCCCATTTTCCATTATTTTTGGCTTCTTCTATTTTCTTTCTACCATATTCAGTCATAAGACCTTGTTCTTCAAGAGTCTTTGTTAATGCTTTATTTTTTTCAGACCATTTGCTTTTATCTCTACGCATAGAAAAATATTTTTTATAAGTTTTATCATCAATACTTTGCATTTGCCCATCAATCCATCCAAAGCATAGTGCTTCTTCAAGTGCTTCATTTGCTTTTATTGTTTTTGGCTCTCCAGATTTTCTAAATAAAAGCCAAACACCATCTTTTGATAAACAATTATCAGATAACCAATTTCTAAATTCTTCTCTATTAGCAAATTCGATTATATCTTTCATTGTATATCCTCCTTACAAATTACTATAAGTCACTGACTTTCGTTTGCTTTTTATTCTATCACAATTCTCATTTTATTTCAATAACTACTAAATTCAAAAGCAGGGAAATTTCACTAAATATTACATTTTGATAAAAGAATTTAAATTTGACAAATATATTTAAAAGTATACTAATTATAGTCGTTATTCTAAAAATTAAATAATAGTGTATTTGGTTGAGAAATAAAAAATTTGCATTTTTATGTAAAGTTTGATATAATATATATAATTACGATTATTTGTCTTCTTTTTGCACCTTAGGATAGACATCTATTTGGTAAAATTATTTTTTGGGAGGTACGAAAGCGTAGCTTTATTATAAAGCGAAAGGTGCACATTGAAAACCATATATCCCTTGTTTGTTAGGCAAATTTATGTAAAATTAATCTATTAGCAACAGTTAATAGGTGAAATTTAAAAAAATTTAAAAGGAGGAATATCCATGTCTCAGCACACTGCTCCCGCGAATTGGAAAGTAGCTCTTGCACAATTTATTTCATTTCTAGTGCAAATGGAGCTTCTTCCAGAAAATATCCGTTCAGATGAGTTTGGCTGGGGACCATACATTCCAGCTAAAAGCCTGCGGCCTAATCAGCCACTTTTGCTCATCAACCAATTCAATGCTCTTCATATGGTAATGTCCTATATTGATTATGAAAAATTCGAAAATGGCATTACTGGAACCAGTATCTATGTTGACAGTTCGAAGTGGAATTACGGCTATTATAATGGGCTTGGTGATCCTATCCGCGGAATTTACTGGAGCCAACTGAGCAAGAGGTCAGGTATTGAAGACATAAACCTTGTGCAGCGGTATATAAGACTTACAAGGTGTCGTGTTCTCTATACTGCAACCGGCAAAAAAGTAACCCAAACTCAATGTGAGCTTTGCCCACTTGATAGCTGCTCCTTTAGCAAGTATAAGCATGATACCCCACTCTCAAAAGCTGAAACTCCAAGTTACGATTCCAGAAGTATTCTGTTTGACAGGCTCTCTAAATACCTGACAGAAACTTTTGGCTTTAGGGTACCCAGACCTCATGTACATAAAAAAGATTCAATATTAATCAGTCCTGCTTTTAAACGAAGCACTGCAATCATTAGTTTGCCGGCAAAAATGCTCGTAGATATGCTTTATGAGCCCAACAGCTTCAGGTATACTGATGACATCTTTGATCTTCCACTTATGGTGGAAGACTCCCTTTATGGAGATCATATTCCATTTACCAGAGAAGATCAATCCATCAATTTTTTCTATGAGCTTTGGGATGAAATCCATTGGTGCAAACGTGACTTATTCTTTTAAACGCTTTCAAAATTGAAATATGGGTGGAGTGCTTTTTAGCACCCCACCCTATTTCAAGATATAAGAGCTCATATTTCTACATCATTTCTTTATAATATTTCCAAGCAAGTATTTTTTCTGCCATTTTGTTTATAGTATCTTCTTGCATCCTTCCTTCCTCTAATGCTTTTTTTACCTTTTCAATTGCTTTTTCATAATCTGTTACAATGATTAAATCATTTCCTGCTAAAACAGCTTTTATAACTGCATCTTCATCATTGGCAACTGCTCCCATATATAAATCATCTGTTATAATCACACCTTTAAACTTAAGATCTTCTTTTAGAATTTTCATCACATTTGGAGAAAGAGATGCTGGATTTTCCGAATCTATGCTTTTTACTATATTATGACTTATTAGCACAGCTTCTGCTCCTTCATCAATTCCTGCAATAAATGGTGGTAAGTCGTTTTTTAAAATTTCTTCATAACTTTTATCATATTCTGAACTACCTTTGTGCGTATCTAGATTACTACCATAACCTGGAAAATGCTTTAAAGTATATGAAACCTTTCCTTCTTTACTTGCAGAAATAACTGTTTTTGCAAACTCTGATGTAAAAGAAGTATTTTCTCCTAGTGTTCTTGAATAAATGTAGTCCTTTGGATTTTGTGAAACATCTACAACTGGTGCTAAGTTTAAGTTGATTCCTAAATTAAATAATAACTGGCTCTTCCTTTTTGTGTCATTTCTAATCGCTTCAAATCCACCTATTTGATAAAGTTCCCTTGGAGACTTGAATCTCTCTTCTGCAAGTTTTTTATTTGAGCTAACTCTTACAATTTTTCCGCCTTCTTCATCCACTGCAATAAGCATTGGAATAATAGATTGCTTTTGAATATTGGCTATTTCTTCCTTTACTTCATCTTCTGTTTTATTTTTAAAATCTTTTTCAAAAAAAAGATATCCTCCAAATTTATATTTTTTCATATCTTCTATTTGATTTTTCTCTGGGTATCTTACTAAAAATATTTGACCTATTTTCTCTTCTAAAGTCATTGTTATAAGCTTCTCATTCGCTATTTCATAATAATTTTCAAAAATATCTGGTGCATTTTCATCTTCTATTTCTTCTAAATTATCCATATCTTTAGTATTTTCTGTATTTTTTATTTTCGAAATTTCTATATTTTTAGATACATATATTAATATTATAGCAATTACAATAAATATTAAAATAGTACTAACAATTACTATATTTTTCAACAAATCACATCCTAAATTTATATATATTATTTTATATAGCTCTAACTATAATATGCATTTTCTCATTGATTTTCTTTTTATTTGTAGAACCCTCAAGCATATTTCCGCCTGAGGGTTCTTTATTTTATGTTGGAAACTTACTTGATATTTTCCAGTGATACAAACAAACTTATTTTGTTTGTAGTGTTGTCACTTACGATTATGAAGTCAGCAATCTGTCTGGTATAGGTTTTGACACTATTTGTCAATGCTCTTTTCATAGTGTCATTGTCACCATAAAGATTGATGTAGAACCGAGGAGTCTTTTCACTCCACCCTCCTGCTAATGTTTCTTTCGCAAAGATCTCACATACCTCTTCTCCAATCTGGTGAAGCAGTTTCGGTGAAATACCATAGCTAGATAGCTTGTTCTCGAGCTGATCCATAATGCTGTAATAATTCGGTGCTTTGAGCTTGTTAGACTCACGGAGTGCTCTTGTATAATCTTGCTGTCTTGTTTCCACTTACAAACCTCCTTACAGTTGCTTTGGAGGCTTGCACCTCCAAAGCTAATTTTTGCTTCTAGAAGTGCAACAAAATTGTTACATTTTTATTGTATCACATTTTGCATAATATTGCAATTAATTTTGTCCTTTAAAATTTTGTGTTTTTTTACAAAATATGTTATAATATTTTTTTGGAGGTTATATATGGAAACTTTTATATCTGAAAATGAAGAGTCTACAATAGAATTTGCAAGAAATTTTGCAAAAACGCTAAAGCAATATGACATTGTAGTATTAGATGGCGAACTAGGTGCTCGGAAAAACTAGATTTGTACAAGGCATTTTGTCTTATTTTGGTCTCGAAGACGAGATTTCTAGTCCAACTTTTACAATTGTAAATGAGTACAAAAAAACTCCACATACTATATTCCATTTCGATGTTTACAGGCTAAAAAATTCTGATGCTTTTTATGATATAGGCGGAGAAGAATACTTCGAAAAACGGGCTTTGCATTATCGAATGGGGTGAAATTATAAAAGACATACTCCCTCCTTCTACCATATATATAAAAATTGAAAAAGATAGTAAGAATGAAAATTTTAGGAAAATAACAATTAGAAAGGAGCAAAAATGAAAATTTTAGCAGTTGAAACTTCTTGTGATATAGCTTCTGTATCCCTTTTAGAAGATAATAATCTAATACTTGAACTAAAAGAATTATCTCCTAAGTCCCACTCTCAAACTTTAATGCCTTTAATAGATAAACTTTTAAAAGATACAAATAATTCTTTAAAAGATATATCTCTTTTTGCCTGCGATAATGGTCCGCGGTTCTTTTACAGGCATTAGAATCGGTCTTTCTACTATAAAAGCTTTTTGTGATGCTCTAAATAAGCCTTGCATTTCTGTTTCTTCTTTAGAGGCTTTAGCATATGGTGCACCTCTTCAAGAGGGAAATTATATTGCTACTTTAATTGATGCAAAGCATGAAAATGTATATACTAGCCTTTTTGAATTAAAAAATTCTAATTATACAAAAATTAAAGACTTTTCTTTTGAAAATATACACGATTTTTTACAAAATTTGTCTAGTTTGAAAAAAAAGATATTTTTTGCTGGAAATTGTGGCATACTTTATAAAGATATGATAAAATCATATTTGAAAAATGATATTTGTATATTAGAAGATACTTTAGTATCTTCTATAAGTGTTGGGAAGGTTGCATTTGACAAGTATAGAAAAGGAGATATTTTATCTTCTTTTGACCTAAATGCACTATACTTAAAAAAATCTAGTGCAGAAGAAAGTAGGTAAAATGGATATTCAAATTGAAAAAATGCTAATTACTCATCTAAACATGATAAACTTAGAAGAATTTGATGATTTTTGGAACATAAATATGCTAAAAGAAGAACTGGAAAATCCTTTATCCTTTTATATTATTGCAAAAATTCAAAAAAAAATAGTTCGGATTTTCTGGAGTTAACCTTGTTTTAGATGAAGCTCATATTGCAAATATTGTCTCTAAAAAAAGTATGAGACATCAAGGAATTGGATCAGCTATGCTTCAAAAACTAATCGATTTTTCAAAAAATAATGCTAAAACGATTACCTTAGAAGTAAATGAAGAAAATACCCCTGCTATCTCATTATATAAAAAATTTGGCTTTCAAATAATTGGCAAAAGAGAAAAATACTATAATGGAAAGCAAGCAGCTTTGATTATGACAAAATATTTAATCTAATTACATAAGAATAAAACAATTTATTTGTTTTTAGAAAGGAACTTAAGAATGCAAAAGAAACATGAATTAACTTACAAATCTTTAAAAGATTATTGTTCTACTTCAAAATTTAATTTTGAAACTACCAAAGAACTAGAACCAACAGATAAAGGAATAGGTCAAGAAAGAGGTATTGTTGCTCTTGAATTTGGTCTAAATGTAGATGTTAATGGTTATAACCTCTATGTAGAAGGTCCAAGTGGTGTTGGTAAAACTATGTATACTAAAAATTACTTAGACAAAATTTCAAAAAAGAAAAAAGTCCCTTGTGATTGGTGTTATCTATATAATTTTGATAATCCAAATGAACCAATTGCACTTTCACTTCCTGCTCGGTCAGGGCTCTGAATTTAAAGAAACTATGGAAAGTTTTATTAAAGACGTAAAAGCAGATATTAATAAAACTTTTAATAATGAAGATTTTGAAAAAGAAAAAGCTTTAATTAAACAAGAATATGAACAAAAAAGAAGTATTTTATTGGAAAAATTAAATAAAGAATCTATGAAACATGGTTTTGAAGTGAAGACTGCTCAAAATGGTATATATATGATGCCAATTTATGAAGGAAAAACTCTTGAAGAGGAGGAATTTAATAAGCTTGATGACAGTATAAAGCAAGAATTCGAAGCTAAATCTAACATTGTACAAGAACAAATAATGACAACTATTAGTGAAATTAAGCTTATTGAAAAAGAATCTGAAAAGAAAATTCAAGAATGGCAATCTAATATTTCTCTTCTTACAGTTAATGTTCATATAAACTACATCAAATCAAAATATAAGAGAAATAAAAAAATTTCACAATTTTTAGATAATATAAAAAAAGATATTATAAAAAATGTTTCCCAGTTTTTGGACACTCCTCAAGCAAGCTCTAATCAGCCACAACTTATGCAAGGTATGCACAAGGAACCACCTAAACCTTGGCTAAATTATAGAGTAAATTTATTTGTTGATAACAGCAAACTTGAAGGTGCACCAGTTATCATGGATTCAACATATACTTATCAAAATATCTTTGGTAAACTTGAATACGAAAACTTTATGGGAACTCTAAAAACAGATTTTACAATGCTAAAAGCTGGTCTTATGCAAAAAGCAAATGGTGGATATATAGTATTTCAAGCAGAAGATTTACTTACAAATCCTCTTTGCTATGAAACATTAAAAAGAGTTTTGCGTATAAAAGAAATTAGTATAGACAATTCCTTAGAGCAAAGAAATGCAATGGTTATGGTATCTTTAAAACCAGAGCCTATTCCACTTGACTTAAAAGTAATTTTAATTGGAAATTCAAATATTTACCACACTTTGCTTAGCATGGATCCTGATTTTAGAAAATTATTCAAAATTAAAGTGGAATTTGCCGATGATGCACCAAGAACTGAGGAGAATATTTTAAAACTTGCAAGATTTATACATGCTTTTTGCGAAAAGGAAGATCTACCTCACTTAGATAAAAATGCAATAGCAAGAATGATTGAATATGCATCACGTCTTGCAAATGATAAATCAAAACTTTCTACTAGATTTAATGATTTATCTCAAGTTGTTGCAGAAGCAGGAACTTGGGCTAAGCTTTCTCATTCAAAAATAGTAACTGAAGATTTTATAAATAAAGCAGTTGATGAAAAAATTCAAAGGGTAAAAAAATATGACGAAAAGTATTCAGAAATGATAAAAGATAACACTCTTTTAATTAGTACATCTGGACTTGAAGTAGGTCAGATTAATGGGCTTACTATAATGAGCATTGGAGATTATTCTTTTGGTAAACCTGCTAAGATAACTGTTAATACCTTTACTGGCAAATCTGGAATTATAAATATCGAAAGAGAAGTTGAACTTTCAGGTTCTTCTCACTCTAAAGGTGTGTTAATTTTAAGTGGATATATAGGAGAGCTTTTTGCACAAGATATTCCTCTTTCGCTTTCTGCTAGCATTTGTTTTGAGCAATTGTATAACGGAGTTGATGGAGATAGTGCCTCAAGTACAGAACTTTATGCACTTTTATCAAGTCTTTCAGATATTCCAATAAATCAAGCAATTGCAGTTACTGGTTCAGTAAATCAAAAAGGTGAAATACAGCCAATCGGCGGAGTTAACGAAAAGATTGAAGGCTTTTTCCACGTATGCAAAATGAGAGGTTTAGATGGCTCTCATGGTGTTATGATACCTATTCAAAACGTTAAGAATTTAAATCTTAGTAATGAAGTTGTGGATGCTGTTAAATCTGGTATGTTCCATGTTTATGCAGTTTCAACTATTGAGGAAGGTATTGAAGTTTTAACTGGTGTTCCTGCTGGAAAAAGAGATAAATTAGGAAATTTCCCTGCTGGAACTGTAAATTATTTAGTTTATGAAAAACTAAAAAAATATGCCAATGTTAGTAAAAAATCTTAATAACTTATTTTGTAAAATAATATAGAATAATTAATCGAGTAGGAACTGAATAATTATTTTATTCAATGTCCTCTCACACCACCACT
>CANSNA010000035.1 GCA_947648255.1 uncultured Clostridium sp. | reverse complement strand
CATATTAAGGAAAATCCAAAAGCAGAATTTGTTTATGATACAGGATATAAGCAATTATTGCGAATGAATAAAAATGCTTTTTTAGAAAGTGATATTTATTTAATTGCTATGGCAGAAATAGTCTTTTCGGCAATTTTTGTAATGGAATATAAAAATGGAATGAACAAGATATTAAACACAACACCAAAAGGGAAAGACATTACTACAAGAGCAAAAATAGGAGTTTGTTTCATCATAAGTATGATTATTTTTGCAATTAGTATCATACCAGAAATCATTGAAATAGGGCAAATATATGGGTTTGATAATATTACAGCAAGTATAACAAGCATACCTAATTTTAGTAATTTGTATTCTGAAATTAGTATAGTAGGATTTATCATTCTTAACTATTTGACAAGATTTATAATGTTTATTAGTATAGTATTATTCATATTATGGATCTCATTAAAACTAAAAAATACAACTTATACCATATTAGTTGCTAGTAGTATATTGCTAATACCTATGCTAGCAACACAAATGGGGATAAAATTTTTAAATGTGCTAAGCATAAATAAAATACTAAATTTAAGCAAAATAATACTAATGGATGGAAAATTGAAATGGTTCTATATCATAATACCAATTATAGTACGGTATCTATAGCTATAAGAAGTTATTTAGAAGGGAGTAAGTTATCATTATGACTAGAATTTTGGTAGTTGAAGATGAATTTCCAATAGTAGACTTGATAAGTATTGCATTAAAAAATGTAGGATATGAAGTAGACTATGCTTTAGATGGAGAAAAAGGAGCAAATTTAATAGAAACAGGAAAATATGATTTAGCTTTGCTAGATATTATGCTACCAAAATTCAATGGATATGAACTACTAGATTATGCAAAAACTATGGAACTTCCTATCATATTTATAACAGCAAAAGGTCAACTTAAAGATAGAATAAAAGGATTGGATATGGGAGCAGATGATTATATTGTAAAACCTTTTGAAGTAGAGGAACTAATTTCAAGGGTAAATGCAGTTATTAGAAGATGTCATAAGAAAATAGAACTAGGAGATATACAAATTAATTTAGAAAGTAGAATTATAAAACGTCAAGGGAAAGAAATAAAATTAACGCCAAAAGAGTTTGATTTGTTCTTGTATTTATATGAAAACCAAGATAAAGCATTAAAAAGAGAAGAGATACTACAGAAAGTATGGAATGATGAAGAATTAGATTCTCAAACATTAACACTCCATATACAAAGAATAAGAAAAAAGTTAGATTTAAATGATAGAATTAAAACAATTCATGGAGTAGGATATATATTTAGGAGAAGTAAATGAAATTTGGGGTAAAAATAGTTATATCTGTGATAGCAATTATTTCAATCATTTTTTCGCTTGCAGGTATAATAATTATAAAAAGCAATTTTGAACATTCATTAGAAAAAATGATTAATCAAAATGTAGAGTATCATAACTTAGAAAGATATGGAATAGAGAATAATATAGATAGCAATATTGATAAAAATGGAAACATATCAAGGGAAAATTTAAGCAGTTATGCTATGAGTTTTGTTTCCTATTTAGCCAATAGTAAAAAAATATCAATTTATATTGAAAATGAAAAGGTATATTCAAATATTGATATAGATGAAGAAAGTTTAGCATTTTTAAGTAATACAAAAGAGGTTAAGTATATAATAAAAGAGATAGACAACCTAAAATATATGCTAGTATCTTCTAGTGTGGAAATTAATAATCAGAGAGTAGTTCTGATTAGTAGATATGATATAACAGATATTTTTACAGAAAGGGATAGACAAATTGCATTTTTTTACAAAATGGATATAGCAGTTATCATAACTGTATCTATTGTTATATGTGTATTAGCGATAATTTTAACGAAACCAATTAGAAAATTAAATGAGATGAGTAAAAAGATAACAAAAGGTTCTTATCATGAAAGAGTAAGTATCAAGTCGAATGATGAGATTGGGGAACTTGCTATAAGTTTTAACCAAATGATAGAAACAATTGAAAATAAGATAAATGAGTTAGAACTTTCAGTAAAGCGAAAAGAAGAGTTTATTACCAATTTTACACATGAATTAAAGAATCCGATGACTTCTATTATAGGTTATGCTGACATTTTGAGAAGTGGAAAATATGATAAAGAAACCAATATAAAATCTGCAAATTATATATTTCATGAAGCCAAAAGATTAGAAACTTTGGCACATAAGTTAATGGACTTAATGGAACTTTCAAATGAAAACATAGAATTAGAAAAGATAGATGTAGTGTATTTTATGAATAACCTATATAACGACATACACGAGAGTTTGGAAAATATAGAATTGAAATTAGAGATAGAAGATGGATGTGTCATAGCAGATAAAGTGTTATTAGAAGATTGTTTGAGAAATCTAATAGATAATAGTAAGAAAGCAAATCCAAAGGATAAAAGGATAAAGGTATTAGGAAAAAATGAAAAAGATAAATATAGGATTTCAGTAGAAGATAAAGGATGTGGAATTCCAAAAGAAGATTTACCAAGAATACTAGAAAGTTTTTATATGGTAGACAAGGCAAGAGCAAGAGAAAATGGAAGAAATGGTATTGGACTTTCAATATGTGAAAAGATTACAAATCTTCATCATACAAAACTTATGATTGAAAGTGAGTTAAACAAAGGAACTTGTATATCATTTTATTTGGAGGTGGATAATGGTGAAGAGTAAAACATTTTTGATGTATGCATCATTTGTATTCATTATGATACTTTCATTTGCTATCCCTAAATTAATCACTAAAATTCAAGATAAGAAATTATTGTCTAATAAATATACAATAAATAAAAAAATACAAACTTTAAATGAAAATGAAAAATGGATAGGGTTAATTGAGACAATATACAGTAAATATAATACAGGGAAATATAGTGTTAGAGTTTCAGATATTGGAAGCAAAATAGAAAAAGCAATAATAAAAGAAGCAAAAGGTGATGTAAGTATTGAAATTAATGATGAGAATATAGATGATACATTAAAGAAATTTCAAGAGTTAATGAAACGAAACATAATAACACAAGATTTTTATAATCAATTTTCCTCTGAGTATATCATCTATAGAATTTGGAATTATGACAATGGCAAGGTAAAGTATAAAGCAATAAAAATATTTACACAAGATTCATTAGAAGAAGCAACAGCTAGTATAGAAATAGAAGATGAAACCAATAAAATTATAGCATATGCAGTAAAAAAGGAATATTCTAACATAATGCAAGAAACATTAGTGGAATATGCAAAATATTTAGAATTATATAATATATTTGATGATTGGGAATATAGAGATAATGAATTAAAATCTAAGACATCAGGGATAAAAATAACAGGTAATATAAATGGTAAGTATATTTATGTAAAAGCACTCCCTTTTGAAGCATAAAAATGATAATACACCAAAGGAATATAATTTTATGACTATAAATCTTGAATGTTAATAAACAGTGCTTGTAGCAACGGACTATTCTTTATATAATAGTTTATGAAGAAAGGAGTTGTTCTAAAATGTTAAAAGAAAACATTAAATCCTCCTCCTAATAACACATAATAGTTATTTTAGGAGGAGGATTTCTGTTTCAAATTATGGAAACAGTGAAATTAGTCAAACTACATTGATTCGCCTTGCATTTATTTGTTTGGCAATATAGCGAATGTGTGAACCACCCTTACCAATGACCTGACCTTTCAAAAAGCTAGGAATAGTGAGATCTAAGACTTCACCTTGAGCATCGAATTTCTTAATGAATAAGCTGGTTCTGCGACCTTCTCCAAGGATGTGAGGGGAACTACCAATTTCAAGATAGTCATCAGGAATATACTTTTGAAGGAAGGTGCCAACTGGTATATTATTCACATCCTCAGTAATATCCAAAAGAGCGACCTTGCCATCTTTGATAGTATGATCAAGAAAGAGTTCCGAGAACACTTGATGCTGGATTTCTTCTACCTTGGTAATGCAGGCGTTGGCTTTTTCTCTAATGCGATTATACATAGAAGGAGAAATAGCCATATCTGTATAACTGTCTTGAACTTTCACAAAAGTCCCAGAGTCAATATTGCAGCTATACAAAGGAGCCGTTACATTAAGATAAATCGGCTTTTTGGGAAACAAAGTATAATGATAGAGAGTAAGATCGACTTCTAGTTCTACCTTGATACCAGCTCTATCAAGTTCTGCTGCAACCAGAGAATCCATTTGGGTTTTAGATAGTGTAGGGAAATTAAGCGTCTGAAAATCATCTAAAACCAAAAATGGAGACATAGTAGTAGCTGATAGGATTTCGCCTGTGCTGTGATAAGCAAGCCAATTGTAATTTGCCATATTTTTCACACCTCCGTTTAATTGCTTCGGAGGTTTCCCTCCGAAAAAACTTAATGGCTTTCAAAGGGAAAACAAAAAATACATATATATTATACAACAATTTACATAAAATTGCAAATATGAAACCTTTTTCTAAAAAATGTAAACATAATATATTATAATTAATATAATATATTATCAGACTAATTAAAGGAGATGAAAAATATGATAGAAGAAATGAAAATAAATTATAACCCAGAAGTAGCATGTATGGAAAATAGACACCCTTGCTGTGGAAAAAAACAAAATAAATGTATATCTTGTATAGAAATAATTATAGCAATACTTGCAGCATTATTTATAGGAGTAATTGGAATTATTATAGGAGCTGCATTAAGTGTAGCAATACTTGCAGCACTTCCAGCAATAATTGTACTTGCAGTAGTACTACTTGTATTATTAATATTAAGCATTATAATTTTACTATGCTGTAAAAATAAAAAAGCTAAAAAGACATGTTGCTGTTATTGCAAATAAATTGCTTTATAGAGGTAAAATGTAAAAATAGGCAGGGGGTACAAACCCTGCCTTTATGTATAAAAGCAAAATTTATACCTCGTGCCTAAATTCTAGACTAGTTTATAAAAAAACTATTTACCTATCATTTGGTTTTCAGCTTTTTGTATTAATTTTCTTACCATGTTACCACCGATTTTACCAGCATCTCTTGATGAGATATCACCGTTATAACCGTTTTTTAAATTAACACCAACTTCACTAGCTACTTCATATTTGAACTTATCTAAAGCGTCCATAGCTTCTGGAACTACTTTTCTGTTATTGTTTGATGTTGCCATAATTCTTAATTCACCTCCAAGCTAAAGTTAATGTCTTATAATAGAAAAACATAATCTTTGTTTTTCAATATATATAATGCACTAAAAATACAAAAATAAAACAAGAAAATTTTGTAAAAAATATTGCGAAAAATAAAATCAAGATGATATAATAAAAAAAGTCAAAAAAAAGAGAATATAGGAGGAAAAAATGTATAAGCTGGTTGCAATAGATTTAGATGGAACACTTTTAAATTCTTATGGAGAAATACCAGATGAAAACAAAAAATGGGTAAAAAAAGCAAAAGAAAAACGGACTAGAAATAGTTTTAACCTCAGGAAGAATGTCTAGCTCAGTTAAAGCAATTGCAAAAGAAATTGGAGCAGACAACTATATAATCTGTGGAAATGGTGCAATAATTTATGACTTAAAAAAAGAAAAAATTTTGAGCAATAGTTCTATTCCAAAGGCGAAAGTACTAGAATTAATAAAAATTTGTGATGAAAACAATATATATTATACACTAAACACAGAAAAATATATTTTATCAAAAAAATTAAACTATAATCTAAAATACTATTATTATGAAAATAGTAAAAAACAAGAAACAAGAACAACAAATATAAATATAGTAGAAGATACATTAAAATATATAGAAGAAAATGATATAGGTAAAGTAAATAAAATGACAGTTAGTGATGAAAACATACATATATTTAGTGGAATAATGAAAAAGCTAAAAAAAATAGAAGGAATAAATGTATTAGATGTAACAAATATGTCAAAAAAAATAATACTTTCAGGAACACAAAAAGAAGAATTAAATTATTTCTATACAGAAATTACAAATGAAAACGTAAATAAATGGGAAGCATTAAAAAAACTCTCAGAATATTTAAAAATAAAAAAAGAAGAAATCGTAGCAATAGGCGATAACATAAATGATTTATGTATGATTGAAAATGCAGGACTTGGAATAATAATTGGAGGAAGTAGCTTGGCAGAAAAAAACTTAAACAAAATAATCGTAAAAGATAATAATTCAGCACGGAGTTGCAGAAGCTATAGAAAAATACATATTAAAATAAAATGTTACAAGAATATTACAAACAAACAACAAATATGTTACAAAATGCAAAAAATATTGTATATTTTAAGCACATATTGTATAATAAAATAAGATAAATTATTCTGCCTATATAATAATCACAAGACGCAGAATACAAAGGAGGAAAAGACTTATGGCAATGAATCCGATGCAAAAGAAAGCAAGAACATCATTTTTACTTGGAATGTTTTTAACACTAATTATAACAGGAATAATCATAGGGTTTTTAATTTTACAATTATCAAAAATGAAGGAAGAAGAAGCAGCAATTGTATATCATCAAGTGTATGTATTAAATACAGATGTAGTATCAGGAGACACTTTGCAAGGTAAATCTGCACTTCAAGAGGTTAGGGCAGAATATGTACCAAATAATGCAATAACTAATACAAATTTAGCAACATATATAACAGAAAATTCAACATCTAAAATCAGTGTAAGAAAAGGAACAGTACTTACAACAGATATGATAAATACAGAAGGAACAGAAATATCTGCTGATGTAAGACTACAAGAATATAACATGATAGTACTTCCATCTAAACTTCAAGAAGGTGAACATGTAGATATAAGATTAAGACTTCCAACAGGTGAAGACTACATAGTATTATCAAAAAAACATGTAGAAGAATCAAATGCTGATACAATTTGGATAAGAGTAGCAGAAGAAGAAATTTTAACAATGAGTAATGCTGTAGTAGAAGCATATATTGTAACAGGTTCATATTTATATGCTACACCATATGTAGATGCAGGAATGCAAAATTCATCTAGTCCTACATATATACCAAGTGACAGAGTTAGAAATCTAATGAGCTCAGATATAAATATAATTCCAACAGCATATGCAGCATTACAAGAGAGATATTCAAGAAAAATAGTAGAACACAGAACAGTATTAAATGAAGCAATACAAGGATATCAAGATAAAGCACAAACAAATGTAGAAACAAAAACAGGCGAAGAAACAGAAAAAATGCAATCAGCAAGAAGACAATATGTTGATGGTTTGTCTACATATTAAAATATAAGTGGAGGCAAAGAGAGTTTGCTTTCCACTTGCCTTAATATATAGAAAGGATAGGTACTTAAAATTTATGAAAACAGTAGGATTTATAGGTGGATATGATAAATTAGATTTAATGCTATATGCAGCAAGAATTTTAACACTTGCAAACAAAAAAGTTCTATTAATAGACACAACACTAATGCAAAAAACAAAATATGTAGTTCCAACAATAAGCCCAACAAATAGCTATGTAACAGAATTTGAAGGCTTTGACGTGGCAGTAGGCTTTAAAAGTATGGAAATGATAAAAAATTATCTAGGAGTAGAAAAATTAGATTATGATATAGCTATTCTAGACATAGACTCCCCAGATATTGCAACTAATTTTGAAATAGAAAAAAACTATAAAAACTGTTTTGTAACAGCATTTGATGTTTATTCATTAAAAAGAGGTACAGAAGTTTTAAGTATTTTTAAAAAGCCAGTAAAATTAATCAAAGTATTATTTTCAAAAAATTTATTAAAAGAAGAAAATGAATATTTAGACTATCTAACACTTGGATATAAAATTGCATGGGATAAAGAAATAATAAGTTTTCCAATTGAACTTGGAAACTATAGTGTAGCAGTTATAAACCAAGTAATATCTAGAATAAAGATGAAAAAACTTAGTGATCATTATAAAAATAGCTTAGTATATTTAATGGCATATGTATTTGATGAAGATTTATCAACAGGTGAAATCAAAAAGATTATGAAAAGCATAGAAAGGGAATAAAAACATGGCAATAGTTACTTTTTGGAATGATAATACAGGAAAAATTGGACAAACTCATTCAGCAATGGCAATAGCATCATATATGGCAACAGAGCATAACTACAAAATTTTGCTCATGACAACAAGATATGATGATCAAGTTGCATTAAAGGCATTTGGAGTAGAAGATAGAGTAAAGACAGTAAACCTAATTACATCAAATAATCAAACAATGGACTTAGAATCAGGAATTGAAGGTTTATCAAAACTTTCACTATCTAATCGTTTAACCCCAGAATTAGTTGCAAACTATACCAAAATTGTTTATAAAAATAGATTAGAGGTAGTTTCAGCCCCTAAGAAAAAAGAAGAATTAGACTATGACAAAATATATTCTTCTTGCAAAGATATATTAAATGTAGCAAAAAGCTATTATGATATAATATTTGTAGATCTAAACAATGGAATGAGTAATAAAACAACAAAAGAAATATTAAAAATGTCTAATTTGATAATTTTAAACATAGAACAGAAGCTATCAGAAATTGAAAGACTTGAAGAATTAAAAAAAGATAAAGAACTATTCCCACCAAAGAAAATATTGACCCTAATAAATAGATATGATAGAAAATCAAAATATTCAAGCAAAAATATATCAAGAGAAATTGGTGAAAAGAAAGAAATATTAACAGTACCATATGCAAATCTTTTCTCTGAATCAGCAGAAGAAGGGCAAACAGCAGAATTTTTCCTAAACACCAGACTAAAAAGATTAGATGATGGAGAAGATAGAACCACATTTTTTATAAAAGAACTAAAAAGAGCAACAGACACAATAATTTACAAAATGCAAGAATTACAAATGAGGATTTAATGAACATAAAAGGAGGAAGCAAGAAATAATGAATATGTTAAACATCTTAGCAATATTATTAATCTTAGCAATCGCAGCTTTCTTAGTGTTTAGAGTATTAAAAGCAAGAAAAAATGAAGAAGTAGAAGAAGTAGTAGAACAGGATGATAAAACTTACACACTAGAAAAGATGACAGAATTTGTTAAAAGAAGGCTTGATGAAATTACAAAAATAAACCTTTATGATATAGGTTTATCAGAAGAAGAGCTCAAAAGAAGAAAAGCAAAAAAATACGAATTAAAAAGAGCCTTAAAAGGCTGTACTTATGGAGATGTAAATGATAAAAAGTATGTCAAAGAATTAATCTATGACCTACTTTCAAAAGAGTATGGAGCAGACGAAACAAATATTTCAAGGGCAATTCCATTTGACATCCCATCACTTCTTACTGCACAAGATAAATTTGATATTTTATTATACATATATAAAGAACAATTTGGATATGAAGCTCTAACAGAATTTATCAAAAAATACAATCTAGACGCCTTAAAATATGTGGCAGGAGAAGCAAAACCATGCCATGTTATAACCTCAGATGAAATAGATGAGATTTATGAAAAAGAAGATATTATACTTAGTTATGATGATAAATTAAAAATAGTAACACAAAGAATATATCAAACTTATAAAGGTTATAGTAGTATAGA
>CANSNA010000034.1 GCA_947648255.1 uncultured Clostridium sp. | reverse complement strand
AGCAATTATTGGACTAGTTATAACAGTATTTATTAGTAGTTTTGTAACAACAACAATTAATATAGAAGAAGTTAGAATTTCTTTCCTTTTATATTTAGTTGCAACAGTAATATCATATTTACTAACATTTTTAAATGTATTACCATCAGCAGACCAGAAAAATTACCTAGTTGTTAGAATACAAAATAATGGAAAAATAATTAAAAATATATTACAATTAATAAGTATAATTATAATTAAAAACTTTTATGTATGGATTATTATTGAAATAATATCAAGTATTTTAATATATTTATACACAAATATTAGAATTAAAAAGTTATATGAATGGTATGAACCTCAAAAAGACTTAACATTTAAAGCACTTATTAAAAAATATAAAGATATAGTAAAAAGAACAAAAGATTTAGTTTTCCATAAAATAGGAGGATTAGTTGTATACCAAACAGATAGTATATTAGTCTCAAAATTTGACAATTTAACAGGGGTTCGGTGTATATTCTAATTATATGACAATATATAACTTGCTAACAGGACTTGTAGAACAGGCATTTATGGGGATAACTGCATCAATCCGGAAATCTGATTATAGAAAAAACAGAGAAGGAAGTTTACAAAATTTGGAAAGAGATATATGTACTAATGCTATTTTTTACAGCAATTGTAGGATTTCTTTTCTATAAACTTGCTAATCCATTTGTTTCAGCTTGGGTTGGAGAAGACTTAGTACTTGCCCTTCCTATCGTGTTTGCGATTTCAGTAAACACAATGTTTAGAATTATAAAAAACCCAATAGATAAATTTAAAGAAGCTTATGGAATATTTTGGGATGTTTATGCACCAATTGTAGAAGCAATTATAAATCTAGTATTTTCAATAATTTTAGCATATTACTTTGGAATTATTGGAATAGTAATTGGAACAATAATAAGCAATACATGTATAACCTTTATTTGGAAACCTTATGTAATATTTAAACATATATTTAAAGAAAAACTAATCAAGTTTTTTGCAATAACTGCAAAATATATGATAATAGCTTTAATTGGAGTTGGAATTTCATGCTTTTTCATGAAATTTTACACAGTACAATTTGCAAATAAATATGTAGATTTAGTTATGCTATTTATAGTATATGGAATTATATCAACATTAACTCTTGCAATTTGCTTTATGTGTGATAAATTCTTTAGAAATACCTTTAAAAAGTATATAAATATTATCCTAAATATGATAAAAAAGAAAGGAAAATAGAATGAAAGACAGAGTAAAAAAGCTAGAGGAGTTTTTAGAAAAACATTCAAAGATCATGCTAATTGCCATTTTTGTTATTGGAATTATTATGTATGGGTTTTTAGCTAAAAAAATGACAAGTCCTACATTTATTGATGTAGATGAAGAACTATATGTGAGTATGGCAAGATCGTTTTTCTTCGAAGGTCACTTTGCAAAAAATTATGAGGTTTTAAGTTATAATTGTGTACTTTATTCTATGATCATATCAATTGCATATTTATTTAAGCCAATACATATAGCCTTAGTTATGAGGCTTATTGGTGTACTGCTAATGGTATCATCAATATTTCCTATATATCTTTTAGCAAAAAACATATTAAAATCAAAGGCAAAAGCTATAATAATATCAGCTTTTAGTTTGCTTTTACCAGAATACTTACTTTCACTTTATTTAGTACAAGAAGTTTTATGTTATCCAATGTTTTTATGGATCTCATATTTAGCATATTTACATTTTACATATAAGAAGAATAAGTGGCTTGATATTCGGACTTATTTTTCTTTTAGCTGGAATCTTTTTTGTGAAATCTTATGCGATCGTATATGCCGCAGCATATTTTGGAACTATTTTACTTATATCATTTTTTGATAAAGACTATAAAGAATGTGGAAAAGTAATAATAAAAGGAATCTCATGTCTTGGTATTATTATACTTGCAGTGCTACTAATACGTATATTTAATGGAGAAGGAATAAACCACTATTCAAACCAAATATCACATATATTCCCACTTAATTTGGAAAAAGTAACAGCATTTTTCTATGGAGTATTTTATTATAGTGAATGTTTCTTACTTTGTGTAGGATTTTTGCCAGTATTTATTCCATTATTTAAAATAAAAACATATAACAAAGAAGATAGAAATTTTATAATATTCTTGATTTTTAGTACTATAATTACAATATTTGAAGTTTCAGCAATAGTTTTCATACCAGAAGAAAGTGGTAAATTATATCCTGCAAAGTTTTGCTATAGATACCTAGCACCACTATTTATACCATTATTTTTAATGTTTTTAAAATGTGAAAAAGAGCATGCAAAAATAAGTAAAAGGATGATAGTAATTTATGCTATATCATTTACATATTTAATATGGTATTATATAGGTGGTAAAAACTTTGTGACTGCAATAGATGCACCAGTTTTATTTGTTATACAAATGCTAAATAATAAAACAAGTCTTAAAGGAATTGCAGTATTTTTAATATCGGTTGTTGCAATTTTAACATTTGTAATAATTGCAATAACTAAGTTTACAAAATTTAAAGATTTAAAGAAAATATATATTTTACTTGCTACGATTTCATTAATTATAATATTACCAGAACATGCAATACTTAATTTATCAATGTCTAATCAAGCACTTGGCGGAAAAATGCTAAAAGCAGATTTTGTAACAATTGCAGATTATATAAAAAGGGATTATGATAGAGTATATATAGTTTCAGAAGACGAAGCACTTTCAATATTTATGAGGTCCTATTTTGGATATTCGATTAGTGACTTTGAAGTAATTAAAGAAAAGGATGGAAATAGGGAAATTGACATAGAAGCCAAAAAAACAATTGTGTTAGTTGCAAATAACTTTAAGGGAAGACTAGAAGGGGTAAGCAAAAAAGAAATCAATACAACACATATATATGTATATGAAAATGAAGCAGAAAGTAGTATATTAAAGGTTGAGTTTAGTAAATAAATGCTTCAAAATAGTAATTAAAATAAAGGAAAAAAGTATATGGAACAAAAAATTTTGCAAAGCTTAAAAAAACATCAAATTCTCCTTCTAACTTTGATAGCAGGGGCTTTTGGTGTAGCAGTTTTCATATACATATATGGTACAGAAATATTAGATTTTACAAATGATAGCTGGCTATTTTCAGCAGAAGACTTAACACAGCACTATGGTGGATGGGTATTTTACAGAAAAGCAGCTTGGGTATTTCCGCTTGGGTTATTTAACACACTATCATACCCAGACTATGCATCAATAGTATTTACAGATTCAATTCCTCTATTTGCTGTAATCTTTAAATTAGCCTCAAACATATTGCCAGAGACATTTCAATATTTTGGATTATTTGGAATGCTTTGTTATATGCTTCAAGGAATATTTGCATTTACATTACTTAGAAAATTTATAAAAAACAAAACTACCTGTATGATAGGAACTATATTTTTTGTAATATCTCCGTGTATTATACAAAGAATGTTTATACACACAGCATTATCAGCACATTTTTTACTGCTTATGGGATTATGCATATTTGCATATAGAGATAAATATAAAAATAAACCCAAAACAAAAATTATACTATGGACATTACTTTTTGTACTATGTATTAGTATTCATATGTATTACATACCAATTGTTGTAATTATAGCTTTAGGAACATTTATTTCAGAATACTTGGAAGATAAAAAAACATGGAAAACATCTATTTTAACATTTATAATTAGTTGCATTATGGCACTAATTTTACTGTATATATTAGGAGGATTTGGAAATGAAGTATATGTAAATGATGGAATGAATTATTATAATGCAAATTTAAATATATTTTTGAATTCTCAAGGGTATTCAAAATTTATGAAAAGATTACCCATGGCAACAGAGGGAGAATTTGAGGCATTTGGTTATTTAGGTCTTGGAATAATTTTTATGGTGCTAATTGGAAGTATTTGTTATATAACAAGGCATTATAAAAATATAGAATTAAAAGAAATGCTAAAAAAGCCTAATATAGCAGGAGTTTTGATATGTGCTATCTTTGGCGTGATACTTTCATTAGGTACAAGCATAAAAATTGGCGGACATATATTATTTAATATTCCATATCCAAGCTTTATAATTACTTTAATTGCAATGTTTAGAGCAACAGGAAGATTTATTATTCTTCCATATTACATAATATTTTGGGCTTCAATATATTTAATAGATAAAGCTTGCAAAGGTGAAGATAGAATTAAAACAAAAGCAAATGCTATTATACTTATTTGTTTAATAATCCAGCTTATAGATATAATACCAGTAATGCAAAACAGAGTTAATTATAATAAAGAAATATATGAATTTGATAAAATAGCATGGGAAGAAGCATTAGATGGTTATAATCACATAACATATTTATCAAACCCATACTATGTAAAAAAAGATACATTTAGATTAGCATATATAGCTAGTAAAAATAATTGTACTTTAAATGATTACTATTTTGCACGAAAAGTAAAGGGAAAAGAAGAAGAAACAATAAAAGTATTAGAAGAAATATTAGAAGACATGAAAAAAGAAGAATTAAACACAATATACATAATTAGAAAAGAAGATTTGCCAGAAAAATTTGTAAATAAAATAAAAAAGCAATTAGAAGGTTTTTATATCTTATAAAAAGACTATAAAAGTATGACATAGGTGTAAAAAATAAACCTAAACTTAAGTTATTAAAATTTTTATATAAATTTAAAGGAGGTTCAAAAATGGACTATTTAAAAAAATATGAAGAATGGTTACAAAGCCAAAGCATCGATGAAGAAACAAAAAAAGAATTACTTATGATAAAAGAAGATGACAAAGAAATAAAAGAGAGGTTTTATCAAGACTTAGAATTTGGAACTGGAGGACTAAGAGGCATAATAGGAGCTGGAACAAACAGAATGAATATATATACAGTAGGAAAGGCAACACAAGGACTTGCAAATTTTATAAAAAAAGAAGGAGGAGAAGCAAAAGGGGTTGCAATAGCTTATGATTCAAGACGTATGTCAAAAGAATTTAGTGAAAGAGCGGCATTAATTTTAAATGCAAATGGCATAAAAACATATAGATTTGAATCACTAAGACCAACTCCAGAACTTTCATTTACTGTAAGAGAATTAGGTTGTATTGCAGGAATTGTAATAACTGCAAGCCATAATCCGCCAGAATATAATGGTTACAAAGTATACTGGGAAGATGGAGCACAAATTACAGCACCAAAGGATAAAGAAATAATTGAAGAAGTATTAGATGTAAAAGATTATGCAGAAATTAAATTAATAGAAAAAGATGAAGCAGTAAGGAATGGGCTATATAATGAAATAGGTGAAGATATAGATAATAAATATATAGAAGCAGTGAAGAAACAGTCATTAAATATGGATATAGTTGAAGAAATGGCAAATGATATGACAATTGTATATACACCGCTACATGGAACAGGAAATAAGCCAGTAAGAAGAGTTTTAAGTGAATTAGGATTTACAAAAGTATTTGTTGTGCCAGAACAAGAACTTCCAGATGGGAATTTTCCAACAGTTAGTTATCCGAATCCAGAAGACCCTAAAGCGTTTGAGCTTGCATTGAAACTTGCAAAAGAAAAAAATGCTGATTTAGTTCTTGCAACAGACCCAGATGCAGACAGATTAGGTGTTTATGCAAAAGACCCTAAAACAAATGAATATGTATCATTTACAGGAAATATGTCAGCACTTTTAATTGCAGAATATATCTTAAGCGAAAAGAAAAAAAGAAACATGATAGCAGAAAATGGAGCAATTGTTACAACTATTGTATCATCAAATATGACAGGAGCACTTGCAAAAGAATATAACATCAAATTAATAGAAACATTAACAGGATTTAAATTCATAGGAGAACAAATAAAATTCTTTGAAGAACAAAAAAGTTATGAATATCTATTTGGATTTGAAGAAAGTTATGGATGTCTTGCCGGAACTCATGCAAGAGACAAAGACTCAGTTGTCGCAGTAATGCTACTTTGTGAAGCAGCAGCATTTTACAAAAAACAAGGTCTAACTTTGTGGGAACAGATGATAAAAATCTATGAAAAATATGGATATTACAGAGAAACACTTGCGACAATTACCTTAAAAGGAATTGAAGGAAAAGAACAGATAAAAAATATAATGAATAAAATGAGAAATACACCAAGTGCAAATGTAGGTAATTTCAAAGTATTAGAGCTTAGAGATTATAAAGAGAAAGTAACACATGATTTAGTAACAGGAAAAGATGGAGTAACAGATCTTCCAACATCAAATGTATTATATTATGTATTAGAAAATGATGCTTGGTGCTGTGTAAGACCATCAGGAACAGAGCCAAAAATAAAATTTTATATGGGAGTAAAAGAAGACTCTATGGAAAAAGCCAATGATAAATTGGAAGAACTAAAAAATGCAATGCTTAAAATGTGCGAATAAAGAAAAAAGGGGAGATTATGGAGAAGGTTAAGGAATTTGTAGAGAATCACTCAAAACTTACAATATTTCTGATATTTTTAGTAGGAGTTTTGATATATACAGCTATTGCAAGTACTTTTACTGTGCCAGTATATAAAGGTGTAGACGAAGAGCTATATGTGAATATGGCAAGAACATTTTTCTTTGATGGTAATTTTGCAAAATATTATCAGACGCTAAACTATAACTGTGTAATATATTCTATGGTTTTATCAATAGCATATTTTTTCTATTCAGCTAAAACCATAGTATTTACGATGAGGTTTATTGGAGTTATATTAATGATATCTTCAGTATTTCCTATATATCTAATCACAAAAGAAGCGTTAGGAAGCAAATTTAAAGGAATCATAGTAGCTCTTGTCTCTCTTTTAATCCCCGAATTTACAGCAAGCTTTTATTTAGTACAAGAAGTGCTATTTTATCCAGTATTTTTATGGAGCACATATCTAGTATATCTAAACTTTACAAGAGAAAGAAGTAAAATAAGAGATGCTTTAGCAATAATAGTATTTGCAGTGCTATTTTTCATAAAATCATATGCAATAGTATTTGGAGCAGTATATTACTTAACTCTACTATTATTAGAAATAAAACGATGCAAAGTAGCAAAGTTTAGTAGTATACTAAAAAAATTAGTTCCAGTAATAATTCAAGGTATAATTTGCTTAGCTATAATTGTTATAGGCATACTAATACTAAGGCTATATAATGGGGAAGGGGTAAATCATTATGATGGACAAATAGCTTCAATTTTCCCATTAACAGCAGAAAAGATTATATCATTTGTATATGGAATATTTTTCTATTTAGTATTTTTCCTATTGTGTACAGGTTTTTTGCCAGTACTTGTACCAATATTTAATATAAAAAGATATGAAGACAAAGAAAGAAGATTTATATTATATTTGATTTTAAGTACAGTATTTACAATTATAGAAGTTTCTGCAATAGTATTTATTCCAGAAGAAAAGGGAAGACTATATCCAGACAAATTTTGCTATAGATATTTAGCTGTACTTGTAGTGCCATATATGATAATGTTTTTAAAGTGTAAAAAAGAGGACATAAAAATTGGAAAATGCATAAGCTTTGTATATGCAATTTCTCTTATGTATCTACTATGGTATTATATAGGATGTGGTTCTACATCAACTGCAATAGATGCAGGAATGTTATTTGCAATTCAGCAAACAATCTACTATAAACTTGGACGCAAATTCGGAGTTTTTCTAATATGTGGAGCAATAGCAGTATCAATTGGGATAATATCATTATATAAAATGCATAAATTAAAAAATATCAAAAAAACTTATATAATGATTACGATTATAGGTTTAATCATATTACTTCCTGCACAAACACACTGGCATAGACATCTATCAAATATAGATAATTTTGGAAAAGAATTGGAAAGAGATTACGTAGCTATTGCAGAAAACATAAAAAGAGAGTATAATAGAGTGTATGTTATAGTGACACCAGGTGAAATTTACAATAATCATGTACAAGATATATATGGATATATTATAAGCGACTATGAAATAATAGACATAAAATCAGGATTTGAAAGAGAAATATCAGGTCAGAAGATTGCAATAATAATTCAAGAAGATGTAAAAGCAAAAATAGTTGGTGCAAATGAAAAAGATATAAATACAAAACACATAAAACTATATACAAGTGAAGGTACAAATGAGAAATTACAAATTACTTTGTATGAATAATAAAGCAGGTAGTATACCTGTATCTGAAAAGATATAACACGATAATTAGGGGGAAAATAATATGAAAACAGCAGTCCTAATACCATGTTACAACGAAGAACTATCAATTGAAAAGGTAATTAAAGACTTTCAAAAGGAGTTACCAGAAGCCGAAATTTATGTATATGATAATAACTCAAAGGATAAAACAGTGGAAATTGCAAAAAGAGCAGGAGCAATAGTAAAATATGAACACAACCAAGGAAAGGGAAATGTTGTAAGAAGAATGTTTAGAGAGATTGATGCAGATATCTATGTAATGGTAGATGGAGATGACACATATCCTGCTGACGAAGTACACAAATTAATTAAGCCAATAGTATATAAAGAAGCAGACATGGTAATTGGGGACAGGCTATCAAATGGAACCTATAGAAAAGAAAATAAGAGGATGTTTCATGATTTTGGAAATACTTTAGTTAAAAGATCTATAAATAGGTTATTTAGAAGTAATTTAAAAGATATCATGACAGGATATCGTGTATTTAATAAGATATTTGTAAAAAATATGCCAGTCTTAAGTAAAGGTTTTGAAATAGAAACAGAAATGTCTCTTTATGCATTAGACAAACGCTTTATAATTAAAGAAATACCAATTACATACAGAGATAGACAAGAAGGAAGTTTTTCTAAATTAAATACAATAAGTGATGGAATTAAAGTAATAAAAAAGATAATAAGTATGTATAAAGATTATAAGCCAAGACAATTTTTCTTTGTAATTGCAGCAATTTTTATGATATTTGGAATAGCTGTTGGAGTCCCAGTAATTATAGAATATTTTAAAGCTCAGTATATAACCAAACTACCTTCAGCAGTGCTTGCAACAGGACTTGTAACTTTAGGCATAATTATTGCTCAGTGCCGGAGTTATTTTAGATACAATTGTAAAACAACATAGAGAAAATTTTGAAGACAAATTATTAAAGTACCAAGAATTAGAAGAAATGAAAGGAGAAAAGTAGATGGAACCGATCTTTTTCGAACCTACATATAAAAATGTTATATGGGGTGGAAATAACATATCAAAAATATTTAAAAGAAATGTAATTCGGTGAAGACATTGGAGAAAGCTGGGAACTATCAGCACATCCAAATGGGCTAAGTATTATAAAAAATAAAGAATATGAAGGAGAAAACCTACTAGAATTGTTTAATGATAACAGTAAAAAAGTAGAAATTTTTGGAATGCACTGTAAAGATATGGAAAAATTTCCAATACTCACAAAGTTTATAGATGCAAATCAAAGTTTATCAATACAAGTACATCCAGATAATGAATATGCAAATAAAAATGAAAACGATTCAGGCAAAACAGAGGTATGGTACATAATGGACTGTAAAGAAAATGCAAAAATTGTGTATGGATTTAAAGATACTGTGACAAAAGATAAGCTTAAAAATGCAGTAGAGAATATAGAAGAAAATGTAAATTACCTAAAGGTAAAAAAAGGGGATTTTATTTCAATACCATCGGGAACAATTCACGCAATAATGGATGGGATTGTATTATGCGAGGTGCAACAAAGTAGCGATATTACATATAGAGTATATGATTGGAATAGAAAAGATAAAAATGGCAATTTAAGAGAACTACATAAAGATAAAGCACTAGATGTTATAAATTTAGAAATAGATAATAAGGTACAAAATTATAGTAATGTTCATGAAAATACAAATATGTATAGATCAGATATATTTAGCATTGATATGGTAACTATAGATGGGGAAAAAGCAGGGCATTCAAATAAAGATAGTTTTTATACATATATAGTATTAGAAGGTGAGCGGAAATATAAAAACAGGAGATTTTTCTAAAAAAATAGAAAAAGGAGACACATTTTTAGTACCTGCTAACTTGGGAGAATATAATATCTCAGGAAATTTGAAGATGATGAAAGTATGGATTTAGATTTTAAATAGAAAAAACATATGGGCGAAACATAGATGTTTCTAAGCAAAAATGAAAAGATCAAAAAAAAATTAAAAAAATTTTAAAAAAGTATTGACATTTATGTTTTACCATTGTATAATAGGGAAGCACTGTGAAACACAGAGGCAAAAGTACATTGAAAAGTAAACAAAAAATCCTTTAAGAAACCAAGCGGAAATGTA
>CANSNA010000033.1 GCA_947648255.1 uncultured Clostridium sp. | reverse complement strand
TATTTGTAATTGTAATAAAAGGTTTTGGAAGGAGTTAACAAATGAAAGTTTTATTTGCTGTTAATAATGAAGATGTATCGGAGTCTATTATCAAACTATATCAAAAAGAACATAAAGAAATCATATCTGGTAAGAATGTTTATTATTTTAATGCAATAATTAAAGAATTACAAAGAGATCAAACATATGATAGAATCGTAATTAGTGAAGACTTAGAACCATATACTAATAATAATTTTGATATAATAGATAAATTCCTGTTTGAGCAATTAGATAAAATCAGTGATGAAGCAATAAGTGATGGAGGAACAGATATCCCAATCATATTTATAGCTGCTGATAGACGCTCAAAATCAGATGGACTATTATCTAAATTATTTTCAATTGGTATATATGATGCACTACTTGGACAAGACAGAAGCATACCAGAAGTTTGCAAATTATTAAATAAACCACGTACAAAAAAAGAAGCTAAAACATATTATAGAATTGAAACAGATGATGTTACATATCAAGCAGAAGCAGAAGATAGTGTTAGTGAAACAGAAATACAAAATATATTAACACACTACAAAAAACTAGGCAAAAATACAGAAAGATATGTTGAAAGTTTCAATAATATTGCAGCACAATACACAGATAGCCAACTAAGAGTAATAAGTAAATTCTTACCAATTAGTGTAAGAGCAGTTCTTGAAACAGATTCACCAAAATATCAATCAATAATGACATTTGGTGAAGGTACATATAATAAAGCTCCAAAAGCTAAAGAAGAGAAAAAAGAAGATTTAAAAATTGGTTTTATAGAGACAAACACAAGTAAGACAAAACCTATGAAGCCAGTAGTTATTCCATCTGCTGTTAAAACAGATGCAGTAAAAAAACTTGCCAAAAAAGAAACTCAAAAAGAAGAACCAAGAGATATAGATGCGATGTTTGAAGAAGAACCAGAAGAAAAAGAACTAACAAATCAACCAGAAGAATCTATAATTAATGATGAAAATATACAAATACAAGAAGAACCAGTAAAAAAGAAAAGAGGAAGACCTAAAAAGGTAGTAGATCCAGCAGATATAGAACCAAAAGTACCTAAAAAAAGAGGAAGACCTAAAAAAGTAGTAGAACCAGAACTATCAGAAGAAGACACAATTTTACCAGGATTTGAAGAAGAACAAGACACAATTTTACCAGGTTTTGAAACAAGAAAGACAATAAGAGAAGAACCCTTTAATATATATGGAACATCAAATGATATACCAGAAAGTCATGAAACACAAATAGAAAATGTAGCACCAAAAGGAGAAGTAACAGACCTAACAAGATTACTTACAAAAGACAAAAAAATAGTAGCATTTGTTGGAACAGCAAAAGCTGGAACATCATTTTTAGTAAATAACTTAGCGGACATGCTATCTAGAACAGGTATAAAAACAGCAGTTGTAGACTTAACAGAAAACAGAAACTCATACTATATATATACAAAAAATGAAGAACCTTTAAGAAGGCTGGCTTCAAATTGCTTAGAGAAAATAGAAAGTGGAATTGTAGAAGGAATAGATGTAAGCAAAAATTTAACAGTATTTACATCAGTTCCAAACCAAAAAATAGATGTAACAGATGTAGATGCTCTAGTTGCTAATTTAATAAAAAAATTCTCACTTGTATTATTAGACTGTGATTATAAAACAGATGAAAGATATTTTGAACTTGCACAAGAAATATACTTAGTGCAAACTATGGATATATTAACAATACAACCATTAACAGCATTTTTAAGAGATTTACAATCAAATAATAAGCTAGTTCCTTCAAAATTAAAAGCAGTAATAAATAAAGCAATGAAAGTTAGGGGACTAAGCACAAAAGCAATAATTGGTGGAATGTCTTGCTACAATAATCCAGAAATGTCATATATGAGAGAATTATTTGACAAAGAAAAAATACAAGTAATAACAATACCATTTGATGAAGATACATTATCAAAATATCTATCAGGTATGGTAGATTGCTTTGTATCTACAAGTGGATATTCAAAACAGTTTTTAAGTGAATTAAAAAAGCTAGGAGACCATGTATATCCTTTAATTACAAATAAATTTAAACCAGAATACAAAAAGAAAGACAAACAGCCAAAAGAAGATAGTGAAGAATGGGAATTTTAAGCAAACTTAGAAGAGGAGAAAGATAATGGAACTAATTGTAATGGTAGTACTAATCGTCATTGTTATTGCATTAATTGTCTATAATATCATTATAAGCAAAAGGATAAAAAGCTTCAAAGACATAAATCAAAAAGTTACTAGCTTAAATGTATTACAAGATTTTATGGCTACAATTGGAGAAGAAACATCAGTAGATGAAAAAATAGAAAAAGTAAATGAAATATTAATTGAGCAATATGCAATCAAATATTCTACAATTGTTGTGTTTGATGGAGCAGAATACGTAGTTAAAGCTTCAAATGTAGATAATAAGCATTGGGATACTTTAAGAAGTTTAGGAGAAGAAGAAATATTTAAAGATAGTATAACAACAGCAAAACCTAAATATGTTACTGTAAATAGCGAAAGTGAAAGATTGCCATATCAAAAAATGGAATTTGGAAGAGCAAAATCGGCAATGTTCTTCCCCTTATATATAGATAATGTATATATTGGATATTGGATAATAGAAAGTGGTAAAATACATGCATTTGATAATGTTGATACAACAATACTAGAAGTTGTAAAAGACAATATAGTATCAATATTTAAAATTATATCATATCAAAATGTAGTAGAAACACTAACAAGGCAAGACTTATATTCAGACCTAAAAACAGCAGAATACTTATATGAAGCAGGAAGAAAAACAATAGATAATTATACAACATCTACAATATCGATGTTTAAAATAATAAATCTAGAAGAAACAAATAGTAAAATTAACAGAGACACAGGAAACCAAATGATTATAGATATTTGTGACTACATAAAAGATAGATTAACAAATGAGTATATATTTGTTAGATATATGGGTCCAAAATTTGCAATAGCATTTTCAGGTGTAGAAGTAAACGATGTTACAGATTTTTTAAATGATTTAAAAAATGAAGTAGAAAATTTAATCGTAGAAGACATTATAGCAGTGGAAGAAAATGAAAAAAGAGAAGATAAGAAAAAGAAAAAAGTAATGACAGTAAGCCCAAAAATAAACTTTGTTTTAACAACTTATTATAAAGGTACTGCTTTAGAAAAAACTCTAAAAAAACTAGAAGAATACTTGGATACAGCAGATAAAAATGAAAGCGATATTAATAATATATAAAATAATATAATATAAAGAAAGGAGAGGATGTTAGTGGAAAAAAACTAACATCTACTAAGAAAAAAATGGATTTTGATAAAACAATGAATTTCAAAGTTGAAAATGAAAACAGTATAAAATACAAAGAGGTACTAAAAGAAGTATATAATGCACTTGATGAAAAAGGATATAATCCAGTAAATCAAATAGTTGGATATATTTTGTCAGGTGACCCAACATACATAACAAGTCATAATGATGCAAGAAACATAATAAGAAAAGTTGAAAGAGATGAACTTCTTGAAAAAATGGTTAGATTTTATATTGGAATAGATGAATAAAATGAGAATTTTAGGTATTGATTATGGAGACGCAAGAGTAGGAATTGCAGTAACAGATGCACTTGGAATAACTGCTCAAGGGTTAGAAACAATAAATCATAATGGAAATGATAAAATTGTTTTAAAAAGATTAGAAGAACTACTTAAAAACTATGAAATTTCAACTTTTGTAATTGGAAAACCAATAAACATGAATGGAACAGAAGGAGAAAGAGTGGAAAAAACTCAAAAATTTATACATAAATTAAAATGTAAATTTAATAATATAAAGATAGAAGAAGTAGATGAAAGATTAACAACAGTTGCTGCACATAAAACTATGAACTTTTTGGAAGTAAAACCCAAAGACAAAAAGAAAATAGTAGACACTATTTCAGCTGTATATATATTAGAAATGTATATAAATCGTCATTAGGATTGTAGGAATACAATATTTATATAAAAAAATTTGAAAGGAGAATAAAAATGGACGAAGAGGAATTAGATAATATAATTGTATTAAATGATGAAGATGGAAATGAAGTTAATTTTGAATTTTTAGATTTAGTAGAACTAGATGGAGAGGAATATGTAATATTACTACCAACAGACGAATCAGAAGATGAGCCAGGAGAAGTTGTAATACTTCAAGTAGAAGACACAGACTCAGATGAGGAAGAATCATATGTAAGTGTAGAAGATGAAGAAGTATTAAACAAAGTATTTGAAATGTTTAAAGAAAAATTCAAAGATGAATTTGATTTTATCGACGAAGATTAAAAAAAGCCCAAAGGGCTTTTTTTAATATGTAATCATTTTAGTAGTATAATCCAAATTAGAAAACGAATCATATTCATAACCTAAAGTATAAATATTAGTCGCTTGTATATCTTTTTCAAGCATCATTAAGAGTTTTTTGTTTCTACAAGTTGTAGTAAATCCCTTAACAGAAGTCACAACAGGTAGCTTTTTATTTACTGAACATATTTCGCTAAGTAAAGCTTGACCTTTATTATTACAACCTAAAACTCTAACATAAGGGTCGATTTTTTTTGAGGTTTCCATATCTTCTTTTGTAAAACCTAAAAGAGCATAAAGCAAAATTCTTTGAATTCTAGTCTGAGTATATCTTTTAGACTTTACCATTTCCATTAAAACAGAAAGAGAATTGCAAGAATTAGCAGCACTTTTAATTGCATTTTCTAATCCCTCACCAACATCAGGAAGATTTGCAATTTGTGCAACAGTCATATTTCTAAGCACAAACATAATCTCTTTTTCATAATTTTCTATACCAGCAACGTAATGCCCCTTTTTAATGGCATCTTCTAAAATATCATAGCAAACTTTTGGCATAACTTTATCAATATCATAAAAATTTCTATCTATTGCAAATTTTCTAATTGCAGTAGCACTTGCAAAATCACCCATAATAGTTTCACTATGATATCCAGGACCAACTCTTTTTATTCCAAGAGGAGTCATAGATGAAGCAGTCATCTTAAGGGCTTTTAAATATTCAATAGCTAATATATTGTTTGGAGAAGATAAAATATTAGCAGATTTCCTAATATTATTTAAATACATTAAAAGTGCATTTTCTCTAGCTTTTGGAAAAGAAATGCCTTTAGAAAGTTCGTGTGCAAGCAAAGATTTAAATTCTTCAGGTTGGTCACATAAAATATCTGCAAATTCTTTAAGAACAGATATATCATCAGCTTCACAACCAAAAGAAATGCTATCAACTATTTTTAATGAATTCAAAGTTTTTATAGCACCGAAGAGCAAAATTTTCAGCACTAGATATACTATATATACAAGGAAGTTCTAAAACAAGATCAACACCATTAAGCAAAGCCATTTTGGCTTTGGTCCACTTATCAACAATAGAGGCATTTCCACGCTGAACGAAATTTCCTGTAATTAATGCTATTGTATAATTTGCATGAAATGCTTTTTTCGCTTCATTAACGTGGTAAAGATGCCCATTATGAAAAGGATTATATTCGCCGAACTATTGCTAAGACGTTATCCATAAAAACCTCCGTAATTAATCTTTACAATAAAAATGTTTATTGATATAATATCATAAACATTTAAAAAATTCAATGCTTTTATGTAAAATAAGTATGAAAAATAAATAATGAAGGGAAATAAATAAAAAAATGAAGAAAATTATAATATACACAGATGGAGCATGTTCAGGAAACCCAGGCCCACGGAGGATGGGGAGCTATATTAATGTGTGAAGAGCAAAAAAAAGAAATATCTGGTGGAAAAAAAGACACAACAAATAATGTAATGGAAATTACAGCAGTAGTAGAAGGGCTAAAACTTTTAAAATATCCTTGTGAAGTGGAGGTTTATAGTGATAGTGCATATGTAGTAAATGCATTTAACCAAAAATGGATAGAAAATTGGAAAAAAAATGGTTGGAAAAATTCTAGCAAAGAAGAAGTCAAAAACAAAGAACTTTGGGAAGAATTAGACAATTTAACTAATATTCATAATGTAACATTTATAAAAGTAAAAGGGCACAGTGATAATAAATTTAATAACAGATGTGACGAACTTGCAAGAAACGCAATAAAAAACATAAAATAAGGAGAAAAATACATATGAAGCAAAATTATAAAATTGGAATTGACCTAGGAGGAAGCCATATAGCAATACGGTATAATAGAAAATGACAAAAATATTATAAAAAAATTAGAAAGAGATTTTACCAAAGAAGATAGAAAAAATATAGAAAAAGTAATTGAAGAAACCATAATTAACTATGTAGAAAAACTTCTAAAAGAAAGTAAAATAACTATTAAAGGTATAGAAAAAATAGGTATTGCAGCACCTCGGAACAATTGAAAATGGAATAATAATAAAGGCAGAAAATTTAGGAATAAAAAATTTTAAGATAATTGAGATATTAAAAAAACATTTAGAAATAGAAAATATCACATTAAATAATGATGCAAAATGTGCAGCACTGTGTGAAAAGAGATATGGAAGTTTAAAAGAATATAATGATGCAATTTTCATATGTCTTGGAACAGGAATAGGAGGAGCTGTGTTCTTAAATCGGAAAACTACTAAAACCAAGAAAAACATCAGGTTTTGAACTTCGGACATGTAACAATAAAAAAAGATGGAAAAAAATGCAATTGTCGGAAATATAGGATGTTTTGAAACATATGCATCTATGAAAAACTTTAAAGAAAAGATTTCAAAAATAAAAAAACTAACTAACTATACAGGTCAAGAAATCTTAGAAATCATAAAAAATGAAGAAGCAGATATAAAAGAAATAATTGATGAATATTTAGAAGATTTAAAAACAGGACTTACAAATTATATTAATATATTTGAGCCAGAAGCAATTTGTATAGGTGGAGGATTTGTTTATTATAAAGATATACTTTTGCCAAAACTAAGAAATAAAATGCAAAAAGAAGACCTAACATTTAATAAAAATATTCCAAAACTAATAAGTACAAAAACTCGGTAACGATGCAGGAATTATCGGAGCTGTTTTAGACTTTTAAAATAATAATGTAAATTTTTTGTGAACGAATTATAGCATAAAAGCTTAAAAATCACATATTTTTGATACATTACAAGAAAAAAACTCCTTTTTTATCAAAAAAAACTATTGCAATAATCTTAATTTATTGTTATCATATATAAAGAGAGAAAATATGTTAAAGAGGGAAAAAGATGATAGAATTTAGGAATGTAAGTAAAGTATATTCAACAGGTGTAGAAGCAGTAAACAATGCTAACTTCGCAATAGATAAAGGAGAATTTGCATTTTTAATAGGAAGCTCAGGTTCTGGAAAATCAACATTAATAAAACTTATACTAAAAGAAGAAGAACCTAGTTCAGGAAATATAATAATAAATCGGAAAAGATACAACATTTTTAAAAAGGAGTAGAGTACCATATCTTAGAAGAAGTATGGGAGTCGTGTTCCAAGACTTTAGACTATTACCAGATAAAACAGTTTATGATAATGTTGCATATGCAATGTATATTGTAAAAGCAACAAAGAGACATATAAGAAGACAAGTACCAATGGTATTATCACTTGTAGGACTAAGTGGAAAAGCCAAAATGTATCCACATGAATTATCAGGAGGGGAACAACAAAGAGTAGCATTAGCACGTTCTTTAGTAAACAACCCATCTATGTTAATTGCAGATGAGCCTACACGGAAACTTAGACCCAGATACAGCATGGGAAATTATGAATTTGCTTAATGAAATAAATATGAGAGGAACTACTGTTATTGTTGCAACACATGCAAAAGATATGGTAGATAAAATGAAAAAAAGAGTTATACAAATTGAAAAAGGCAACATAGTAAGAGATGATAAAAAGGGTGGTTATAACAGTGAGATATAATATTGTAAGCTATTTAATAGGAGAAGGCTTCAGCAATTTGCTGAAAAATAAAAAATCAACTGGTGCTGCTTTAACTATAATGTGTATGTCAATGTTTATGTTTGGAATTTTCTTTGTACTTGGAGAAAATATAAATTATGTTGCATCACAAGTTGAAGCAGAACAAGGGATGAGAGTATACTTAGATTATGAAGTGACAGCATTAGAAGTTTCAAATATAGAAACAAAAATAAGAGCAATAGAAGGGACCAATACTGTAGAATACATATCAAAAACAGAAGATTGGAATAAAGCAAAAGAAACATTAGAAGATCAATCAGGGGTACTTGAAGGAATAGAAGACTATTTCCAAGAATCATTTGTTGTAACACTAACAGACTTAAGCCTAAATGCTAGAGTACAAGAACAAATTAGGCAAATAGATAAAGTAGAAGACATAGTTAGTAGTAATGAAACAATTGAATCTTTAATGAGTATTACAAAAGGAATAAGAATGGTAACCTTTGGAATATTGATAATACTTGTATTTATATCGATATTCATAATAACAAACACAATAAAACTAACAGTACATGCAAGAAGAAAAGAAATCTCAATTATGAAATATGTAGGTGCAACTAATGGGTTTATTAGATGGCCATTCGTTGTAGAAGGTATTATAATAGGTCTTATATCAGCATTAATTACAGTATTTATAGTTGGAATGATATATAATGGAGTGACAAATGCAGTAATACAAACAGAAACATTTAAAGCACTAAATTTAAAATTATATACATTTAAGGATATGTTCCAACTATTAATACTTACATATATAGCTTTAGGCTCAGGAATTGGAATAATTGGAAGTACAATATCAATGAGAAAATACTTAGAAGTATAGAAAAATTTTAGGAGGGAATACTTATGCTAAAAAGAATTATAAGTATAGTATTAATATTAGCTTTAATAACATTGCCAGTAATTAGTATGGCTTCAAGTCTTACAGAACAAAAAAATAATTTACAACAAAATATAAATGATGCTAAAGATAAACAAAATGAAGTTAAAGAGCAAATAAAAGATACAAGATCAGAATTAGATAAATTAAATGATGAAATAACAGAAAAAGAATATGAGGTTGAACAAATAACAGCAGAATTAAACAATTTGAATGAAGAGATAAGCAAACTTTCAGAAGAACTAAAAGAAGCAGAAGAACATTATGAAGAACAATATGATCTTTTAGGTAAGAGAATTGCAGCTCAGCATAAAAAAGGGACAGCTTCATATTTAGATGTGCTTTTAAATTCAAAAAGCCTAACAGATTTCATATCAAGATATCATATAATTGAAAAAATAGCAGAACTTGATACTAAGTTATTAAATGATATAGAAGATCAACAAAGAGAGATACAAGACAATAAAAAAGAATTAGAAAAGAAACAAAGCCAAGTTGCAGATAAGCAAAAACAATTAGAAAACGAGAGAGTAGCACTAACAAATAGAAAAATGAGTAAAGACAAATATATGTCTCAGTTAAGTGCAGAAGAACAACAATTACAAAGAGAAATAGATAATTTCAATAAAGAACTAAAAGCAGTAGAAAATCAACTCGCAGAAGAAGCAAGAAAAGCAGCAGCAGAAGCAAATGGATATGTATATTCAGGAGGACAACTAGAATGGCCAGTTCCAGTTTATTCAAGAATATCTTCATATTTTGGATATAGAGGCTCAGCAGCAACAGGAGGAGTTGGAACAGCAAATCATAATGGATATGATATTGCAGCACCTCATAATTCAAAAATAGTTTCTGCAGAAGCAGGACAAGTAATGAAAGTAATTAGAGCTTGCTCACATGATTATCCAAAAACATATGCAACAAAATGTAATTGTGGTGGAGGATATGGAAACTATTTAATGATAAATCATGGAGGACTAGTTACATTATACGGACACTGTGCATCTATTTCAGTAAATGTCGGAGATAAAGTATATAGAGGTCAAGAAATTGCAAAAGTAGGTTCTTGTGGTTGGTCAACAGGAAATCATTTACACTTTAGTGTAATCAATTCAAAGGGTGTATATGTAAATCCAGGAGATTATGTAGGAAAATAGATAAAAATTATTACATAAGTTGAAAAGTGATAAAATTCACTTAAAGAGATTCAAATTTCTCTTTAAGTGAATTTAAATGTAATTATTTATAATTTTTTTAATAGATTATAAATATAAAGAAAAGAGGGGCTTATGAAAGAAAATAAAAGACAAAAGGTTTATAGAGTTATAATGCTAATTTTAGTAGTTGCTCTAATAACTTTTACCATAACTACAGTGTTAATGTATAATGGCTCAATAAGATACATAGTATCTAGCAAAGTACCAAATGCTAATAATTCAACTACCAAGAAATTAGACATATTACTTGCAACAATAACAGAATTAATAGAAGAAAAATATATAGGAGATGTAAATGAAGACGAATTAATAGATGGAGCATTAAGAGGGCTTGCAGATTCAGTAGGAGATAAATATACAACATACTATTCTAAAGAAGAGCTTGAAGAATTTAAAGCGGAAACACTTGGAAACTTTGTAGGAATAGGAGTATATTTAAGAGGAAACCTAGAAACAGGAAGAGTAGAAATAATAGAAACAATGAAAGGTTCACCTGCTGAAGAAGCTGAAATAAGATCAGGAGACCAAGTATTAAAAGTAGATGAAATAGAATATGAAGCAGATGATTTAGAAGAACTATCTAGTCATATAAAAGGAGAAGAAGGAACAAAAGTAAAACTACTACTAAAACGAGGAGAAGAAACTATAGAAAAAGAAGTTATAAGAAGAAATGTTCATATCAATTATGTGTCAAGTGAAATTCTAGAAAATGACATAGGATATATATCTATATCTACCTTTGATGAAGACTGTGGGAAGGATTTTAAAGCAGAATATGATAATATATTAAACAAAGGAGCAAAATCGCTTATAATTGATTTAAGAGGCAATGGAGGAGGCTTAGTAGAGCAAGCACTAGAGATTGCAGATTTAATGTGTGATAAAAATGAAACAACATTAATAACAATAGACAAAGATGGAAAAGAAGAAGTAACAAAATCTAAAACAGATCGAACAATAACTATGCCAATTGTAATACTAACTAATGGAGCAACAGCAAGTGCTTCAGAAATCTTAGTTGCAGCAGTCAAAGAAAATGAAAAAGCAGAAATTGTTGGAGACAAAACCTACGGAAAAGGTGTAATACAAGAACTTATATATCTTTCAAATGGAGGAGCATTAAAAGTAACATCAGCAGAATATTACACCCCAAATAAAAATCAAATAAATAAAGTTGGTATAGAGCCAAATCACAAAGTAGTATTTGACTATAAAAATCTAGAAAAAGACGAACAATTAGAAAAAGCAATAGAAGTATTAAAAGAAAAAAGTAAATAAGAAAAATGGCGAATTTTAGTATAATAGATATAAAAAATAAAAAAGCTTAAAAATTTTTCAAAAAACTATTGACAATTAATAATAAATTTAGTATACTAGAATTCGCCGGAAGGAAAATGGGCACTTAGCTCAGCTGGGAGAGCATCTGCCTTACAAGCAGGAGGTCATAGGTTCGAGCCCTATAGTGCCCACCATTTTTACGGCCTGGTAGTTCAGTTGGTTAGAACGCTAGCCTGTCACGCTAGAGGTCGACGGTTCGAGCCCGTTCCAGGTCGCCATTTTTTATTTTAGCAGGAAGTTCAAAACTTCTATTTTTTAAATTTTAAGCCTTGATAGCTCAGTTGGTAGAGCAAAGGACTGAAAATCCTTGTGTCACTGGTT
>CANSNA010000032.1 GCA_947648255.1 uncultured Clostridium sp. | reverse complement strand
AGAAGCAAAAGATTTTAATGAAAAAGTCTTAAATTATCTAAAAAGATAAATTACAATTTTGCAGTTTGAAAGATGTATAGTAAGTTGTTGAATAGGAGGAATTATGAAAGAAATAGTAGATTTCATCATTTTAATTCTTTTATATATTTTTATTTTTTATAAAAAATGGAAAGTAAAAGGAAAAGATGCATTATTTGAAATACTATAATGTATATATATTTATCTTTTGTATTATATTTTACTTTAATGCCTATAATAACATCTTTGCCATTTATATTTAACCATCCTTATCATCTTATGAATTTAGTTCCATTTATTGATGTAATAAGTGGTAGAGGAGATTTTATTAGACAGGTAGGATTAAATGTAATAATGACTATTCCATTTGGATTTTTGTTTCCACTTATCAAAAATAAAAATGCGAAATTATTAAAAACAATATTATATACATTCATATTAAGTTTAAGTATTGAAATATTGCAACCTCTAATAAATGGTTTTAGGTCATCAGATATAACTGATTTAATAACTAATGTGTTGGGTGGAATTATTGGATATATAATGTATTTAGTTTTTAAGCCACTAACAATTAAGATACTAAATTATATAAAGAATAAGTAATACAAATTAAAAGAAGTGTTTTAGTAAAAACCATATACTTACTTTAACGATATAGAAAGATAAATGGAGATGATATTTATGAAAAGTAAAAAGAGAATCATTGTTGCACTAATAAGTTTTATTATAGTACTTGTTGTAATATTATGGATAAATGGTATAATTCCAAAGCAAATAGCAAAAGTTTATAGTAATAGTTATTTAAAAAAGAATTTTCCTAAAATGCAATTAGAATATGTAAATATTGAATGGAATCATTACTTTGGAGATTATATGATAACATTTAGAGATGAGAATAATGAATTACATAGTTTTTGTATAGGTCCAAAATATTTTCCAGTGAATTTAGGACAAGGAATGTTTGGCTTTGAAGAAGAATATAGAGAAAAATATAGTGAACAAAAGGAACGAGAAAGTCAAAAATATGTAGAATTAGAAAATATGCCTTTAGATTATAATTTTAGTCAGATGGTGGAAGATAAATGTTATATTGTAACTAATTCTAATACAGTATATCATATAGAAGAATTAGATAAATTTATAGAAAATGTAAAAAACAAAGTACCAGATGAAATAAGAATAGTGCAATATACAATAGAAGGACAGCCGATATTAACAAACTTAGAATACACAAATAATAAATTTATTTTAAAAGTTGATAATAGAAGGGATGGATATGCTTCTGAAGAAGATAGAAAAATAACAACAGAAGAATATCATGCTACAGAATATGAATTAGTAAAAGGAAATACACCTAATGTTATAACAAATTTAAAAACATATTATTCGGTGGAATTAAAAGGAAAAGGAATAAGGCATACGATTTCAATATGTAGTTATGCAGAAATAAAGCGAACATCAGAAGAAAAATTTAAAATACAATTCAATGCAGATTCAAAAGCGGAAGAAATAACAAAAATACTAGGAAAAGAAGAAACTGATAAATACGATTATGACATTTATTCTTATAAAGGAACTGTAGATATTGTAATAGATGAAGAAAAAATGTCTTTAAGAGAAGCTTTAATAAATAACAAAATAACTGTAGATGAAATATTAGAAAAAGCGCAAAAAGATGCAAGAGAAGATAAAACTATATTTGGAGATGTATATTTAGATGGTGGAAGTAGTTTTTACATATATAATGATTATCAAATACTAAAGTTAAATACGTTACAAGGAATTGACAGTGAAGTTCCACCTATAAAAGATTTATATATAGGTGTTCCATCTATGTATCTTGGAGATATAAAACGAATACAATATAACTTTTAATGTAGAATGGGGATAGCAAATATCCCCTTTTATATGGTTTCATTGTAGCTCGAAAATTCTTCTTATTTATGAATTGCAACTAGTACTTCATCATCTTTAACTATATCTTTTTTACCATCTAATTTATATATCTCTCCATAAGAATATACATTATACCCTAACTTATTTAGCTCTTGCATTGCATATCTAATAAATTTTGCTCTATTCATTATAATAAAATTTTCTTCGTTCATACATATCCTTAAAAATTTTGGATTTTTCGTCATTTTTTCTTTTATTATATTACTCACATTTTTTCTATATAAAATTTCATGGTGTTGTTCAAACTTTTTTAATGCTTTTTCATCATATTGATCGAATGGTCTCCTTGTACATCCACAGTATCTTCTTATTATATAATTTAATACAGATAATGAAGTACTCTTTAAAATTGTAGTTGTAAAAATTATATATTCGTCATATTCCTGAATTAAATCTAGCAATTCTCTCCTAGTCCAGTCTCCAAGTGCTAATGTTCTCAATACGATACAAGGTCTTAATTTTCTTCTATTCCCTGTTTTAAGCTCTTTTTCCATTTCTTCTGTTGCTTCTAATATTTTATACTCTTCAAATTCAAACTTTTTCCTTTTATAGATTCCATCTTGAACAAATTTTGATATTGTTGTCAGTTCTATTTTCTTTTTTTCCATTTTCTCTTGGGCTAATTTTATAAGTTCATATTCTATAATTACTTCTATTAGTTCTTCTTTTGTCCATTTTGAAAACTCTAATTTTTCTAGTATCTCTATTTTTCTAATATTCTTATGCGATTCTATCAAGTATTTTTCGTGTTCTTCTGGTGATAGTTTATAAAATTCCTCATCTGACATTTCTTCATAATTCATAATATTTCTCCATTTTAATTTATGTGCACAAATTTTGGCAATATTATATTGTACTTTTTTTGGTTATCATAATAGTACCAATAAAAATAAGAAAAAGAGGTCTATTATGGATAAATTTGAAATAAAAAAACCAAAAAATGCAAATCGACGAATTGTTATTAGAACTACTGATGAAAGAGCAGAAGAAATCTTTAAAGTAGCTCAAGAGATGAATGTAAGCGTTAATACATTCATAAATAATTGCATACAATTTGCATTGGAGCATAAGTAAATATGCAGTCTTTTTGTGTTGCCATTTTTTGTGTAAATATATTATAGTTTATTTTAAAAAATATAGCAACACCGTGTAACTATTTTGTGGCAACTTTTTTTGTTATGCTTTATAAAAAGGAGTTTATCTATGTTTAGTGTAAATAAGATATATAAAACTAGTCGTGATGATATAGCAATGAATATAAGATTTCCAGAAGACATCTATAATAAATATAAAGAAATCGCAAAAAATACAGGGCATTCATTTAATGGTCTTGTTATTAGTGCTATGCACTATGCTCTTGATAATATGGAAGAAATTAAGACAAAAAATAGTGAAGAAAATAAGTAAAAGAATAATATGAAAAAAAGCAATAATCACATAGACTATTGCTTTTTAAGCCATTCTATAAATTCATCTTTAGTAATTTCATTTAAATTATACGCATTTTTCTTATCTTTTCCTTGATGTTTAAATAAATTATATTCTATTTCAAAACTTCCGCCTTTGCTTTTGGCTAAAGCCTGTTTTTTCTTATAAACTTTTCTATATAAATTATAAGCCTCATCATTTTCTAGATTTTTAGCAAATACTTTACTAGCTCCAATTTCTCTACAAGTTTTGTTATCCTCAAACGTATTATTACAATAGATTACGGCTAGATTAGTTGTTAGAAAATATTTGTCACAGTTTTTGCACTTTTTTAGATATGTTTTCTGCTCTAATATAAAATACAGTTCTAAAAATAATAAATTGTAAAAGTTATCAATCTCATAAATTTCTTTAATACCATATCTATTATTGTCTTTATCTTTTAAATTGTTTATAAGGGTATTTTTGTCTGTTTTAGATATATTTTTATTTGGTTTTATCTGTTTACTAAATTGATTATATTTTAAAATAGTATAATCTTCTATGTTGCTTTCACTACAGAATATAGTAAGCCTATCCAAAGGTGTTAATGATTTTAATTCTTCGTTTTCATTAAAAATACAATATTCTATAATGTCTATTACCTGTTTCTTATAGTTTTCAAGTTCTGCCTTATATTTTTCATATAACTGCTCCATCTTTAAATTTAATTCTTGATCAGTTGTTAAATCTAAACTTAATAAATCATGCCTTTCATTTTCTGTTAATAGAGTATGAAAACCATAATATCTAAAAATCATATTACTAAATTCTTTTAAATCTTGACTTATAAAATCTAATAATATTATTCCTATTTGATTTGGATATTCATATATTTTGGTATCAAGAATGGTTTTACCATCATCATTAACAGAATAGTCCAGCATAGGTATTTTGACTTGTTCCTCTTTTAGTAGCTCATTTATATAGATTTCTACTTTATATTCCTTACTCATTTTCTTCTCCTAAAACTTTTTAATTTTTTTCGTAAAAAGTATTGCATTATAGACAATATTGTGATATAAATAATATTGTCATTAGACAATAATTTTTGTTGTTGTTTATTGTCAATATTAGTATACATTATATAAAAACTTATTTCAAGTCTTTATATAAAATTTTAATATTTAAAAGCTGTTAGCAGATTTTTGCATTAAAAAATAGGAGTTGACTTTTTTGATAAAACCTGATTTAGAACGAAATAATTTAATATATGATTTGTACTTTAAAGATAAATTAAATATAACGCAGATAAGTAAAAAAGTTAATTTATCAATTAGTCAAATTAGTAGAGTTTTGTCTAACTCCCCTATGTATATGCAAGAAAAAGCAAAAAGGAAAGAAGAAAATCGTGTAAAGCATTCTGAACAAACAAAAGAAATTATGAAAAGAAAACGTAGTCAAAAAAAAGCTGAAGAAAAGGCAATTATAAAGAATCTTCATAATCAAGATGCTGCTGAACTTTCATATTTTTATCCATTATCTAAAGTTGCAATAAAGAAAAATTGCTCAAATGCTTATGAATACAATGCAGAAAAGCAAAGGTTTGAATTAAAAACAGATATGGTATATTCAAACGATATGCCATCGCAAATTAAATACTAATATTATTATGACTTATTTATTTTAAGTCAATTTTTTATTGTGAAGGAAAAATCGTAGATTTTTCTGAAACAAAAAGGTTAATTTACCTTGGACTGTGCAATAATCGCTAAAGCGATTTTGCACATCTGTGCGTCGGAAGCTTAGCTTCCGTTAACGCACAATTATCTTATCTTTAAAATCGAAATGGAGGTGATTTTAATTGAATCAAAGTATAAAAGAAAACTACAGTATAATGTTTACTTCTTATCCTGACATTGTAAGTATTTCTCAAATGAGAAAGATGCTAGGTAATATTGGTGTATCTCTTTCATATAAATTGCTACAGCAAAGAAAAATAAAGGCAAAAAAGGTTGGTAGAGAATACAAGATACCTAAATCAAGCATTATAGAATACTTACTGGAGGAAAAAACATAACCTATATACAATGATTCATAAAAATAGAAAGGGTTATCATAATATAAAAACTTATGATATAATAAAAACGCTATAGGTAAGTAACTGTTATACAGGAAGGAGGAACATTGGTAACAGGTAGCTTACAAATAAAAGGACTTGTCTATTATATTGTATTAAATGTGTATCCAAGTAATAAAAGATCTCAAAAATGGATACCAACGGCCGTTATAGCTGATAACAAGAAAGAAAATCGAATAAAAGCTGAAAAGATATTGGCTGATATTCGTATGCTTTATAATAAAAATTCATATATAGATAGCAACAAAACGGCTGAACAATTATTGGAAGAACGAAAAGAAAATCAAAACGTATTTAATGGCTTGTCCCTATTGCCTAAAAATAATAGCGAAAATAAAACCGATGCAATTAGCTTAGATAATACACCGTTGTCTAGTGAAGAAGAACTGATTATAACAAAATGCTTATCTACTTGGTATGATACATCTAAAGAAGAAATGATAAATGCTTTGATGAATGTTATTATTCAAAATCCAAATAAGCATTTAATCAAAAGAATTATTACTGATTTAGTTTATAAGTTATCAACTGATCCACAAGAACAAAGACTTAAGAAGATGGGCCATTATCGTGATATGTTATTTAGTGATTATATTAGAGAATGGCTAGACTCGGTTAAAAATAAAGTAACAGCTAGTACATATAAAGGGTATTATGACCATGTAAATGGAAGAATGATTAAGTATTTTGAAAATGAGGAACTTCTTTTAAAGGATGTTTCTGTTGCAGATATTCACCGGCTATATAGAATACCTTTTTAATGAAGGACTAAAGACAAACACAGTTAAGCATCAAAGGTCTATTCTGTCTTGTGTATTTAGTAGAGCTGTCGAGCAGGAGTTATTAGAATATAACCTAATAAATAACTTAAAACCTATTAAATCAGACCAATATATAGGAAAATTTTACAAACATGACGAGCTTTTGCATTTATTTGAAATTGTTAAAGAAACTACTATTAGACTTGAAGTAATACTTGCAGCAGTATATGGATTAAGACGTGAAGAAGTTTTAGGTTTAAAATGGGATGCGATTGATTTCAAAGGAAAAACAGTTACAATAAGACATACAGTTCAAAGATTTAAAATAAATGGTAAAACGCAATTTGTATTTAAGGATAAAACAAAATCGCAATCGTCTTATCGTACTTTACCATTATTCAATTTTATAGAAGATTTGCTAAATGAATATAAAGAAATCTATGCAGAATATAAGAAGATATTTGGAAATATGTATAATAATGAGTACAGTGATTATATATGTTTAATGCCAAATGGTGAACTTATGAAACCTGGATATTTAAGTCATACTTTTGCAAAAGTACTAGAAGATAACGAATTAAAACATATTCGTTTACATGATTTAAGACATTCCTGTGCAACTTTACTTATACAAAATAAAGTTCCAGTTAAGGACATACAAATTTGGCTTGGACATTCTAATATTCAAACTACTATGATTTATACACATATGGACGAAACTAATAAAGAAATCTCTGCACAAGTTTTAATTGCTAAATTTCAATATATTTTAGCAAATTACAATGAGAAAGAACTTTATGAAATGAAAGATGAAAGCTTAAATAATCTCTATGAAGATATTAACGAATCAGCTGGATTTCAAGACATAAAAAAAGTTGTTGCAACTACCACCGTTTAACAACAACTAATAAAAAGTGTTAGAAAATTTTCTAAAAAATGTTAGAAAATCATTTTCAATTTTGCTTGGTGCGGGCAAGAGGACTTGAACCTCCACACCATTGGTACTAGTTCCTAAGACTAGCGCGTCTGCCAGTTCCGCCATGCCCGCATTTCTAAAATAAAGTTGTTAATGTTCAATTTTGACACTGGTTCCTAAGACCAGCGCGTCTGCCAGTTCCGCCACATCCGCATTTTTCAATAATATTTATAATAACATATTTCTAAGTTACTGTCAATAGTATTTTGTAAATTTTTCATAGTTGTTTATACTTATAATTTGAAATTGGTATATTGACTATTGAAATAATACTAAAAATATGTTACAATAAATAAATCGGTCCATAAAGACCGCTTAAATAGTCTTGGCAATGCAAGAAATTCGAATTGCCAAATACAAGATGTTATAAGGGAGGAATGCTATAACAAAAAAAATAGTTCCACAAACCAAAGGCTAAAAACAGGAGGAATACTATGTTTAACACAAAAAAAGTCATAAGCATGCTTCTGTGTGCAGCATTTTTTGTAATGCTGCTGGATGGATTTGCAGTAAGTGCAAATGCATCTTTTGAGGAGCGTTCGGCAGACCGAAGTGAAGCAACTGAAATTGACTTCTCCAAGGCAAACCAAACACTCAAGTTCGAAAAAGGCAAGCGGTATATAGTCTCTTGCAAAGCAGATGGCGAAGGATGGCAGATTTCCCAAATCAAGTATAAGACCAAAGCTAACAGCAAGTTTTGGAAAGTCTTGAAGGAAAATGGAAACGACAAGTACTTAAGTGCCGAAAGAATGGAAACCACTGAAGACGGCAAATTACAGATTCTTGTCACATGCAAAAGCGACAAGATTTTCGGCTTGAAGGTGGAGGCAGAAAATGAAATTACTGGTGAAAAGAAGGACTTTTCTTTTTCTATCACAGTGACTGAAGCTAAGCCTGCACCTGTCAAACAAGTCGTTGTCTTGGAACCTACGAATCCTATGCCGGATGAGTCAGATGAGCCAGAAACACCGGTTGTTCCGCCAGAGGATAATCCAGATAAGGAACCTCCAGAAGAGGAACTTCCAGGCGAGCCTTCTGAGAAGCCAGAAGAACCGAAACCCGAGGAGCCAAAGCCAGAAGAACCAAAACCTGAGGAACCTCCAAAGGAAGAGGAGCCAGATGAGCCCACAAAGCCTGATCCTATTATAATAGACACAACCGGATGGTCCTTTGATGCAATTACGGCAGTCTATGATGGAACAGAATATAAGGTTGAAGTTACTGGGCTTCCTGACTATGTCACTCCGGTGTACACAGATAACACACGTACAAATGCCGGAACAAGTACAGCACATGTGAGTTTCTTGGTGCCGGAAGGCTATGCAACTCCAGAAGACATGGAAACAACTATCACAATCGAAAAAGCTCCTCTTTATGTTATTACAGACCAAAACATCGTGGAAAAAGATGGAAAGCTCAAATTTGAGATTCCAGAGGGAGCTTTACCCGAAGGCGTAAACTACATCTACAAGGTAAATGATATACTGGCAGATGGTGATTATGCAATTACCAACCCCGGAATGTATATTGTAGATGCAGAGTTTGAACTGACTGAGGACTTCTCCGAGGAGATGCGTCAAAACTACAATACAGATCCATCAAGTGCAATTTATAATGTACTTGAACATGAAGACGTAACTCCTAGCGAGTATGGACTAAATTTCAGGCTGAAACTTCAGCAGGAAAAAACAGACAATCCTGATGAAGTGAGAGTTACAGTGAGTATTGAATTTGACGATGAGTCTGGAAGAAATTCAGTACTTACATATGTTCCTGTATATGACAAGTCTGTCCTCACGTATGTTGAATCAGAGCGACCTGAAGGAATGGGTGGAGGCATAATAAATAATGCTGGAGTTGTTTCGGCATATAAAATGACCTCGGGACTTTTGGATAATGGAGTACTGACTACATTTATCTTCAAAGTCAATGAAGGTGCCGATGCATCCAATTTGCCTTTCACAATAAAAGATCCTTCTGGAGTATGGATTGCACCTGACCCGTCTGTGATTGACAAATCTACGAGTTATTCGTCAGCGATTGTCATAAATCCAGATGTTGATGCAAATCAATATACAGTGATGCTTCCTTATCCTGAAGGATATCAGCCAGAAGAAGGACAGCAAAATGACGAGGCTAAGCAAAGCACAGGCGAAATTTCGGAAGATATATCCAGTAATGCTGTGGAAAGCTTGGCAGAAGACGTAGGAACAAATGGTGGAGAAGCCCCCCTTTTTGTATCCTTTATTATTAATGAATATTGTTTGATACATCATATAACGTTCTTAATTAATCCTTATAGTATAATATCAAAATATATTTTCTTTTATATTATTTACAAGTTTGTTTTAAAAGGCTCGGATGCAAAATGCATCCGAGCCTCTGATGTTAGCTGAGGTTTGTGCTGTTTATTTCTTCGCTTAAAATTTCATCCTCTACAAAAAGGGGAGAATAATAAAAATCATATTAATTTAAACGAAAACTAAAAGCTTTCAATATATAAAGCTTTTGCAAGATATGGAACAATCTCATCTAAACTATACCAGCCAGAACTCTTGCTAGAATTATCAAGACCATTTGGGTTTGAAACATATACCATATCTTCACTATCAATAGCAAGCAAAATCATATAGTGAGAAGCTGTAGTCCATCGATTAGAAGTAGGTTTATTCCAAACACAAATTAAAACAGGTCGATTTGTTTCAAGATGTTTTTTCAAAGATTCTTTACCTAAATGAACACTATCATAAAAAAAGTCTGTATTTTCAATTCCAAAAGAATTAGAAAGTTCATAGGAAATTGAATTAGTATCCAATTTAGGATAATATTGTTGTCTTAAAGCTTCGGGAGTATAATCTTTATTGTATCCACTTAAAATTATAGAAATAGCAGTTATTCCGACATCCATCAGTTGCCATAGTTTCGCTCCAATAAGGGTTATCAGACCAAGAACTAGAACCATTTTGTTTATACTCAATATAGGTCTTCTTATTCAAAGAAGAAGTTTCAAAAGTTGTAAAATAACCATCTTTTCCAGTAATTCTTTTTTGACCGTACACCTGAATAATTAGGATTAATATCTATTTTAATAGTATCATAATTTATAATATTTTCACTAAAGTCAGAATTAGAGTTTATTGAGCTCATAAGTGTTGACAAATTAGATCTACTAAAAACAAAAAAATACCAAAAAATAACTAATAAAATAGCAGGTAAAACTAAAGTCAAAAATATTCTCTTAAAATTAAACTTATACTTTCCTTTTATCATTTTATCAAAACGCCTTTCTATATAAAATCAACATAACCTATAATACAATTATAGCCAAAAAAACAAAAAAATACTTTAAGAAAAGCTTAAAATCATATTAAATCTTTATTAAGAGAAAGATAAAAGCTACTGTATAAAATAAATCCTTAATTTGCAAACAAAAATAATAAAACTTACATAAAATTTCTTGATTTATAAATTTAGGTATAGTAGAATGAATATGGAAAAGTATAAGAAACGAAAGAAAGGGAAAATATGGAAGAAAGAACTAATGATTTACAGGAAAAATTAGATTATATTGGTTTAGACTTAAATAATATACCAAAAATTTTATTAGAAAATATAGAAACAGAAATAAAACCAGCGAGAAATTATGAAGAAAAGAAATATAAAGTATATAAATATGTAGATGTAAGTAAAATAAAGATATTGCTTACAAAAGCAAACAGACTAAATACAATTCAAGAAAAGAGCAAAATGGCATCTCCACTATACACATATCTTCTGCCAGAAGGAGAAGAGGGAATATTAAAACATACAATATTACTAAAAATGATACAAGAGATGAAAATTAGTGAAATAAAGAAAATAGAAGAAGAACAAAAAAAGCTAAGTGAAGAAATACCATTCAAAGTAAAATACAAAGACAATTACCTATGGCAAATTTACTATTCAACATATACAAATTCATATTATATGTTAGCACCAATTGAAGACTTAGATTGTTCTTCGCTATTTTACTTAATAAAAGAAAAAATTCAATATGAAAAGACAGGAAAAGACAAAAAAATCTTTGTACCAATAAGCTATTTAGATTACTCAAAACGATATTTTAATAAATCACAGGTTCAAGATATCGAAAAGTATATATGGCAATTTACAAAAGAATGGCCACTGATGTATGAAGTGTATGACAAAGAAGAAAATATGAGCTTTCAAATAGTACGGAACAACAAATGTATATGAAAAGGTAAGTAGTGTATATAAAATAAAACTAAATAATGATGAAGAAGCAGCAAGATTTTATAGACTATTAAAAGCACTGTTCATACTAGAAACAGAATTTCCAAATATATATAAATTTGATGTGAAAATCGCAGAAAACCGGTGGATTAGAATTTTCATACACAGAAAATAAAATTACAAAGAACATAGATTATGAGAGCCTAACGAAATTCATAAGAGAGGAATTCTTAAAAGCAAGGCTTACAAGTGAAGAACAAAACGAAGAAATAATGGAGTTATATGATAGATTAGAAACACTAAAAATAACAGAAAAGGAAAAGGAAGAAGAATATCAAATAAGGCAAAAACAAGTAACAACCTACTTAGAATGCAGAAAAAGTTTTTTTGGCAAAATAAGATACTATTTCAAAGGGAAAAGCAAAATAAAAAATAAGCAAAATGAAATAATAGTATCAAAAAGAAATAGAGAAGAAATTAACAAAGAAGAATTAATCTATGACAATAAAGAATATTATACAATAGAAGACTTAATTGGAATTACAAAAGTTTTAGAAAGAACAAATTTGCAAATAAGAAATACCAACCAAGATATAAAAGGAATAGAAGCATCAATAGAAAGACTTTCAAAGAGAATTGCAAATGCAAAAAGCTATATAGATGAAATAGAAGAACACAAGAAAAGTATATTTGAATTTTGGAAATTTGTAAATAAAGAAGAAGCACTAGGATTAAATGAACCAGAGCAAGAAGAAACACAAAAAAATCAGATAGAAAAAACATTTGATTATCAAGAAGACATAGAAGAACTTGGGAAAAAATTAGATAAGAAAAACAGAGAAAAACTAACAAAAGAAGAATGTGACAGCTTATTTCTTGCAAACACAGATATATTAGAAGACATAAATGCTTTAGCAAACAAAGAAAAACAAGACTTTACAGAGCACTTAGAAAAGATAAAACAAGAAGCATTAAAAGAAGAAATGCTATTTGCAAGCGAAGAATTTGACATATTTGGAGGAATGACAGAAGACAAAACAAAAATAAGCACTCTAGGAAATACAAAACATAGAGAAATCAAAAAGAGTAAATTTAGACTACTTGAAATAAATAAAAACACAGAAAATGAAGAATATATAAAAAGTCTCCAAGAAGTTACAAAAAATTTAGAAGGTGCAGTTGAAAAATCAAGCTTTGGTGAGAAACTAAATATATATTTTGCAAGCACAGCTACAATTGCAAACCAAAGATATGTAGTAGCTTATATAAACCCAGAAGATGCAATTGAAGTATTAAAAAATGTTGATAAAATAAACCTATACAGCATAAAATTAAACGAAAAATCAAAAGCAATACCACTTACAAATATAGTATATTATGAGAACTCAAATAGAACTTTACCAATTCGGAATGAACATATCAAATAAAGTATTAACAGATATAAGTAAACTAAAATTAGAACCTAAAAAACAAAAGCTATTTAGAATAAACCAAGAAACAAATGAGACAAAAGTACAAACAAAAATTGTTTGTGTATATGAATATGAAGCCTTAGAAGAATAAGAATTTTAGGAAGGAAGTAATATGGAAAAGGTAAAAACCATAGTTATACTAATTTTAGCAATACTTGTAATACTTGGAGGAATTTTTATAATAAATCAAATTAAGGCAAACAAAGAAAGTGAAGAACAAATGCAAGATATTTTAAAAAATGTGCAAGAAGAAAAAGCAAGTCTAACAGAATATGTAATATATGGTACACACTTAAACTTAAAAGGCGAAATAGAAGAGAAAAAAGAAGAAGTAAAAAATATAAACTTAATACTTAAAAACCTAGAGAAAACGCAAGAAAAAATAAAACTAAACTATAAAAAAGAAAATGGAAAAATAAAGTTTGAAACCGGAGAAATAATAAACGAAGGAATAGACCTAGAAAAAATAGAATTACGGAAAAACAATTTTACTAATAGAAATAGAAGAAAAAGAAAGTGCTAACACAAAAAAATACACTATAAAAAATGCGACAAATTATGGAAATAATACATATTATACCATAACAAAAAATGGAAAAAACAATAAAATAGACATAATATTTAATGAATATGGGATGGAATTAAAAACAAAAAGAACAAATTTACCAAAAGATGTGTATGACATAGTAATAGATCCAGGGCATGGAGGAACAGATACAGGAGCAAAAGGAAGTGGATACGAAGAAGCAGATATAACACTAGAATATGGAAAGCAAGTAAAAGAAGAATTGGAAAAACTAGGAATAAAAGTAAAAATTACAAGAGATGGAACAGAAGATAAAGAAAGCTATGGAACAAATACAGTTTATGATGAAAAAGGAAGAGTAAATATAGTACGGAGACTCAAAAGCAAAATATGTGCTTTCAATTCACCTAAATAGTATAACAGAGCAAAATTCGCTAAAAGGAGTAGAAATATATGCTCCACCAAAAACTAACCTGAAATTAGCCAAAGCATTTGCAGATAATATTGTAAAATATGCTGAAACAACATATTCCGACCTAGATGTATCATATAAAAAGGAGAAGCGGAGTATATGTTAGGACATTTAGAGAATGGGAAATAGAAGAAGCTTTACAAAAAGCAAAAGAAGCAGGTCATACACCATATAATATAACAGAAAAAACAACTTATTTATACATGCTAAGAGAAACAGGAGGAATAGTAACAGGTGCTTATGTAGATGGAAGAAATAAAGAATTTGGAAAAAACAAATATTATAACTCAAATATTGGAGTAGAAGCATACTTACTAGAACTTCGGTTATATAAATAATGAAATAGAAATCAAAAAACTAATAAATGAAAAAGACAAATATGTAAAAGGAATTGTAGAGACTATAAAACAAGAAATTCTCTAAAAATTCCATATTATAGGTTTTAAATACTTGATATGAGTAAATAAATGTGGGGTGGAAATAGACATAAAAAAATAAGAAAAATATT
>CANSNA010000031.1 GCA_947648255.1 uncultured Clostridium sp. | reverse complement strand
TTTCTAAAACATGGTGAATATGATGTCATTGTATATGGCATTTTTTCACTATCTAAAGTTTTACCTTTAAATTTCCCTATCATAGAGTGCTCACTAGTTCCAATTAAATAAAGATCTTCTCCTTCTATTTTATACATCATTGCTTCCATTTCTTCAAAGCTCATAACTCCTGTTACAACATTTGATCTTATCATAAATGGTGGAATAGCATATATAAAACCTTTATTTATCATAAAATCTCTTGCATAACTTAATATGCTAGAGTGAAGTCTTGCTATATTCCCTGTCAAATAGTAAAAACCATTTCCTGCTACATCTCTTGCTGAGTCTAGGTCTATTCCTGAAAATTTTTCCATTATTTCTGCATGATATGGAATTTCATATGGTGGGACTATTGGCTCTCCATATTTTTGAATTTCTATATTTTCACTATCATCCTTTCCAATTGGCACTGTTTCATGTATTATATTTGGTATTTTTAGCATTATGCTATTTACTTCTTCTTTATATTTGTTTTCTAATTTTTCTATTTCAAGGAGCTCATCATTTATCTTTTTTACTTCTTGTTTTACCTTTTCTGCCTCATCATGCTTCTTTTCTCGCATAAGGGTTCCTACTTGTTCACTTAGGCTGTTTCTTTCTTTTCTTAAATTATCTCCTTTTTGTAATGTTTCTCTTCTTAAAGTATCTTTCTCTATTACTTTATCTACAAGCTCTAACTTGTAATCTTGGAATTTTTTTCTTATATTTTCCTTTACAAGTTCAGGGTTTTCTCTAATTAATTTTATATCTATCATTATTTTAGTCCCCTTTTTAATTTATTGTTAATAGTTTATCACTTTTTGCTTAAGTTTGCAAGGTAAAAGTTGCATTTGTTTTTAATTTGTGCTATAATTTTAACTGAATGTTTTAAATTTAAAAACATTTATTTTAGTTTTTCACTAATTAGTGAGAGCATCCCTCTTGCTTCTTAGTTTTTGAATAGATGTAACTTTAGACTTACTTGAAGCAAGAAACTTTGCAAATTAAATTTTTACTTAGAAAGGATGTCTTTGAATTTTATGCTACATTCTAACAATACTGGTCTTGGCATCATTGCCTTGATGGTGTTTGCTTCTTTTGCCTTTTTCTTAGCTGATGAAATAAAGGCATTTAGGCAAGAAAAGTGTAAGGGGCATACTTTGAAATGCATACTTAAATGTATTCTTTTCATTTTTCTTATGTTTGTGCCCAGCACTCTTCTTATTTTGATTGATATGGGTAAATTTTAATATTGCTTTTTGGGGCAGGATTACTGCCCCGTTTTTATCTATGATAAATTTTTATGTATTCATAAATATTTAGTAAATTAGCTATGACTATTGATCTTTCCGTTTAAGTATTTCATCTTCTAGCTTTTCTAGTTTTACTTCTGCAATCTTGTTTCTTATATCTTCTTCTGCATTTTCAATGCTTACATAAATATAATTTTTTGTGTGACCTTTAAAAACTTTATTTTCTTTTTCTTCTACTAAAACTTTTACTATTTTTCCTATCTGTTTTTTGTTATATTCGTTTCTTTCTTTGTTTGAGAGTTCTATTAATTGTCTGCTTCTTTGTTCTTTTATTTCTTTTGGTATTTGATCTTCAAAGTTTGCTGCGAGAGTTCCTTCTCTTTTTGAATATGGAAAAACATGAAGCTTATATAACTTTATTTCTTTTAAAAGATTATATGTTTTATCAAATTCTTCTTCTGTTTCTCCGTGGGAAACCGAACTATTAGGTCTGCTGTAAGTACTGCATTTTCAAAATTTTTTCTTAAAAGGTCACATACTATTTTTATATCTTCTGCTTCATACTTTCTGTTCATTCTTTTTAAAGTTTCTGTACAACCGGCTTTGGAGTGATAGGTGAAACTGCTCACATATTTTGTCTAGTTTTTTCAGCCTTTTTATAAAATTTTCTGTTAAAAGTCTTGGTTCTAATGATCCGTATTCTTATTCTTTCTAATCCTTTTATTTTATTTATTTCTTCTAAAAGATCTATTAATTCTATATTTTCTTCTAAATCTTTTCCATAAGCTGCAATTTGTATTCCTGTTAACACTACTTCTTTTATTCCAAGTTTTGTAATTTGGGTTATTTCACTTATAATATTTTCTAGTTTTCTGCTCCTTATTCTTCCTCTTGAATATGGTATTATACAGTATGTACAAAAATTGTTACAGCCATCTTGTATTTTTATAACTGCTCTTGTTTTTTCTGTATATGTTATATTTCCAAATTCTAGATATTCTTTAGTGTCTGCAATATTTCCTACCTCTTCTTCTCTTTTTTTTCTAAAGTTTTCTACATGTTTTATAACATCTTTTTTTTCATTGTTTCCAAGTATTATATCTATTTCTTCAATATTTTTTAGCTTTTCTCTTGCCATTTGAGCATAACAACCAACTGCAACAAGTATTGCAGTTTTGTTTTTATGTTTTGCTCTTCTTAAAATCTGCCTTGATTTTCTATCTGCAATATTTGTTACTGTGCAAGTATTTACTATATATACATCTGCTTTTTCTGAAAATTCTACTACTTTGTAATTATTTTTGATAAATTCTTGTATTATTGCATTTGATTCATATTGATTAGTTTTACAACCCAATGTGCATATTGCAACAGTTTTTTCCATTTTTTACTTCTTCTTTCTAGCATTATCTAGACTATCTAAATCATCTAGTGCCTTGCCTGTACCAATTGCAACACATGATACAGTATCATTTGCTATCATTACATTTATGCCTGTTTTTTCTTGCAAAAGTTTATCTAATCCATCTACTAATGCTCCTCCTCCTGTCATATATATTCCTTTGTCGCTTATATCTGCTGTAAGTTCTGGCGGAGTTCTTTCTAATACTGAATGTACTGCATCTACAACTGCAAGTGCTGGTTCCATTAATGCTTCTAGCATTTCACTAGAATGTATAGTTATAGTTTTTGGAAGCCCTGAGGTTAAGTCTCTTCCGCGAATATCCATTTCTACATCTTGAACTTTTGGATACACACACCCTATGTTTATTTTTAAATCTTCTGCTGTTCTTTCTCCGATTATAACATTGTGCCTTCTTTTTATATATTTTACAACTGCTTCATCAAATTTGTCGCCTGCTACTTTTAATGATGTATTTACAACTGAGCCACCGTAGCGAAATAACTGCAACATCAGTAGTTCCTCCACCAATATCTACTACCATATTCCCACATGCTTTTGATATATCTATTCCTGCTCCAATTGCTGCTGCAATTGGTTCTTCTATTAAATATACTTTTCTTGCCCCTGCTTGAGTTGCTGCATCTATTACTGCTTTTTTTTCAACTTCTGTTACTTGTGATGGAATGCATATCATTATTCTTGGAGAAAATATTGTTCTACCACATATTTTACTTATAAAATATTTAAGCATTTTTTCTGTTACTGTATAGTCTGAAATGACTCCATCTTTTAATGGTCTTGTTGCAACAATATTACCTGGTGTTCTACCAAGCATTCTTCTTGCTTCTTGCCCAACTGCTAGAACTTCTCCTGACAACTTATCTACAGCAACAACTGATGGCTCTCTTAAAACAATACCTTTTCCCTTTACATAAGCTAGAACTGTTGCAGTTCCTAAATCTATACCAATATCGTGTCCAAACGAAAACATATATTTTTCTCCTATCAAAAAAATTGTAATGATTTTGTTTCATTTAAGTTACAAATTCATTACAATTATATTACATTTATATATTTTTTTCAATAGATTTTTAGTAAATATTAAGATTATTTTTTTGCATGATTTAACATTTGTGGAGCAGTTTCGTTCGTCTTTGAAACTCCGCTTTGCTGTAAGCATATGTATATTATGCCATTGCTAAATAAATAAAATGCTATGACAAGTATTATCCATGTTCCTAGTTCTTTTAATCTTTCCATATACTTATAATCTCCTTTTTTATTTTTCTCTTATATAATAGCATATTTTTGCTTTAATTGCAAGGGTTTGAGCTATATTGTTTTCTGTAGTGTTACTTTTTTAAGTTTTAAGGCTTTTGCCACTTATTTTTGTCTTTAACTTAAAGCTTGAATAGCCTTCAAAACTCCAAGCTTTCCATACTCATAGGTAAGCCCACCTTGCAAAAATGCTACATAAGGAACCCTTATAGGTCCATCACAAGATAACTCAATAGAAGAACCTTGAGTAAAACTCCCACTCGCCATAATCACTTTATCCGCATATCCTGGCATATCATAAGGTGTAGGAACTGCCATAGAGTCTACTGCCGACCCTCTTTGAATTCCTTGACAAAATTTTATTAATTTCTCCTCATCGCCAAACTCAATCGTTTGAACAATATCTGTCCTATTCTCATTATATTTTGGTGACACATCATATCCTAGCTCCTCTAACATTTTGCTTGCAAAAACTGCTGTCTTTAAACTACTTGCAACTACACTTGGAGCAAGGTATATTCCTTGGAGAAAGCTCTTATTTATTCCAAGACTCGGTCCTACATCTTTTCCAAGTCCTGGAGCTGTTAGTCTCTCAGCTATTAGTTCTATATATTCTTTTTTTCCTGCTACATATGCTCCGATTTGGTGCAATTCCTCCTCCAAGATTTTTAATAAGCGAACCGTACAATTATATCTGCTCCAATAGTTAGTGGTGTTTTTGTTTCTACAAATTCGCAATAACAATTGTCTACAAATATAATTACACTTTTATCTATTTTTCTTATTTCTTTTATAATATCTTCCATCTGTGAAATACTTAAACTTTTTCTTGTAGAATACCCCTTTGAACGTTGTATATGTATTAATTTTATTTTTTCATTTTTTAATGTTTCTAAAATCTTTTCTTTGTCAAATTCATTTTGTTTTAGTTCAATTTGCTTATAATTAATTCCAAAGGCTTTTAAAGAGCTTTGGTTTTCTCTTATTCCAATTACTTCATCTAATGTGTCATACGGTTTTCCGTGAAATTGCAAGCATAGTATCATTTGGTCTTAAAAGACCGAAAAGTGAAACTGTTAAGGCATGTGTTCCTGATATAAATTGATTTCTAACAATTGCATCTTCTGCCTCCAAAACTTCTGCAAATATTCTTTCTATGCAATCTCTTCCGAATATCTCCTTCTCCATATCCTGTAGAACTTTCAAAATGCATTTGTGCAACTTTGTTTTTTTGAAATGCCATTAATACTTTTTGGCTATTATATAAAGCATTTTCATCTATTTTTTCAAATATTTCTTTTAAATCTTTTTCTACTTTATTTGTTTTTGTTTCAAGTTCTTTACTTATTCCAAATTCTTTATACATCTTTATCTTCTCCTTACTTTTTATATTAATAATATACTATATTTTTATCTTTTTTTCAAGATTTTAGTATTTTATAACACAAAAGGACCTCGTTTTTACTTGGTCCTTTTGTGAAAACTACTTAAGATTAAGTAGTTTTGTCATGGTTATAGCTGGCTTTCGGTCCTCTTGACAAAATTCTTGAAGTGGAGGTAGTTAAAAGCCTTACTCTGTATATCCAATTCAGTAAGACTCATAAGGTCATTACTATACCTATCGACGTAGCCCGCATTTACAAGAAACTCTGCCTTTAAGAGTTCAAAAATGCTTTCTGTTGTGTATGACACATCGAGCTTTACTTTCTTGGACCTGTAGTGCCAGGTGTTATCCCGAGTTATGTACTCATGATCTACGCCATTATCTACCAGAACCTTTTTCATTTCATCAGGTTTAAAGGGATATGCCTGATGTAGCATTTGTGCCAACCTCTTTGCCTCTTTGGCAGGTTCCAAAAGCCCCACCAAAATGATGATGTCATCGGGAGTAATTCCCTCGAACTTAGCTAGATTAACCATGTCTTTTCCTCCTTAAAATTTTGCCCTAAGTTGATTACACGTGTTGAAAAACGGAGAAAAACTGCGTCTTTCAATAATTATCATAACATATTTTACATAATTTGTCAAAACATCTGGCTAAGTATATGAGTTTGTATTAGTTTTGTCCTGTATATTTTTTCTAATTTAAATTTCAAATTTATGATATTCCTTAATAGTTTCTAATTTTATTAATGGATATTTACTTTGATCACCTTTTTCTTTAGTTAAACTCCATGGTGATTTTTTTCTATGCGTTAATTCTACTAATTCACTAGCTGTTAAACTTCCAAATTTTTTTAATGTAGTATTTATACTTAATACTTTTTCAATTCCATCTTCTGCAAATAATATTCTGCTTTTTGCAGGCATTTCAGATATATTATCACTTTTAATATCTTCTGCTGGCTCTTCTATATCATTATATCCATATTTCTTATATCTGGCATATACTGTATCTACCAGTGGTCCATACTTAAAAGCATAAATTTTATCTATAAATAATGCTTTTCCTGTATTACATAAATAATCTGCAAAACATAAATATACCAATTTTTGCAATTTTAATTGTGTACAAACTACTTTTGATAATATATATTTAGCAATATCAATTCCTTCTAATTTTCTATCTCTTTTTATTAGCTCTATAAATTTATCTAAATTTTCTATAACTTTTATATCTTTAAAAAAGTGATCTGCCTTACATACAGCCTCCCATTTTTTTGTTTCTGCTTGTATCATATGTGTTGATATAGATACATCCTTACCACATTCTTTTATAATCTTATCTAAGTCTTGCTTTATTTTTTCTTGAGTTTGTATATCTTCAAGAATATAATCAAGTGCTATTCTTGTCCCTAAAAAATATGAACTGCTCAAAAATATAAAATGTGTTACCATTATTTCACCCCTTATTTTCTTTTTCCCATCTAACATAATCTTGCTTATATTTTTCATGTGAACGTATATTATTGATTTCATCATCTTCATTCCATAGCTGCAATTCCCATTGGAATTCAAAGTTGCTTTGTTTAAAATATATGTGAGTAGCCTTGTATTCTATTTTTGATGAATCAATACATTTTAATTTATCATATTTTTCTTTTACAAGATGATTTATTTGGGAAAAGTCAATTTGATCTTTACAAATTATTCTTATTCCAAATAAATCATTTAAACACTTATTAATTGTTATTTTACCATTCTCATGATTTTCAATATAATTTTTTATTTTATACTCTATAGAATTTCTATTCTTTACCCTAGCATTCACTTTTGCTTTTTTGTATTAAATTGCTTGAAATCCATTAGCAGTTTTATATTATTTTCATTAATAAATTCTCTATAATCAAATATTGTATTCAATATCAATTCACTATCTATTAAATCACATACATTAATTCTACTCAAATTTATTCTTTAAAAGTAATCAGTTTGCTTCCATCTTTTATTAAATTCTATATGTTCTTCTTTAATAAATTCTATTAACTCTTCTAGTTCTTCTAACATTTTTATCCTTCAAATTACTTATTATTTTATCTTTACTATTTAAGTAAAAAACAATCGTTTGTTCTTGTCAAGTATTTATCATAAAATATAATATTTATTTCTTTATTTTATAGTTTCAAAATTTTTTAGTTTTATTTTGTTAGATACAAAATCTTTATTTAAGTCAATTTCATTTGATAGGTCTGTTGTTAAATATTTTTTGTTATCATCTGCAAATACTGTACATATTGGTTTTTCTATTTTTTCGTTTAATATTATACTGCCTATTAGATTTGCTCCTGATGATATTCCGAACTCCTAAACCTAAATTTTTTGCGAGTTTTCTTGACATATTTATTGCGTCTTCATCATTTACCAAGATAATATCATCAATTGCATTTTTATCTATTAAATCTGGTACAAATGAGTCTCCTATTCCTTCTATTTTATGTGAGCCTGTTTTTTCGCCTTTTGACAAAATTGGCATTTTATCTGGCTCAATTGCAACTATTTTTAATTCTTTAAATTCTTCTTTTAGCCTTGTTCCTGTACCCATTAAGGTTCCTCCTGTTCCTACACCTGATATAAATCCATATATATTTTCTGGAACTTCTCTAATTATTTCTTCTGCTGTTGTTTCATAATGTGCTAAAAAGTTATCTCTATTTGCAAATTGATTTGTTAAAAAAATGTTTCCATTTTCTGCCATTTTCTTTGTTTCCTCAATACATCTTAAAAAACCCCCTTCTTCTTGAGAATAGAGTTTTACCTCTGCACCATATGCCTGCATAATCTTAACTCTCTCTTTGCTCGCCCAATCTGGCATGAAAATATATACCTTATGCCCATAGGCTCTGCCAAGTGCTGCTAATGCAATTCCTGTATTTCCGCTCGTTGCCTCAGCTATATCCATTCCTTCTTTTAAAATTCCTCTTTGTTTTGCATTTTTTATTATATAATAAGCAATTCTATCTTTTATACTCCCTGTTAAATTATAATACTCTAATTTTGTATAAATATATCTGCATTTTCCCTCATACTCATAATTTATTTTTATCATAGGTGTGTTTCCAATAACTCCATTTTCCATACTCTTCCTCCTAAATTAAAATATACAATTAATATATTTTAATCCATTGCACTTACAAAAGTTACCAAAATTTTGACACTTTCAAACTACTGTGATACAATATAGAAAAAAATTAAATGAAAAAGGCAGGATATATATGGAAAATAGCAAGAAAAAATTATTTGAAAACACAACCAAAAACTCAGAAGAAGCATATGCTAAATTCTTACAATTTCATAGTCGTAAATTTAATATAAATTACCTTGCCTACACAATATTTTGGTCTTTGGTATTTTTGCTTTGTGCTATCCTAGCATTTGACTCAGGTTCAAGAATTCAAGGAGTAATTTGTACAATACTTTTAATCTCATTTATCGGATTTAGAATAGCTAAGCCAAAGTTAATTGTAAATAAAGAATTAAATAGCGGAAAAGTAAGTGAAGAAAGCATAAACAAATACTCTTTTTATGATAAAACTTTTGAAATAAAAAATAAAAATGGCACATTTACCTATAGATATTTTATGCTAAAAAAAATATTTGAAACTAAAGATTATTTCTATCTTTATGTAACAAAAGAAAATGCATTTTTAGTTTCAAAAAATACATTTTCTTTAGGAAACGTAATTGACTTTTCTCAGTTTATGAAATCAAAATGCAGGTCTAAATATAAGTCAAATAAAAAACAAACTATATAAGATTATTCATTTCTTCTAATAAATTTTTATATTTTATATAGAAGATTCCCTTATCTTTAGTATCTAGGGAATTTTTTAATTCTTCTAGCAATATATATGTTTTATTTACATTAAATTTTCTTTGGTCTTCTTCTTTGCTAATTTCAGTCATTGTCTCTGTCATCTTTTTTTCCGCATTTATTATATTTTCTTGCACTTTATCCCATTCTTCTGTTTCTACATAGGCATAAGCATTCAGTATTTGACTTTTTATAATAATAGTATCTTTCTTTAAAGGTTCTATTTCAGTTTTTGTTGAAAATTCTATTAGTAAGCTATAAAGATTTGCAAAATCTCTTGCTGTATTTTGCTTTTCTTTTGCTTTTATATGAATTATTATATCATCTAATGTATTACTAAAATCTAGTATTCTTTGTGCTTCCACATCAATTTCATATAAATCTAAAACTATACTTGCCCAAGTTGAACAAAGTACTTCTGCTTTTCCTTGAATCCAGTCCCAATCTGTTTCTTTATCATTTACTGCAATTAACTCCTGCTCCATACTAGTTATTTTTATTTCTTTTCCACTAGTTCCACTTTCTTCTTCCTCTTGACCACTTTTTTCATTACTTTTTTCTTCACTTGAGCTTGACTCAGAATCAGAATTTTCTTGTCCTTCTGCTTCCTGAACTTTAGTTATTGCAATTTTATAATTTTCAAGTTGTATGCCGATTTAACCTATTGATTAAACTTGTTATTTGTGTATCTAAATAATGTATTTCTTTTTCTACCTTTTGGCTCTGACTTATGTCTTCATTTCCTTGTGCTTTTGAATATATAAATCCTGCAAATATAGCAATTCCTGCAATAATTATAATAATTATAATTTTTACTATAACACTTACAAATTTATTTTTCATTTTTTTCTCCTTTAAAATATATTATGCCAAAAAAACTCTCCAAATATTCTCTGTATTCTTTTTTATGTTTAGCATAAAATATTTTATGTAAATGGAGGTTTTTTATTTATGTCTATTGTTAATTTGTACAGTGATAAAAAGGGTGAAATCGCTAAATTTTTACATGATTTCTATAATGAAAATATTAGTCTTCAAAATGACCTAAAATGGGAAAAAATTTTTGAAAATCCAATTGAAATGGTCGATATTCTTGGCACTTTTATAGATAATAAAGATTCCTACAAAATAAATATGTGGGTTAGCCTAGATGAAGATGCCTTTATAAATGTTACAGAAAGCAATATAGACAAATTAATAAGGTATCTTTATGAAAGATACCCCTATTAATTATTCATCTTCTTCATCATTTTCTACTTCTTTTTTTACTTCTACTTTTATTTCTATTTTTTCTTGTTCAAATCCGCAATTAGGGCAATAGTTTGCATCTAATTCAATTTCATCATAACAATTTTTACATTGTCTTTTTTCCTTAAGATTTAAGATTTCATTTTTGCATTCTACAATTTTTTCACTTAAGCCATCTATTTCTTTGCATTTTTCTTTTAAAGCTTCTTCTTCTAGTTCTTTATCTTCTACAAAATTTTCATATACATTTTCTCCTATTTCTCTATATATGTTTTCTATTTCTCTTTTATAGTCGTTTATCTTTATCTTAAGTTTTGTTTCTTTTGCAATCTTAGATGTTTTTTCTGCCGTATACTTATATGTCTTGCTTGCAGCATCTCCGATTTTTTCTAATATTTCCATTTATCTTTTGCTCCTTTCCTTTGTTAATATTTTTGATTTTTTCTAAAAAATTATACTCAAGATTTTAGAATTCTGACTTTTTTTCTCTTTGCATAAGTCTTGAAACTCCTTCTTCTGTAGACAAACCTTTATATAGTATATCATATACAGTTTCAAGTATTGGCATTTCGATATTATTTTTTATTCCAAGTTCATATGCAACTTCTATATTATCTATGCTTTCAATTACCATTCCGTACTTCTTTTTTTACTTCTTCTAATGACTTTCCTTGTCCGTAATAAATATCCTGCTTTTCTATTTCTGCTATGTTTACTTAAGCAAGTTACAATAAGGTCTCCAAGCCCTGTAAGACCATAAAAAGTTTCTTTTTCTCCGACCGAAGAGCTACACCAAGCTCTGCAATCTCTTTTAGCCCTCTTGTAATTAGTGCTGCAAAACTATTATCTCCAAGACCAATTCCAGCTGCAACCCCAGAACAAAAAGCGATTATGTTTTTTAGTGCTCCGTCCGAAGTTCAACTCCCTTTACATCTTCACAAGTATATATTCTTAAATTATCGCTCATAAATTCACTTTGAATTAGGTCTCTTACTTCTTTATCTTTTGAAGCAACAACTAATGCTGTTGGAATATCGACAGAAACCTCTTCTGCATGGCTTGGTCCTGATAATACTGCTATTCTTGAATTTGGTAGTTCTTCTTCTACTACCTCATCTAAAGTTTTTAGACTTTCTTTTTCAAAGCCTTTAGAACAAATAATTATTATTTGATTTTTTATGTATTCTTTATATTGTTTTACTGTATCTCTTGTAAACTTTGATGGTGTTACATGTATTACAATATCTGTATCTTCTATTGCTTCTTCAAATGATGTTGTACAATATACATTTTCTGGAATTACCAAATCTTTTAAAAATTTGCATCTTCTTTCATTATTTATTAAGTCTTTCTCTTCGCTTGAAAAAGACCACATCTTTATATTATGCCCTGAGGCACTAAGTGATACAGCAAGAGCCGTTCCCCAGCTTCCGCTTCCAATTATGCATATTTTCATTTCTTTATTTTTCCTTTCACTTTAGTTAAAAATTTATTTTTTGAAACTTAGTTTATTTTCTTTTCCTTCTAATATTCTTTTTATATTTTCTCTGTGATTAAATATTATTATTAATGCAAGAATTATGCTAAATATTACATAGTTTTCTCCTTTTATTATAAAGTAGTCCTTTTGAACTCCAAATAATATTAATACTGGGTAAAGAACAGCTGCTGTGCAAGAACCTGCTGATACCATTTTAGTTATTGCAATTATAATAATTGCAAATACTAAGCATAAAAGCCCTATTTGCCAGTTAATACAAAGCAAAACTCCAAGTGCGGTTGCAACACCTTTTCCACCTTTAAATTCGAAAAATACTGGAAATGTGTGACCGATTACTACTGCAATTCCAGCACTTCCAACAAGTAGCCCTCCTGATATATTTTTTGCAATTAAACTTACTATATATGCCATAAGTATTGCTAGAACACCTTTTAATATATCACACACAAGTGTTATTCCAGCAGCTCCTTTTCCTACACTTCTAAGCATATTTGTTGTTCCTGCATTTCCACTTCCCTTCTGTCTTACATCAAAGCCTGCAAATTTTTTACTAATTATTACTGAAAAATTTATACTTCCTATAATATATGCTATTACTATAACTATAATTACTGCTATCATATTTATTTCCTCCTTATTCTTCTTTATCAAGTTTTTCTCTTACTATAATTCTTATTGGCGTTCCGCACCATACCAAATTCTTTTCTTATGTGGTTTACTAAATATCTTTCATATGAAAAGTGAAAGATATCTTTATTGTTTACAAAGATTACAAATGTTGGTGGCTTTGTGCTTGCCTGAGTTACATAGAGTATTTTTAATCTTTTTCCCTTATCTGTTGGTGGTTGAACTATTGCTATTGCTTCGTTTATTACTTGGTTTAAAACACCTGTTGAAACTCTTTTACTATTTTCTCCATAAACTTCATTTATCATACTAAATAATTTGTTTACTCTTTGCCCTGTTTTTGCTGATATAAATATAATTGGGGCATATGTTATGTATGCAAGTTTGTTATATATCTCTTTTTTGAAACTTTCCATTGTGTGGTCATCTTTTTCAATTTCATCCCACTTATTTACAACTATGATTATTCCTTTTCCGTGCTTCATGGGCTTCTCCTGCAATTTTTGTATCTTGCTCTGTTACACCTTCTTTAGCATCTATTAAAAGAAGACATACATCTGCTTTTTCAATTGCCAACATTGTTCTTATAATACTATATTTTTCTATATTGTCTTTTATTTTATTTTTTCTTCTTAAACCGTGCAGTATCTATAAAAATATATTTTCCGTTCTTCATTTTCATATGGTGTATCTATTGCATCTCTAGTGGTACCTGCTACATCGCTTACTATTACCCTATTTTCTCCGAAGAATTTTATTGATTAATGATGATTTTCCGCACATTTGGCTTTCCGAATTAATGCAACTTTTATTTCATTTTCTTTTTCTTCTTTTTCCTTTTCTTCTGGAAAATGGTTATATATTTCGTCTAAAACGTCTCCTATTCCGACTTGCATTAGCTGCTGATACCGCAAGAGGTTCGCCTATTCCTAAGTTATAAAATTCATATATATCATTATTTTCTTTTCCAAATTTATCTGCTTTATTACAAACTAAAATAACTGGCTTTTTTGTTTTTCTAAGAAGAAGAGCAACATCTTTATCTGGCTCTGTTATCCCCTGTTTTATATCTGTTAAAAATACTATTACATCTGCTAAATCTATTGCAATTTCAACTTGTTCTCTCATAGATGAAAGTATCTTATCTTCTGTTTTTGGTTCTATCCCTGCTGTATCTATCAGTGTAAATTCTCTTCCTCTCCACTCAGCATCTGCATAAACCCTATCTCTTGTAACTCCTGGCTTATCTTCTACGATTGATAACTTTTGCCCTATTATATAGTTAAAAAATGTTGATTTGCCGTACATTTGGTCTTCCAACTATTGCAACTATTGGTTTTGACATTAGTTTTCTCCTTTCTCTTAGTATGTTATCTTTCCGTTCTAGTAAATCGTCGTTTTCTATCCACTCTTCAACATTTATTAATTCATATCCTTTTTTGTTATTATCTTTTACTATAACTTCTTTTATACCTGCATTTATTATAATTTTTCTACATAGCTGACATGAATTTGCTTTTTCTTCATATTCACCTGTGTCTTTTCTTATTCCTACTAAATATAAACTACTATCGATCATATCTTTTCTTGATGCACTTATTATTGCATTTTGCTCTGCATGAACAGATCTACATGCATCATAGCCTCCGATGCCTTATCTCTGGTAATATTTTCTTTTTTGTACAATAGCCTAAATCTATACAATTTTTACGTCCTCTAGGTGCTCCTGTATAGCCTGTTGCAATTATTTCATCATTTTTTACTATTATGCAACCATAGTTTTTTCTAAGGCATGTACCTCTTACTGCAACTGCTTCTGCTATTGATAAATAATAGTTTATCTTGTCTACTCTCTTTGCTTCCATTTGCACTCCTTTTTTTATTATTTTTCATTATATCATATCTTTTTACGTTAAACAAGCATTTTTAAAGCCTTATATACTTAATTTTTGATTTAAGTATATAAGGCTTTTATATAATTACTCTTCTACTTTTTCAAATAAGTCTTTTGACACTCCACATAATGGGCATACCCAAGTATCTGGTAAGTCTTCAAATTTTACTCCTTCTTTTTCATCATCGTATATATATCCACAGACTGTACATTTATATCTATTCATATATTAGTCCTCCTTTTTATTTTAATAATTTTCAGCTTTTATTTCGAAATATGCTTTTGGGTGGCTACAAACTGGGCAAACCTCTGGTGCTTGTTTTCCAATTACAATATGCCCACAATTTCTACATTTCCAAATTTTATCTCCATCTTTTGAAAATACTAATCCATCTTTTACATTTGCAAGTAATTTTAGATATCTTTCTTCATGTTCTTTCTCAATTTGACCAACCTGTTCAAATAATCTTGCAATTTCATCAAAGCCTTCCTCTTTAGCTTCTTTTGCCATTCTTGCATACATATCTGTCCATTCGAAATTTTCTCCTCCTGCTGCTGCTTTTAAGTTTTCTTCTGTTGAAGGAATTGCTCCTCCGTTTAATAATTTAAACCAAATTTTTGCGTGTTCCTTTTCATTTGCTGCTGTTTCTTCAAATATTGCAGCAATTTGCTCATATCCATCTTTTTTTGCCTTACTTGCATAATATGTATATTTATTTCTAGCTTGAGATTCTCCTGCAAAAGCTTCCCATAAATTTTTCTCTGTTTTTGAACCTTTTAATTCCATAA
>CANSNA010000030.1 GCA_947648255.1 uncultured Clostridium sp. | reverse complement strand
ATTAAATTGCTACTTTATTTTATATCATAAATCGTCTTTTTTAACAACGATTTTAAAGAAATTTTGTTATAAATATAAATTTTATTAATAAATTCTTGAAGTGTGATTCTTGTAATTTGAGATAGTCGGAAATAGCCTATAGTTTTATATGATTTTTTATAATATTGCTATAATCCTTATATGATATTTTAAATTGATATAACAATAATTCTCAAGCCAATAATCTAAAAAGTCTGAATAACTTATATCACTTGATGAAAATAAATTACCCGTGTTTAAATAATCACTGTATGCGATTATTCCTTCTTTCTCTGCTTCTGATTTTGTTTTAAATCCTAATTTGCTTAAAACTTTTCTTTTTCCATCAACTTTTGCAATTTCAAGTTTATATTGATAGAAATTTCCTCCCTTTTGAATTGTTACATTCGACATTTTTTATTTCTCTGAATGTAAACAAAAAATGCTATCACAAGTGATAACATTTTTATAATTTGTATTTACTTTGTTTGCATAAGTAAACGCCCTTATTTTTCAGGTGTTTCAGAGATTTTATTTTAAACTATGAAAGTATTTTGCAAACAAAATGCAAACAATTTAGTGCGGTTTCATATTTATGTCTACTTATTTAATCTCTGAAAGTATTGATATTACTGATTTCTTCCACAGCAGTTCTTGTACTTTTCCCACTTCCACAAGAACTTTGTACTCCCATATTATCAATACTTACAATATTTATAATATTATTGATATTTCTAGGTTTTTAGGATTAGGTAATTCCTATATTATTCATATTATTAGTATCGTTTTTATTATAAATATTTCTCTACTGTGTACAAATTGAGGACACTGCTCACATTCGTTCACTACTATAAGAATACAATTTTTTAATAATTTGTAAAATGTGTAATTTACTTATTTTCTATTTGCTTTGTTTCACTTAACAATCTATCAAAATCAGATACATAATTATTGTCTTGAATAACTTTGTACTTTTCATACTCACTTTCTGCTTTTTCTTTTGCTTGTTTGCGTGAAATTTTACCTTTTCCTTCTAAAACATCATAATGAAATACTCTTAATGCATTTTCCACTTCGTTCTTCCAGTCATTCATATACATCGCAATATTTCTCTCAGCATTATTTTCAGCAATATCTAAAAATAAGTTAACTAAATTATTTAAGTTTTTAATCTCTTTTTCATCTAAATAGTTTTTAGCAATTATAACATCTGATTTTAGAATCTTACCATCAGGCGAATTCTCCCACGTAGTAAGTCCCATATTATCTTTTTTTGCATCAACTCTATTATAAACAATTTCAGCAGCAGTCTGACCAGTGATAGCAAAGTGAAATTTATTTTGAATTGTTTTATAAAATGTTATTGCCATATCACTATCTTTATCGTAATCAATTGAACATTCAGCAAATATATCAGTAATTTTTTGATAAAACATTCTTTCACTTGTACGGATTAATTTAATTCTTTCAAGCAATCTTTTAAAATATTCTTGATCAGACTTTTTTGCTTTCATAAATCTTTCATCATTTAAAGCAAATCCTTGTACCATGTAATCTCTAATTATCCTATTTGCCCAAGTTCTAAATTTTATTGCTTTTTTAGAATTAACTCTAAATCCAATGGAAATAATCATATCAAGATTATAATATGGATAAATTCTTTTTACATTTCGAGTTCCTTCTTTTTGAACTTGTGCAATTTTTGCACAAGTTGACTTTTCTTCTAGTTCTTCATCTTTGTAAATGTTACTGATATGTTTTACAATTCCACTCCTATCAATATCAAAAAGAGTTGATAGTGCTTCAGTATTTAGCCAAACATCTTCGTTTTCTAATATTACTTCCACTTTAGTATTTCCTTCTTCATCATTATAAAATAAAATATTTTTTTCATTACCAATTAATTTATCATTCACTTTATGCACCTCCTTAACATTTTCTTATTAAGTAATCAACTAATCATATTATACTATTTTTTATATCACTTAACAATGATACTACTAAAATTTATCACTCAAATTTATATCTATTTCTTTTTCTATTGCTTCACAAATTTTAATTAAATCATTTGTAGTACTAGTAATATAATAATTTTCAGTTGTTTCTATTCTTTTATGTCCTAATACTTCAGCAATATCTTTTATTTCACAACTATTTCTTAAACTGATAGTAGCCAAACTGCCTCTTAAGTCATAAAATCTACAGTTGATTCCTAATTCATCATATGCTTTTTATTCAGCAGCATATGCCTCATTTTTAGTTTTAAAACCTGATTTAGTTATTTGTTTTCTCTTTCAATTTACCTTTCCGGCTTTAAAACAATATTGATATACATTGCCTCGTTTTCTAATGTTAATCATAATTATCATCTTCCTTTCGTTTTATTACTATTATTTTATAACAATTAAAAAAGGTATTTCTACCATCTCTAATTCATTAAAACATCAACTTCTTTTTCTCTGTTTAATTCTCTTACTGATTTTATATTTTCTATTGCTTCTTCGAATGATTCTTTATTAAGCACAGTTTTTACTTCTATACTTCCATATACTGATTCACATGGAAATAAATATGCTGAAGAATCTTTTTTAAAATAATTCGAAAATACAGTATCAAATATTACTACATCTATTTGTTTACTAATTCTATCATCGCTACTAAAAATTTGACCAGCTTTCATTCCATAGCATTCTGGAATACAATCCCTAATAACATTTATTAAATCTTCCTCTCTGCATGTCCCTCTCAATCCATTATGTTTATATAATTTACTTGATTCAAGTTTAGCATTTAATATTTGCGAATTTGCTTTTAAAGCATCTATCATTTTCATTAAAAATTACCTCCTAATATTTCTATAAGTAAAAAGATGTCAACAAATTTATTTTTGTTGGCATCCCTTAATTTCATTAAATTTCGTCCATATTTTTATTTATTGGTTGACAAACAACATTTTTTTGCCTTTTTAAGATTTAACTTTTCCCTTATTTTATGCTACTTTCCGCAGCAATTTTTGTACTTTTTGCCCGAACCACAAGGACATAAATCATTTCTTCCGTATATCTGGTCCTTCATTTACAACTGTTGTGTGCGATGTTTTTTGAGGTATTTCTTGGTTTGGTCTACTTGAGCTTTCAAAATTTATACTTTTTAATGTTTCTTGTGCTGCATTTGTTATTTGTACGGCTTGACTTCTTTGGACTTCTTCTGTTTTTTGAATGTGTAGCATTAGTTTAACAACATCCACTTTGATATTTGCTACCATTTCGTCAAACATGTCAAATCCTTCTATTCTATACTGATCTACTGGATTTTTCTGACCATAAGCTCTTAGTCCTATTCCATTTTTTAGTTCATCCATGCTATCTATATGATCCATCCACTTTTGGTCTACTACTTTAAGCATTACCACTCTTTCTAGTTCTCTCATTTGTGTTTCACCAATTTCTTGCTCTTTTGCTTTATATATCTTCATAGCTTCATCTTTTATCTTTGAAACTAACTTATCTTTGTTTAACTTTTTAATGTCATCTGCTATATCTATATCAAAAATATTTCTTATTTCTTGAACTAGGGCCTCTTTATTTGAATGCTCATTATCTGCTAAATGTAGATGTACTATTTCTTCGGCAACACCACTTATCATATTTGTTATATTGTCTCTTAAATTTTGACCATCTAAAACTTCTTTTCTCTGTTTATATATTATTTCCCTTTGAACATTCATAACATCATCATATTGTAATACATTTTTACGTATTGTAAAGTTTCTACCTTCTACTCTCTTTTGTGCTCTTTCTACTGCATTTGAAATAACTTTTGCTTGTATTGGAATATTTTCATCTGCCCCTAATGTATTATATACATTTGTTATCATGTCTCCACCAAAGATTTTCATTAAGTCATCATCAAGTCCTATATAAAATCTTGACTCTCCATTATCACCTTGACGTCCGGCTTCTTCCTCTTAACTGATTATCTATTCTCCTTGATTCATGCCTTTCTGTACCAATTATTTTTAATCCACCAGCTTCTATTACTTTTTTCTTTTCTTCTTTTATGTCTTCATCAAATTTGTCCTTAAATTCTTTAAATATTTCTCTTGCTTCTAATATTTGCTTATCATCTGTCTCATTAAAAGTTGTTGCTTGCTCTATTAAAAATTCTGGTACTTTTCTCTTTTTCATTTCTTGAAGAGCTAAAAATTCTGCATTTCCACCAAGCATAATGTCTGTTCCACGTCCTGCCATGTTTGTTGCAATTGTTACTGCTCCAAATTTTCCGTGCTTGTGCTATTATTTCTGCTTCTTTTTCATGAAATTTAGCATTTAGCACTTCATGTGGTATGCCTTCTCTTTTTAAAATGCTACTTAACTTTTCACTTTTTTCAATTGATATTGTACCAACTAAAACTGGTTGTCCCTTTTTATGGCTTTCCTTTATTTCTTCTACTATTGCTCTAAATTTTGCATTTTCATTTTTATATATTACATCATTTTGATCAATTCTTATCATTGGCTTATTTGTAGGAATACTTATTACATCTAAGTTATAGATTTCTCTGAATTCTTCTTCTTCTGTCATTGCTGTACCTGTCATTCCAGATAATTTCTCATACATTCTAAAATAATTTTGGAATGTGATTGTTGCAAGTGTTTTTGATTCATCTGCAATTTTAACATTTTCTTTTGCTTCTATTGCTTGATGCAAGCCATTATTGTATCTTCTTCCATACATTATTCTTCCTGTAAATTCATCAACTATTAAGACTTCTCCGGTCTTTTACGATATAGTCTATATCTTTTTTCATAATGCCATATGCACGTAAACTTTGGTTTACGTGGTGCACTAAGTCTGAATTTTCTAAATCATTATAGTTTTCTATATTAAATACATTTTCAGCCTTTTTTATACCTTTTCCTGTAAGTGATGCTGATTTTGCTTTTAAGTCAACAATGTAATCATATTTTTCGTTATCTTCCGCTTGTTCGAAGTCTTTTGCATCTTCTTCTACTATTATTTTTGGAGTAAGTTTTTTTACAAAGTCATTTGCTTTTTTATATAAATCTGAAGATTTATTTGCTCTACCTGAGATTATAAGTGGAGTTCTGGCTTCATCTATTAAAATACTATCTATTTCATCTACTACTGCAAAACTTAATTCTCTTTGAACTATTTGGCTTTTATATATAACCATATTATCTCTTAAGTAGTCAAATCCGAATTCATTGTTTGTACCATATGTTATATCAGCAGCATATGCTCTTTGTTTTTCTTCTGGTCTCATACCACTAATAACAAGACCTACAGTTAGTCCTAAAAATCTATATAGTTTTCCCATCCATTCGCTATCACGCTTAGCTAGGTAATCATTTACTGTTATTATGTGTACACCTTTTCCTGTTAGTGCATTTAAATATGCTGGAAGTGTTGCAACTAGTGTTTTTCCTTCTCCTGTCTTCATTTCTGCAATTCTTCCTTGATGAAGTATGATTCCTCCGAATTAATTGCACATCGAAATGTCTCATTCCAAGAACTCTTTTTGATGCTTCACGAACTAAGGCGAATGCTTCTGGTAGAATATCATCTAGGCTTTCTCCATCTTGAACTCTTACTTTAAATTCTGCTGTTTTTCTTTTTATGTCGTTATCTGTAAGTTTTGACATTTCGCTTTCTATGCTATTTATTTTTTGAACTAATGGCATTATTCTTTTTACTTCTTTTGCTGAATAGTCGCCAAATATATTTTTAAATATTCCCATATCTCTACATACTCCTATCTATAATATCGCTGTTTAATATATTATCACTTTTCTTTTTTTTCTGCAATAGCTTATGGGAATTTTTATTTTTAATTTTCGATTAAATTTTCTACCTACCCTTTGTGAGTATAATCTTTATTGTTAAATACAAAACATGTGGCTACCTATGGTTAAAGTTATTTTTCTTGACCAAATCCATTTGCTTGTTGCTGTGTTTGGGTTGAAGTAATATAATGCTCCGGTTTGATGGATCCCAGCCATTTAATGCATCTTGTGCTGCACTTTTTGCCGTTTGATTTGGTGTTAGGTTTATTTGCCCATCACTTACTACATCAAATGCTCCTGATTGATATATTACTCCGGCAACTGTATTTGGAAAATTTGAGCTTTTTACTCTATTTAAAACAACTGCTGCTACTGCAACTTGTCCTATATATTGTTCTCCTCTTGCTTCTCCATAAACTAATCGACTAAGTAAATTTAAATCTCCTGCATTAGCTGAGCCTGAGTTTGAACCTGAATTTGAGCTTGAATTTGAAGATCCTCCTTTTGAGCTAATCCCCATTGCAGCTAACGTTTTTTCTCCTGCAATTCCGATCTTGTTTTAGTCCATTTACTTTTTGGAATTTCTTTACTGCTGTTTGGGTTTTACTTCCATATACTCCATCCACATTTCCTGTGTAGTATCCCCATTCCTTTAATTTTTGCTGTATTTGTTTTACTTCATTTCCTGATGAACCATATTTAGATAGTGCTTCTACGCTATCATTTGCAAAATATATATAATAAAAATACCCAAATATAATAAGTGCTATTGCGATTAAAATTATTGCTAATTTTTTCATTTTTAATAATCATTCCCTTCTAAAAAATATCGGTTATGACTATTATTTCCATTTTTCCTAGTTTTATACTAAACAAGATTAGAAAATTCCCTCTATGTCTCCATTTTCATCTATATCTATATTTTCTGCTGCTGGTACTTTTGGTAGCCCTGGCATTGTCATTATTTTGCCTGTTATTGCAACAATAAAGCCTGCTCCTGCTTTTAATATTATTTCTCTAACATGTATATTAAATGGCTCTGTACATTCTAAATTTTTGGCATCATCTGAGAAAGAATATTGTGTTTTTGCAATACAAACTGGTAAATTTCCAAATCCTAATTTTTTAATTTGTTTTATGCTTTCAATTGCTTCTTCTTCAAATTCCACATCTTCCGCACCATAAATATTTTTTGCAACTTTTCTTATTTTTTCTTCTATTTCTTCATCTAAGCCATATATGTATTTAAAATTTTCTGGCATTTCAGCTAGTTTTACTACCTTTTCTGCCAAATCTTTTGCACCTTCTCCACCTTTTGCCCAAGCTTCTACTAAGCTCATATTTACTTTTTTCTCCTCAAGGCTATGTTTTACAAACTCTATTTCCCTATCTGTATCTGTTAAGAATTTGTTAATTGCAACAATTACATTTAATCCAAATTCATTTTTTATATTATTTACATGTCTTAGCAAGTTATGCATTCCTTTTTCTAATGCTTCCATATTTTCTTCTTGTACTTCTTCTTTTTTTGCACCACCATGATATTTTAATGCTCTCATTGTTGCAACACATACCACTGCACTTGGTTTTAGCCCTGTCATTCTGCATTTTATATCTAAGAACTTCTCTGCTCCTAAGTCTGCACCAAAGCCTGCCTCTGTTACACAGTATTCTCCAATCTTTAGACCAAGTTTTGTTGCTCTAATGCTGTTACATCCATGTGCAATATTTGCAAATGGTCCACCATGTACTATTGCTGGTGTATTTTCAAGAGTTTGTACTAAATTTGGATTTATTGCATCTTTTAAAAGCACTGTTAAACTTCCTTCTGCTTTTAAATCATGTGCTGTTATTGGCTCCTCTTTTTCATTATATCCTACAATTATTTTTGAAATTCTTTTTTTTAAGTCAGCAATATCCTTTGAAAGACATAAAACAGCCATTATTTCACTTGCAACTGTTATGTCAAATCCATCTTCTCTTTCTGTCATACCTTTTTCTTTAGATTGCCCACAAGTTATTTTTCTAAGTTTTCTATCATTTAAATCTATACATCTTTTCCAAACTACTCTTTTAAATCCGAGTTCATTTCCATGAAATATGTGATTATCTATCATTGCTGAAAGAAGGTTATTAGCTGCACTTATTGCATGTATATCTCCTGTAAAATGTAAGTTTATATCTTCCATTGGTGCTATTTGTACATATCCTCCGCCTGTTGCTCCACCTTTTATTCCAAATACTGGACCGAAGTGAAGGTTCTCTAAGTGCCAAAATAGACTTTTTGCCAATTTTTCTTAGACCGTCTGCAAGTCCTATAGACATAGTTGTTTTTCCTTCTCCTAGTGGAGTCGGATTAATTGCAGTAACTAATATTAATTTTCCATTTTCTTTGTTTTCTAACCTTTTAAATGCATCTTCTGTTATTTTTGCTTTATATTTACCATAGCTTTCAACTTCTTCTTCATTTAATCCTGCACTTTTTGCAATTTCTCTTATGTCTTTAAGTTTTGCATTTCTTGCGATTTCAATATCACTCATATTAAACCTCCATTAATTCATATAAATTATACTATTAATCCGAACAATTATTCCGATTATTGCTCCTACAAAAACTTGTACTGGTGTATGTCCTAAGACTTCTACTAGTCTTTCCTGAACTTGTATTGTAGAAAGTCCTGGTGTATTTACTATTTTATTTAAAAGACTTGCTTGCTTTCCAGCCGCTCTTCTAATTCCTGCCGCATCATACATTACAACTATTGCAAGTATTAGACTTATAGCAAATGTTGTTGAAGAAAAACCGTCTGATTTTCCAACCATCATTGCAAGGCACATTGTAACTGCTGAATGAGAACTTGGCATTCCCCCTGCACCCAATATTCTTTTGAAATTAAATTTCTTTGTTTCTACTAAATCCCATATTACCTTAAAAGCTTGTATACCAAACCACACAAGTATTGGAATATATAAATATTTACTTGTTATAATTTCTAAAACTGCATTCATTTTTGTTTTACCCTTTTCTTTTTATTCTTCTGGAGAGAAGTTTTCTTCTTTTATTTCTCCATCATTATTTATTAATATATTTATTCTTTTTTCTGCTTCATTTAACATCTTAGTACAAATCTTAGATAAGTTCATACCTTCTTCAAATTTACTAACACTTTCATCTAGCCCTAATTCTCCGCTTTCTAATTCTTTTGATATTTCTTCTAATTTCTTTATTGCTTCTTCAAATTTAATTTCTTCCATGGATATATTCCTTTCAAATTATATGATTTCAGCCAAAGCTTCTCCGTCTTTAAATCTTATACTTATTTTATCACCTTTATGCAATTCTTTAACTGACTTAACTGATTTCCCTTGTATTTTTGTTATACTATAACCTCTTGATAATGTTTTAAGTGGACTTAATGCATCAAGCTTTGTAACTACATTTGTAAAGTCTTTTTTTAGCATTACAGTCTTTTTAGATATACTTTCTGCCATTTTTTTTACTATCATATCTATATTTATATATTTTTCATTTATTTTTTCAAGTGGCTCCCTATAGCACCTTGCTTGCATGGCTTTTTCATAACTTAGTTTCATAAAATCTACTTTTTTTCTTAAAGCTATTCTATATCTATTTTGATAATTTATTATTGACTCTTCTATTTTACTAATTTCAGGAACTGCGAGTTCTGCTGCTGCAGATGGCGTCGGTGCTCTTAAGTCTGCCACAAAATCTGCAATTGTAAAATCTGTTTCATGACCGAACAGCTGATATTACAGGTAATTTTGATGCAAAAATTGCTCTTGCAACAACTTCTTCATTAAAAGGCCAAAGGTCCTCTAATGATCCTCCTCCTCTTGCTAGAATTATAACATCAACTAAGTCTTTTTCATTCATAATATGTATTGCTTTTGCAATTTTTTCTCCTGCCCCTTCTCCCTGCACTGGTACTGGATATAGTCTTAGATATACATTTGGATTTCTTCTTGTGCTAACATTTATTATATCTCTTATTACAGAACCTGTTTTAGATGTTAAAACTCCTATTTTTTTTGGATAAAATGGTATTTGCTTTTTATATTTTTGGTCAAAAAGCCCTTCTTTTTCAAGTTTTGCTTTTAATTCATTATATGCTGTATAAAGGTCACCGAAGTCCATCTTCTTTCATGGCTTTTACATAAATTTGATATACTCCGATCTCTATCAAATACAGCAACAGTTCCAAACACTACAACTTTCATACCATCTCTTGGAAGAAATTTAAGTCTTTCTGCAAATGATTTAAACATTATACATTTAATAAGTGAACCTTCATCTTTTAATGTAAAATACATATGCCCTGTATAATGATTTTTAAAATTAGATATTTCGCCTTTTACATATACATTTTGTAAAAATTCATCCCCTGCAATTTTATCTTTTATATATTTATTTAATTCTGTAATGGTTATTGGAGTAATTTCCATTTTATTCCTCACTTAAATTTTCTTTTTTTACTATACTTGCAAGTATTCCATTTATAAAGGACTGTGCTTGTTCATCTGAGTATTTCTTTGCAAGTTCAACAACTTCGTTTATTGCTATTTTATATGGCAATTTATTAAATATCATCTCATATATTGCAATTTTAAGTAAACTTAAATTAATTTTTGAAACCCTATCTATTTCCCATTTTTCTTTTAAATTTTCTTCTATTAATTTATTTATTTCTTCTTTGTTTCTTGAAACACCAAAAAGAATATCATTAAGATATTCTTTTACATTTTCATCTTGTATTTCTTGAGACATGAGAAATATATCTACTCCATCTTCTCCGAATTTCTTTTTGTATTTCTTTTTCATAGATTAGTTTAAATGCTAATTCTCTTGCTTTTGATCTATTCATTGTTCTTGTCCAACCTTATTTCTACATTTTATTAATGAAATCTAGTAATTTTTGTTTTACTTCATATTTATTGTTTTGCACATAATTCCCTAAAAAAATCCCTGTGCCTATTACTATAACTGCAATTGCAAGTTTTAAAAGTCCTGTGCATAAAATTATAATTGCAAGTATTGCTCCAATTATTGCTCCTCTATACTCATGGAAGAAACCTTTAAAATCATTCATTTTCTATTTCTCCTTTAACCTTCTGTTTTACTGTCAGGAGTTGTAATATTTTTTATTTTTATATCTATATTTTTTACTTCTAAATCAGCAACTTTCTTTACAACTTCTTTTATTCTTGTTTGTAAATTCATAGAAAGTTCGTTAATAACGGTATTTGGAAGTACCATTAGTGTTACATAAATTTTTAGCTCATTATCTTGACTAATTATTACTTTTGTTGTAACACTTTGTGTATTCTGAAATCCTTTTGCTACGCTATTTACTAAATTTTCTATCGTATCTTTTGAAATTAAAAGTTTTCCTGCTTCATTTTCAAGCAAAATTCCATCTCCATTATTTCCTTCTGTTGTTCCAAGGAAAAATATTGCCCTTAATGCAAGAAGTGCACATATAATTGAAATTACAAGTACAGTATTAGTAATTGCTGCACTTGCAATTACATCATTAAAAAATAAGTTTATTGTTGTAAATCTTACCCATCCAAACATTAGTAATGCTATTAATACAGAGATTATTAGTATTATTACTGAGAATATAACTAAAGTTATTTTGTCTAATATTTTCATATTTAACTTCATTTCCTTCTAAATTTAATCTTTATTTTCTTCTTTTGCGTCTAGTTCTGCTGATGTTTTAACTCCTTGCACATGAACATTTACTGCAAGAACTTCTAGTCCTGTCATTTCTTTTACTGCTTTTTTTACTCTATTTTGTATTTCAAATGCAACATCTGGTATTCTTGTACCATATTCTACTATTATATTTACATCTATTTTTGTTTCTTTTTCTCCAACTTCTACTTTTATTCCTTTTGATAATTTCTTCTTTCCGCTTAGTACCTCTGAAATTCCTCCTGCAAATCCTCCTGCTGTATCTACAACTCCTGGTACTTCAGAAACTGCAACTCCTGCAATAACAGATACAACTTCTTCTGAAATTACTATACTGCTATCTGCTGTAACATTAATTTCCTCTAGCTTTTCATTTTCTTCATTTTCCATAATCACTATCATCCTTTCTTGATTTTGTAATTAGTATTTATAGTATATCAAGTTTAACAGATTTTTACAACCTTTTTGCATAATTTTTCCTTATTTTTTTTGCATTATTTAAAAAGAAGTCCTTTAAGACTCCTTTTATCATACTTATTGTTTTTGATAGTTTTTATAAAAATCTCTATTTTCTTTAGAATATCCAACTCTTACATTAGGATTTCTATCGTGAATTTCTGTCATTATTTCATCAATTCTTGTACTGTGAGCTGATGCAGCTGCAAGTTCATGTTTCTTCTTATCTTTTGTAACAAGCATTAGTGATACTCCTGTTTCTATTCCATTACGATATCTAATCAAAGAATATTCCCAAATTACATCTTTGTACTCAAATACTTCTAATCCACTTAATTTAGATACTATATACTTATTTGTTAAATATAGTTTTAAGTTTTTATATTGATCATCATTTAAGCTCGCAAGTTCTTCTTTTAAGTCTTCTACTAATTCTTTGTTATTTAAGACTTTTTTAGTTCTAACTACTTGTGAAATTAATATTATTCCAAATATAAATGCAAATGCACCAACAATTATTGCTACTGCTTGTAGATTATTTACTGTCTGATTATCTACTTTTTCTGTTTCATCTATATATACTTTTCCAAAATAATCTTCAAAATCAGATAATCTGATTGGATTTTCCTCAAATATTTCATTTGTAGCTTCAATTGCTAGACTTTTTAGTTTGCTTGGAGTTGTAAATGTAAATCCTTTAAATTCATAATCTACTTTCCCTTCTCCATTATTATACATCTCTTCTAGTTTTTTATATGTATCATCTGTTACTCTTACTATATACATATACCCTTCTGGATCCATTGTGAAATAATAATACTTACCTTCACCTTCCTCTGCAAATCCGTAAGGTATGGTTGCCATTTGTACTTTTGCATAAGTTCCTGCCTTATCTTGATTATTTTCTATAAGTTCTCCTAATGGCTTTGGATCTTTTTTAGCTTCATATTCTACATAAAATGACGCTCCAACTAGACCTAATGTCGCAAGTATTAAAACTATTACTACGATTAATAATAATTTCCCAGGTTTTAATATTTTATCAATATCTTTTTGTTCCATTATCTATTTTTCCCCCTTTTTAATTTCGTATATTATTATACAATACATTTTATAAAATTTCCATACTTCATATGAAATTTTTGTATTTATTAATTATCTTATTATTTTCATTTTTTCCATTACTATATTTTATCTATTTATCTATAACATACTTTTATTTCGCACTACCTACTAAAAACAACTGAATTTAGATAACTAAAATCACTATTTAACTGCTTTTATCTGTATAATTCCTTCCTCATCATTCATTTTTACTTCAAAAACATACACTGGTACATAATATCCTTTTGAATCCACTGTGTATCTAAGTTGTATGTTTTCTATAACAAAACTTTCTAGTTTTTCTGTATTATAAGTATTGTATTGAAATTTGCCTTGTAATATTTCTTGATATGCTTGTGCTTCGCTTATAATTTCCTTTTGATTTACTTTATCATATTTAATTAAATTGTTTCTTAAATCACTTATTATTTCATCTTTGTAATATGAAAGGCTTATCTTTCCATCTATTAGGCTATTACCTTGTGCTTCCATATTTATTGAAAATACATATTCTCCATCTGCAACTTCTTTAAATTCTGCACTTTCTGGTATCTCAATCCCTATCTTTTGTAGAGCGTTTTTGATTTCTTCTTTGCTAGCTCCTTTTATTTTGGTTTCCCTGTTATCAGTTGCAACTGCTACCCCTTCGCTATATAAATTCTCTTCACCTATATGTGTCTCCTCAGAAAACTTTTGAGAATATACTTCAAAATTTGTATAATTATATGTTCCACCTTTATATTTAATCCAAATAGAATGATGTGCATTTGAATAATATATAGCCTCATCTTCATAAATATTTGTACGACTTTCATCTATATCTGTACTTAAATTTTCAAAAAATTTTTTAGCAAATTCTTTTGTTTCATCTTCTTTTAATATTTTAGTATAGTAAATATTTTGTTTACTTGTATCCTCTGAAAAATTAATCTTGCTTTTAATGTCTATATTTTTCATATTAATTTTATAGTTATATTCAAATTGCAAGTTTCCAAGTTCTTGATTTTCATATTTTATGTATATACCTAAAAAAACAAATACAGTTATTATCATAGGTAATACATACACAACAATCCTCTTTCTGTTTTCTTTAGTCCATAACGATTTACATATCATAAATGTGCAATATCCTATAGCACATCCGAACTGTATTATTGAAGATATCATCTATTTCAAATATTCCTATCTTTGTAACATATTGTAATATTTCAATTATTAAAGTTGTAGCAAATCCTATTCCAACTGTTGTATATGATTTTTTTAGCTTATCAGAATAAAACGGAAGCAAAAAACCTAATGGAACAAATAGCAATATATTTAAAACAATATTTCTAAATAATGATATTTGCATTTGGTTATATGCTTGTCTATAAGAACTAAATAAATGTAAATTTACAATTCCATAATTTAGTCCTCGATTTAAAAACGTAGCACCTATTACAACTACTATATAACATATGCTAATCCCATACAATATAAATTTAGGTTTACTTATTGTTTTAGTTCCCTTCATTAACTTTTGATAAATTACTTTATATCCTACTATAAATAGTGCTATCGCCATAATTCCAAGCACTATGTACTCTTTTAATAATTCAATAATATCAATTATCCTCATTTATCTTTTCCCTTAATATATTACAATTTTTAACTTTATATCATCATTAAAAATTATATTATATCTCCTTCTTTTATATCCTTATTATCAAATATTTTCCAGGTTATATTTTTTTCATTTTTTAGTATTAATTCACTTAAATTTTAATGTTTTTTCTAACTCTTTTAATAACTTTTTTAATCCTTTTAATTTATTTTCTAATCTTTCTTGGCATTTACTAAAAATTTCCAATAAAGGCTTTATATTATTTTGTGTTTGTGCTATGTATAAATCCCTTTTATATTCTTTTTCAAATTCATTATCGATTGCTATTAAATCGATATTGTTTAAAATACATTGTCTTAATATGATAAATCTTCCAATTCTTCCATTTCCGTCTTGAAATGGGTGTATATGTTCAAATTCTTGATGAAATCTTGCAATATCTTCTATATTTTTAATCTCTGCTTTTAGAATATTAGCAATTTTTTCTTCCACTTCATAAGGTTGTGCTGTTTCGATATCCACACCTAAAAGTTTATTAGGTATTTTTTTGTAAACTCCTATCAAACCATATTCATCTTGTTTTGTATTTTGTTTTAATAAAGAATTAAATTCTTTTAATAATCTTGGTGTTAATTCCTCATTTAATGTATCAATAACAAAATCAAATAATTTTAATGAATTTATTGTTTCTTGCACATCATCTATACTATGCTCACCTTGCACTTTATTTTCTGTAAGTAAAGTAATTAATTGTTTTTCATCAAATGTACTTCCTTCTAGTTTATTAGAATGAAATAAAAATTCTATTTTCATTTCATCATAAAATGGACTTGATATTTCTTTTAAATAGGTTATTTGATTTTTATTTATCCTCATAATCACTTTCACTCCTAAAAAGCAATGATCTCTATAACAATTATAACATATAATAATTTTAAATGTATTAGCATATATAATTTGCTGAAATTCTACAATTTGTCATTTTTTTATAAAATAAAAATCATAAAAGTCTTGATGTTATTGACTTCTATGATTTTTATATTTTACTATGGCTCCTCGTGCTGGGCTCGAACCAGCGACCTATCGGTTAACAGCCGAGCGCTCTACCAACTGAGCTAACGAGGAATATAAAATCTAGCGACGACTTATCTTTCCAGCAGAGAAATCCGCAAGTATTTTCAGCACATAAGGCTTGACTTCTGTGTTCGGCATGGGAACAGGTATTACCCTTATGTAATAGTCACTAGAAGTATTTATATAAATGCTAGTCAAACTAACATATATATTGCTTTGTGAATTACTTTTTTGTATTATACTATATTATTTTACAAATTTCAATAGGTTATACAAAAAAAATTATATTATATAGTGTTCTTAAAAGAAAGTACACTGAAAATCGCATAGAAAATGATAATTG
>CANSNA010000029.1 GCA_947648255.1 uncultured Clostridium sp. | reverse complement strand
GCACCGTAAGGGACTTTCACCCTCAAGTTGTTGCCCATGCTGGGCACACTAAACACAGGGAAGCAAAATGCTTCCCTGTATTGCCTTGAAATAAACTAAGCCTCACTTCTTGAAGATACCGATTAAAATCTCATCATCATCCCCTATCAAAGTTACCACATATCTTTCGTCTTCAAATACCGCTGCAGTAGTACGTATATTATGAGCATGACACCTAACAAATGTCACATCCGTAGTAATTTTGTACATCTGAGCTGTAGTTGAGTAAAAAATATATGGCAGAAGGCTTTTTAAATCCTGATAGTCAAAGATAATTATTTTTATGCTTTCAAGTCCGAAGGTTGGAAGCATAACAGAGAGTGCCGAAGCGACTTCGATCCCAAGTGTACTCCTGCCATTTCCAGCAAAAACATCTACTGCGTAGCAGTCATAGATTTCACTTGAAATTGCGGTACTTGCACAATTATTGTGCATATTATAGGTCATAAGGTCTACTCGTGGACCGAGTAACATTTTGACCCTCTCCCAATTAGGAGAAACAAATAAGCTGTACCTCTCTTCAAATGCAGTTAATTTTAACCGCATATTGAAGTTGGAACCTTCAGTTACATTCATCTTAATATGGCCTCCTTCAATTTAGCATTATAGTTTCAAGGTTTGACAAATATTTATCTCTACTTTTAGAGATGTATATATTTTACCATATTGTGTATAATATTGCAAATTTACTTTAATTTTCTGTTTCTTTAAGTACTTTTATATGTTATTTTGATAATATTACAATGATTTTTTCTTATGTATTTTATCATATAATTTGTACAAAAAACCCCTTTCAATAAGAAAGAGGAAAAGAAATTATTTTTACCTTTTTGAAAACTTTAAGATTTCTTAAATCTTCTAATAATGTATAGTACTACTGCCATGGCTACTGCTGTAATAATCAAAATGCTTGTCATACTTAAATTTTTATATATGTTTGAAATTGTTATTATTGCCCAAATTAAACCAATAATTTCAACAATCATCCAAACAATCATAAAAATCACTGACCGTGATCTTCTCTTAAAGAGACCTACTTTGATAATAAGATTAAAAAATTTTCCTCTACTCTTTTTTTCCAAATCAATAATAATGTCTAGATCAAGGATGAGAAACCATACTGATAGTACTCCAAATATTAGTGCTAGTAAAGATAATGCCTCAGTTTTCATTATTCTGTGCCTCCTTAAAAAATTATTTTAATAGGATTATATATTAATTGCACTTGGCAAGAAAAATAAATTATGGGTCAATTTTATCATATTCTTTTTCACATGTCAATATCTTTATCGACATTTACATAAAAAAATGACATATAATATATGTATTAATAGTACACTGAAAAATTAATAGACATGAAACAATGATTAGTAAGGAATACAATAAAATATTTTCTACCTAATTGGTCTTTTTGTTATGCTAAAAGACTATATAGGTATTGCTCTATATTCTCACAAAGTATAGCAAGAAAAGGCGTAAATTTAAAATACGCACCTAAATTATTGGCATAAAATAAAAAAATGTTCTTATGGAACGCTAAATCACATAAAAACCGCCATACTGGTGCGAATAGTGGGACTTGAACCCACATGTGATTATCACACACGCCCCTCAAACGTGCCTGTCTGCCAGTTCCAGCATATTCGCATATTTTAACTTTTTTTATTTTAACATACTTTAAAGAAAAAATAAAGAGTTAATTTATAAAAAAACATAGAGATTATTGTATTTTTATACTAGAAATTCTTTTTATAATATGATATAAGTATAAAAAATACTATTGTTAACAACAAGTAATTCATATGATTGGTAGTCATATGAACGAATATAGTGAATGGGAAGCACTAGTACTGTCTAAAATGTTTGAAGTAATTATTATTAACTTTGCAGATAATATAGATGCTCATATTGAACCTGCACATAATGAATTTCATAAGGCAAAAAAAGGAGAATTATATAAAGTATCAAATGCACCAAGACCATATTACAAATACTTAAATCCAAATTATAATAGCAATAATTAAAACTAGCAAATAAATTCAAACAGAACAAATTTTTAAATATGTTTATATAAGCTAAAACTAAAAATATTTTTAATAAATGTATTGTATAATATTGAAAATGTGATATATTTTAATAAATTGCTTGATATTTCTATCAATTATGTTAAAAAATAATTTTTTGAGGTGTTTAGTTTGGATTTGAAATTTGTTGTTCAAGATGATAAGTATGTTAATATTAGAGATTTGCTTAGAAATGAATTTAAGGTTTCTTCTAGGCTTTTTCTTAAGCTTAAAAGAAATAAAAAGATTTTTATTAATGGAGAAATCTTTAAAATGAACTCTCCCCTACATTTCGGAGACATTATTGAGGTTAGCATTGGCTTTGATGAAGAAAGTGAAAATATTTTTTCTAAGAAAATGGAACTAGATATTATTTATGAAGATAATTATTTACTTATTTTAAATAAGCCTGCTTTTGTCGCTGTTCACCCTTCAATTAGGCATTTTGATGATAGTTTATCTAATCGGCGTTAAATATTATTTTGAATGCATTCGGTTTACATAGAAAAATTAGAATTGTTAATAGACTAGATAAAGATACCTCTGGCATTGTTATTTTTGCAAAAAATGAATACATCCAAGAATTCCTTACTTTAGAGATGAAAGATGGTAGTTTTAAGAAAGAATATATTGGTATTTTAGATGGTATTTTAGAAAAAATTTCAGGTACAATAACTGCAAAGATTGCTAGAAAAGATGGTAGTATTATTGAGAGATGTATAAGTGAAAAGGGTCAATTATCTATTACTCACTATAGTATAATTAAAACTATTGATAATATGAGTATGGTTCATTTTGTACTTGAAACTGGAAGAACTCATCAAATACGAGTTCATTCTAAATTTATTCGGTCATCCACTTATTCGGTGATACTTTATATGGTTTGCCTTCTACTTTAATTAAAAGGCAAGCTTTACATGCATATAAAATTACATTCATACACCCTATAACAAATAAGCAACTCATATTTGAAGTGCCACTTCCTGATGATATGAAGAGACTAATTTAATGTTATAAATACTCAAAGTCTTTCATGTTTTGCCTCTCCCCTTCTTCCTTTTTCTCGTTTTTGCATCAGATATATACCCAGTATTACTAAAATCACCCCCATATATTGTGACAGTTGTAATCCTAAAAACGATATTTCATCTTGCATTTCCCTAAAAAATGTAAATACAAATTTACAAATTCCAAATAAGAAACATGTCATTCCATATACTCTATAGCTATTTTTTGTTTCTCTACATATATATAAAATATATCTAAAAGACATTAAAGCGTACATACTCTCAAATAACTGTACAGGTAGCATTTCATTTATTCCACTACAACAACCTTTTAGGAAACAGCCTATTTTTCCGTATACTATAAAACATTAGAAGTGGTGGAAGAAGAACTGCCATGAGTTTACTTGATTTTATATCAAAACCGTGCTGAAAATAATTTTATTCCAAGCATCCCTCCGAATGAATGCTCCTATAAATGAAAATCCTGGTAAAAATAGTTTAAGCATTTCTTCACTACTTAATGCTCCGATATCAATCAAAAAACTATTTATATGTGAACCTATATAATAAAGCTTTGCCCCAAGCAAAAATCCTATCATTTCATAGATAAATGAATAAAATATGTATTCTTTTTTTATTTCTTGATATTTAGCAAGATATAAGCTAAACATCAAAGTAATTATTAATCCCACTACGCATAAAAGATCATATGTAGGAATTTTTATATTGTATATTTCAATTATTGGTATCATAAGTTTTCTCCTATTTAACAAGATTTTATCATAAGCAATTTAATTTTTCAAGGAAATTATATAAAACTAGAGGCTAGAAATTAGAAACCATAGTACTAAACTCTAATTTCCAATTTCTAGCCTCTAGAAAAGTAAATCTGTAAGCCGGGTTCTGTCATTTAAAATAGTCATTTATCTCGAATATATATCACTATATATCTCTAGCCGCTTGTTTAAAGGAACCGGCGAGCAGCCTTAATATTGTCCTTTATTTTTGCGTTGCTCCAGGTGGGGTTTACACTGACCCTAGATGTCACCATCTAGGCGGTGAGCTCTTACCTCGCCTTTTCACACTTACCTAAAATGTAATTTCTCACATTTGGCGTTTATTTTCTGTTGCACTTTCCTTGAGGTTACCCTCACTAGACGTTATCTAGCACCATTGCTCTTTGGAGCCCGGACTTTCCTCATATGCTAAATACATACGTGACTATTCAATTTACTCTTATATTTTATTTTAACTTTATTTTTGCGTCTTGTCAAGATTTATAATTTGTTCTACTATTTGTACAGCATTACTTGCAGCACCTTTTCTTAAGTTGTCTGCAACTACCCACATATTTATTCCGATTTTCTACACTGTAGTCTCTTCTTATTCTTCCAACATAGACTTCATCATGACCTGATGCATTTATTGCAAGTGGATATATTTCAGATTTTGGATCGTCTTCTACAATTATTCCATTTGCATTTTTTAGACTTTTTGTCAATTCTTCTAGTTCAAACTCATTTTCAAATTCTACATTTATCGATTCACTGTGAGAGTTCAAAACCGGTACTCTTACAGTGGTTGCTGTCACTTTTAAATCTGGCTTGTTTAAGATTTTTCTTGTTTCATTTATCATTTTTTCTTCTTCTTTTGTGTATCCATTTTCTAAAAATACATCTATTTGTGGCAAGCAGTTATTTACTATTGGATGAGCAAATTTTTGAAGTTTGTATTCTGGATTTTCTCCATTTTCTAAATCGTTTATTCCTTTTATTCCTGCTCCTGATACTGCTTGATATGTTGAATATACAACTCTTTTTATTTTATATTTTTCATCAAGTATTTTTAGCGGTACTACTGCTTGAATTGTTGAACAGTTTGGGTTTGCTATAATTCCCTTATTGTTTTTTATTTCATCGCTATTTACTTCTGGTACAACAAGTGGAACTTCTTTATCCATTCTCCATGCACTACTATTGTCTACTACTATGCAGTTTTTTGAGGCTGCAATTGGTGCGAATTTTTTTGATGTTTCCCCTCCTGCTGAAAATATTGCAAAATCAAATCCTTCATCAAAGGAATCTTCTTTTAGTTCTTTTACAGTATATTCTTTCCCCATAAAAGTTACTTTTTTTCCTGCTGATTTTGCTGATGAAAAAAATACGTATTCTGCAATCGGGAGTTTTTTCTCTTCTAATACCTCCCTCGCAACTTGCCCTACAACTCCTGTTGCTCCGACAAGTGCTAATTTGTACTTCCTTTCTTCTTTTTTAGCATTTTCCATAAGATGCCTCCTATTTTGTAAAAAACAAATCATGTAAGCACCTGATAGTAGGGATTATATCCCCTTCATCAACTGCTAACGAGATTTGCATTTGTGTATTATCCAAGTTATTAAACTTTAGATTATTTGTATTTAAAATTTTGATAACTTTTTCTTTGGTATCTAAATCTATATCTTTTCCAACGATTGATACCACATTTTTGTTTGATGTAACTCCTGTTACTTTTGGTAAATTAGAGTATTTATTATAAAAATTTGAAACAGTTGTGCCGTGGAGCATTTGTTATACTTGACCTTACAATTAGTTTTATGTTGTTTTCTTTGGCAATTTTTACACATTTATTATGAAGTACGCCAGCTCCTAAGTTTGAAAATTCTAACATTTCGTCATATGAAATGTTCTCAATTTTTTTTGCACTACTCACAACTCTTGGGTCTGCTGTATATACACCATCTACATCTGTATATATTTCACAGGAATCAGCATTTAAAGCTGAAGCAAGTGCTACAGCTGTTGTGTCTGACCCTCCTCTACCAAGAGTTGTGTAATTATTGTCTTTATCTATTCCTTGAAAACCAGTTATTATAACTATTTTACCGTTCTCTAATTCTTTTTCTATTCTTTCTGTTTCAATTTTTTCTATAGTTGCATCTCCATAGTTTGAATTAGTTAGCATTCTAACTTGAAATGCATTTAAAGATATTGCAGGTATTCCAAGTTTATCAAATGCCATTGCCATTAGTGATACTGTTATTTGCTCTCCTACTGTAAATAACATATCCATTTCTCTTTTGGGTACATTTTGACTTATCTCATTTGCAAGTCCTATTAGTTCATCTGTGTGTTTGCCCATTGCAGAAAGTACTAAAACAATTTTATGACCTTTTTTGTAGTCTTCTATACATTTATTTACTACATTAAATATTTTTTCCTTATCTGCAACAGAAGTTCCTCCGAATTTTTTTACCATTAACATATTCTGTTTACCTCTTTTTGCCTAAGTATAGAGTTTCTCCTCTCAATTGTGGGGAAAAACTTATATAATATATTATATTAACAGAATGATAAAATGTTTATTGATTTCTTAATTGTTCCTCATTGTATTGTAATTGTTCAAATTTATTTACTGTGTCCATAGCTTTTTTTCCTGCATCTTTTTCAACAAATTCCTTATGAGCATTTGCCATAAAGATAAATGCTCCAATTAGTATTAAGCCAAGTATAATCTTCCAACCTATTAGATATACATTTATTGGAATTCCGAAGTATTGTAGATATTGTTCTTACTGTTTTATTATTTGGTTTAAATAGATCGTCTTTTAGCCTTAAGAGGTGTTCACATGGTACATTATAAAAGCCGAGATAATTTATACATATTGTCTAAATCTGGGATTTCCATATTCTTTTCCCATCTTTTAATTTTCTCTATTTTTACATTTAATTTTTCTGCTGTTTCTTCTAATGTTAATTCTTTTTCCTGCCTTAAACTTTTTAAGTAAGCTCCAAAGCTCTTATACTCCATTTTTCTTACTCTTTTCCCTTTTATTTCTTTTTCAGTTTTTATTTTATATCATAAGCTTAAAAATTGTCAATAGGTTATTTCATTGAAATATGTATATTATTTATATCTGCTTTTAATTCTCTTGATACTATGTTTTGTATCTGGGCAACCTCCTCCCCTTCTAATTTTTCTTTTCCAATTATTATACTTATGCTGTCTCCATTTACAAATATTATATTTTGAGCAAAACCTTTTGATGTGAGTAAGTTTTCTGCTATCATTATTGCATTTTGCATACTATTTATTTTGTTTATTTCTTCTTGTGCAACTGCTTTTTGCTCAGGAGCTCCAGTAGTACTTGCGATTGTTTCTTGATATCTTGAAGTCATTTGTGAATACATTACATTTCTTTCAAGTTTTGATTTTGCAAAATAATCATCACCTGAAATATTTGTATTGGTTTGTTTTATTTCTTTTTCCTTATTATCTAATTTCTCATTATTTTCTTCTTCTGGCTTTGGTTCCTCTTTTTTCTCTTCTACTATATTTGCATTTACAAGTTTTGCATCTCCAAGGGATGCTAAATTTACATTTTCATTATTTTCGAGTGTTGTGCCAGATTCTATAGCTTCACCATTTTGCCCAGTCTGATAATTTAAATAACCTGCTGTAATTAGCATTAAACTAATTACTAAAATTGCTAATTGATTTTTCTTCATAATTTTCATAAACATTTTTTCCTGCCTTTCTTTTAATTCATTGAAAAAACTTGTACTTTATGGGTTTGAACCCCAGTTACAGCTTCTACTGCTGATATTATATTTGTTTTTATATTTGTATCATTTGCCCCTTCTGCTGTAACGATTACTCCTTCAACTTTGGGATTTATAATTGTTTGTGTTGCTGGTTTGTTTACTCCATTTTCTTCTGTAAATATTACTTCTTTATTTATTCCCTTTTCTTCTACTGTTCTTGTTCCTCCTTCTGAGTCTGTCTCTTGAGTTTGAGAAACAGTGTTGTTTTCATTATACATTGCAACTACTTCACTTGATTTTGTATATGTAATTAATACTTTTACTTTTCCGTACACCATTAATTGTTTCTAATATATTTTCTAGTCTTTTTTCTAGTTCATCTTCATCTTCTTCTGCACTTTGATTTTGGAGGTCTGCTAAAACTTTATATGCTTGTTTATCACCTTCTTTGTTTTCTTTGTCTTTTTTATTACCTCCTAAAATACCATTTATAGCAATTAGTGTTACAATTAAAATAACTAGAAAAAATGCTAAATTTTCTATTTTCTTTTTATTAGTACTATTTTTCTTAACAATTCCTTCTGTATTTTTTTGTATTAAGCTTTTAAATTTATTCATTTGTTCCTTAAACATAAAGTTTTCCTCCAATCTAAAGTGAGTTTATGGTGATATTTTTAGAATCTACCCCATAGTCTTCTGTTAGTTTTTTTATTATCTTCTGAATTTCTTCTTGTGTCAAAGTATTTTCTTCTTTTATATTACCTACCTCTACTCTATTTATTGAAACAACTATGTTCCCCGTTTTTTCTTTGTTTTTATCAACTGATAGTACTATCTTAGTTATTTTACCTTCTTCTAGATTAAAATCTGCATTTACTTTTTTTACATTGAACCCAAGTTTTTCTATATCTATTTTAATTTGTTTTTCTAATTCTACTTTATATGTATCTTGAATCGTTACATTCTCTAAATTTCCTGATATTTCTTCACTTTTAAAATATTTTTCATATGCACCATAGTCTATTTTTAATTCTCCACCTGTTATAAGTTTTATTGCTGGTGAAAGTATAACATATAGCACATATATACCTATAATTGTTTTGATATATTTTTTGCTATTTCCATTTGGTAAAATCATCTCTAAAATTGTTACAACAATTACTGCTATTATTATTTGCTCTGCCCAAGAGCTTATATAGTTTATCATCTGTACATCATCCCACTATTTGTAATTTTTATTACTAAAGTTAAACCAATAATTAATAAAACTGATACTGTGCAAACCATTCCAAGCAAAATTTTAAATGTACCACCTATTTGCTCTAACACTGATACTATTTTTTTGTCTGCTATTGGCTCACTAAGAGCTGCTGTTAAATTAAATGCAACGGAAAGAACCATGAGCTTTATTATTGGCATTATACATATTGCAAGTACTACCAATATTCCGACAAAACCAACTGCATTTTTTAGTATATTACTACAACCAAGTACTGCATCAACTGTTTCGCCTAATAGTTTGCCGAACAACTGGTATTGTGCTTGTTACTACTGCTTTTGTTGTTTTGACTGTAAGACCGATCTACAGAACTTGTAAGGGTTCCTTCTAGTGATAGTACTCCGTACAAATATTGTAAGTGCAACACCTAAAATCCATACTACACTTGATTTAAAGAATTTTGCTAATTTTTCTATTTGTATTTTATCTGATATTTTTGAAATTACACTTAAGGCTGTTCCGTATTAGTATTAGTGGCAAAAGTACAGCTGTTATAAAGTTTCCGGACAAATGTTATGATTAAAAGTAAAACAGGTTGAATAACAGATACTGTAACTAGATTTCCGTGTTGTTAACATCAGTGCTAGAAGTATTGGAAGCAAGCAGTTTATAAATCCCACTAAATTATTTATAGTTTCTTTTATTAATGAAATTACATCTGTAAAGTTTGTCATAATTAGTGTTACAATTAAGATGTATTGTACATAGTATGTTATTTGTCCAATTTCATTTCGACCAAGGTCATCACTTATACTTTTTATTATGCTATGTATTATTATGATTATTAATATATATCCAAGACTTGTTAAAGTTTTTGAGACTTCTGTTCCAAGAATTTTTAATATTCCTCCCCACAAACCCTCTGCATTTATTTCTCCGACTTATTGCATTTTTATATAATGAGTTTATGTCCATATCTTCAAAACTTTCTTTTGAATATTTTTCAGCTTCTTTTATAAATCCTGCAATTCCTAAAATTTCTTCTTGTTCTTTTATTGTATCTTCTGTTTCATCTGCATAAACTATGTTTGCATTTAAAATAATTCCGAGGAAAAATATTATAATTATTATTTTTTTCATATGTTTATTTATTTTCCTTCTTTCGTTTTTTAAGGCAATATTTTTAGCACTGTTTCTAGCATTGATGAAATGATAGGTATTGACATTGCAATAATGATCACCTTACCTCCTAAATCGACTTTAGAGCCAATTGCATTTTCACCCACATCTTTACATATTCCGAACAGCAAATTCCGTTAAAATGGCAATTCCTGTGATTTTGATTAGTATTTTTAAAAACTCTGAACTTCCGACTTATTTTATTTGAGAAGTTTGTAATAAATGCAACTATTCCTCCTAGTTTGTCCATAAATATAAACATGATTATAGTGCTTGCAATTAGCGATATGTAAACTGAGAATTCAGGCTTGTATTGTTTTATTATAATTGTTATAATTGTTGCTGTTAGAGCTATACCAATAATTTTTATAATTTCCATATTCTCACCTTTTTGCTATAAATTAAACATAGTTCTTACTGTATTAAACAAAGAGCTTATTTCTTGTATAACCATTGTAAGAACTATTACAAGCCCTGCAAGTGTTGTCATCATTGCCTGATCTTCACGCCCAGCTCTGACTAATACTTGATGTAATACTGCAACTAATATTCCAATTGCTGCAATTTTAAATAGCAAATCTATGCTCAAAAGTCATCCCCCCCTTGTCTTTTGTGTTTTTTTATTATATAAGTATTATAGATAATCCAATTCCTGTAATTACTCCTAAACTTTTATATAATTTTTCATTTTTCTTTTGCTCTTCTTCTGCATTTTGTATTTGTTCATCAATAAATCTTTCTATCAATTCTATTTCACTAAGCTGACCGTTCTGCATTTGTTTTTCCAAGTAATTTTTCTAAATTTTCTAATACTTTTAAGTCGCTTTCTGTTAAATTTGTTTTGGAATTTCTGATTGCAAGTCTCCAAGCTTCTCCTGCTGTTAATTCTTTCATTTTTGTGCTTGCTGTTTTGAAAATTTCACCGAATATTTCCTTCAAATTTTTGCGATATTTCTAAAAATATTTCTGGAAGTGGCTGATATGTATATTGTATTTTTGTTTTTATCATATTTAAGGCTGATCTTATTTGTTTTAGTTCGTTTACCCTTTCTTTATATTTGTTTGCAAATAATATCCCTAAAAGGCTACTAATTATTAGTATTACAAGTAATAAGATACACTTTATAATTATCACTTTTTACCTCCATGTATTATATATATATTCATTAGGTTTTAGTTTTAGAACAATAAACTTAGATTTTGATTTACGAAATCTATAGCCCCCAGCGAAAAAAATCCTACATTTGTTTTTTTAATTTGACGTTATGTAAAACATATGGTATAATATATTTATAACTTTAAGGAGGCTTTTGAATTATGGCATTAGATTTTGACAAGGTGGTCTACAAGGTGGATGATTATGAGGAGTGGAGCAGACAGTTCGGCGATGAACTCGCTTCAAAACTTGCTCAGGCTGTCACAAAAGCCAAAGCCAAGTACAATGGGAAAGAAGTTACAATCTATTTTACTGGCAAGGCAACCTCTGATGGCACGCTGTATGTACAGCTCCTTACAACCTGCCGCAGGCACTTTCCCTTTTTTGGGAAAACTAGCTACAAAATCAGTCCGATTATCGTTTGCTCTGTGCAGTAACTCCACTTTTAAGGACCCTATGCAATGCTTTACGGTAATAATCATGCAGAGTGATGGGGCGGTAATTCGCCCTATTACTCTTTTATAAATTCTGTATTTTTCATAACTTATAAAATAACAAATGTATTCTTTGGATAGACAAATAATTGCTAGTCTCGTTGTTTTATATCTATAATCTTGTTTATTTTGCCTTTTTCTTGACTATTACTTAAAAAAATTATCTTTTCAAATAACTTTAGAGTTAACATTTTGTTGAATATTGGATTTTCTATTAAATCCTTTTCAATTTCTCCATGTGCTGTAAAAATTCCTTGTACTCCTGAACAAAGAGCATATCTAATTGCTTTTATGTCATCTTCATTTCCTATTTCATCTGCAATTACAACTTTTGGTGCCATACTTCTGACCAACATTTCTATTCCTATATTTTTATTTACATTATTTAATATGTCTGTTCTTATTCCTAAGTCATTTTGTGGAATTCCTTTATGCATTGCAGAAATTTCTCCTCTTTCATCAACTATACCAACTGTTATGCCATCAAATTTAGGGATTTTTAATCCATTGCTAATTGTTTTCGCCAAATCTCTTATGGCTGTTGTTTTACCTGTCCCAGGGCTTCCTACAATTAGTGTATTATATACTGTATTTTTTTGAAGATTTAAAACATGTTTTAATATTTCTTTTGATGCACCTTCTACTTCTCTTGCTATTCTAAAGTTTAGACTATATATGTATGATATGTTTTTGACTTTACCGATTTTCTAAAACTACATCTCCTGTAATCCCGTACTCTATGACCTCCTTCTATTGTGATAAAACCGGTCACATATTTGGCTTTGATAGCTGTATATTGAATTATCACATAAAAATTGCAAGGTTTTTATTATTTCCTCTTGAGTTGGTATATATTTTAGTACTTTTTCTTTTGCGGAAAATTTTAAAATTATGGGCTTTCCGACTCTTATTCTTATTTCTTCTAACTCTGCAAGATTATTTTGGCTGATTTGATTTGCGATTTGCTCTGAAAAAAAATTTAAAACATTTAACATTTTTGTTTTATCCTTTTCTTTAGTTTTATTATTAATATATGCTAAATGTATTATTTTAGAACAAAAAAAATTAGCTAAGCATCTATAAGAGTGATTTTTATTGTCCACTCTCTAAAAAGCTTTGCTAATTTTCTGATATTATTCATTCCAATTATGGAAAACTTCACTTACATCATCTAATTCATCTAATTTTTCAAGTAATCTTTCCATTTTTTCTATACCTTTTTCATCTAAGTCTACATATGTTGTTGGAACCATTTGAATTCCTGCTTCTAAAAAGCTTAGAGCCTTTTCTTCTAAAGCTTCTCTAACATTAGAAAATTCTTCAGGTGAAGTTGTAATTTGATATACCTCATCTTCTGCTAAAAAATCTTCTGCTCCACATTCTAAAGCAATCATCATTAAATCATCTTCTCCCATACTTGCTGTTTCTTTTTCTATTACAATTATTCCTTTTCTATTAAACATATATGATACACATCCAGTTGTTCCAAGGCTTCCTCCTGCTTTATCAAATACATGTCTTACATCTGCTGCTGTTCTGTTTCTATTATCTGTTGTTGCATTTACTATTATTGCAACACCGTTTGGTCCATATCCTTCATATGTAATTTCTTCATAGTTTTCATTATTTCCTGCACCAGATGCTTTTTTTATTGCATTATTAATAGTATCATTTGGCATATTAGCAGCTTTACATTTTGCAATTACATCTTTTAGTTTTGAGTTACCTGCTGGATCTGGACCTCCTTGTTTTACTGCAATTAATAATTCTCTACCAAGTTTTGTAAAAATTTTTCCACGTGCAGCATCTGCTTTTCCCTTTTTTGCTTGAATATTATGCCATTTTGAATGTCCGAGACATACTCTTTTCCTCCTTTTTATTTTTCTTAGTATTTTCAAGGCTTTCAGCCTTTGTAATCCTTGCTATATATGATTTTTGGCTTAACCCACGTTTATTGATTTTTAGGGGTTTTCGAGGTTCGTTATCCAAACGATTACGCTCAAATTGTGCTAAAATTGTGCTAAAAAAAAATTATGTTAATGTACCTTTGTCATTTTGATATACCTATTTTGTCTTAATGTATTTTTGGTGACTTTTTTATTATAGCATATTCGTTTAAATTTGTGTAGTATTTTTACAAATATTTTTTGTATTTTACTCATAACAGTTGTATAAAATTTTTACAATTCTTCCTCATCTTCATCTAAAATTTCGTCGCTTTTTGATTCACATTATTCCTATAACTTACTCTAATTGTTATAATATCATAAATGAGAATAGATATTTTACTCATTGCTTTACAAAATGTTTCTTGTGTTAATTCTTCTGCTATTTCTTTGCTATGTGTTAGGCATATTAGGTATTTATATACAGTTTTAAAGTATTCATTATAGAGTTTTTCTATATCTGCATCTTATAATTTTCCTCCCTCTTTCTTTTGTCATATAATGTATGACACTCTATTTCTCAATTTGTTACAGTTTTCAGCAAATTTTTCAAGACAATTATAACATAAAAGATAGATAAATTTCAATGAATTATCTATCTTAATATGTTTCTAATTTTATTTTTGAATTGGCATATATTTCTCTAAATACTCATCTACTGTTTTCATATATTGTTCAAATACTTTATCATCATTTTGCATACCATGTCCTGAATGTTTACCTTCAAAATATTTATAGTCAACATTGTTATCTTGTAATGCTTTAATTAAATGCCTTACTGTGTTAAATGGGCACACCTTATCATGTGTACCATAGGCAATAACACTTGGAACTGAATTTTCATTTATCCACATAAAAGCAGATATTGGTTTCATAAGTTCTTCATATTCTTTTGATTTTATCATTTCTGGTGTTAATTCTACACCTGCCATAATTCCAAATAATCCTGCTGCTGCTTTTCGTGATTCATCTGTATCTTGATCTAATCCATATACACCCCAATCTTCTGCGTAGAAACTTGAAGGTCCAACCATTTCAAACATTAATTTGACTGGTACTGGAGATGTTTCACTATCACGATATGCATACAACATTGCTAAAGTTCCACCAGCTGATCCACCACTTATTGCCATTTCATTTATGTTATACCCTAGTTTTTTTGCTTCTTCTATAACAACTGGCATTGCTTGTTTTATCTCCATACTTTGAGTATATACACTTGCATTATTGGCATCTGTTCTTAAAGTGTAATTAATTCCACATGCCACATATCCTTTTGAACATAACCAAGCAAGAGTATCTTTATCTCCTATTTTATCTCCAGATGTAAATCCTCCTGCATGAAGATAAACAACTAATCCATAATTTTCTTTTGAATTATCTTTTGGCAAATATAAATCAAATTTGTTAGATTCTTTATCGCTATAAGAAATATCACTCACTAAAGTTCCTTTTTTCTCAGTCCATTCTACTGTATATTTTTTGCTCCAAGCTGGTTTTATAGCAGTTTTTGAAATAATTCCAATGATAAATGAAAACATAAATACTAATATACAAATAAATATAAACATTCCTTTGCCTTTCTTCTCTTTCATAGTATATTACCTCCAAACATAGTTCCACCTAGCATTACATTTAAAAATGCTCTAAATGCTAATCTTCCTAAAATAAAACCACAGATAATTATAATTCCTAAAATAATCCACCTTTTACTAGACATTTTTTACTCCTTTCTTGACTAATATTATAAAATGTTGTATCATTATATGTAACAAGTGTAACATTTTATAGTAATATTTTCAATGGATTTGTTTTAAAATGTAACAAACAGAAAGGAGGTGTAACATTGAATAATATAAAACGAGCAAAAGAATATATTACAGAAGCCATTTTGCAATTACTGAACAAGAAAAAATACGAAAACATTACAATTACTGATATAGCAGAAAAGGCAGGTGTAACAAGAATTACTTTCTATCGTAATTTTGAAAGTAAAGATGATATTATTAAACAGTATATAAAAAATATATTTAGTCAATATAATTGGAATGATAAATTAGACATTACTTATCAAATTTTCGATTTCTTTACTAAAAATAAAAAAACAATAGATTTATTATATAAATCAAATTTACAGTTCTTTTTAATTGATAATATTTTAATAAATTTTAATTATAAAAAAGATGATCCAAATATTATTGCTTATTCAAAAGTAATGGTTGCTTATTTAGTATTTGGTTTATGTGATGAATGGTATAAAAGAGGTATGATAGAAAGTCCAGAAGAAATTATTTCTTTAATTAACCAACAAAAAAGCAATGAAAACTAATCATTGCTTTCTTTAAATCTTAATGACTTATTGTAATTTGTCTTTTACTATTATATAATCGAAACCAAGTAATTTTCAATCAATGATTGCTTTGAACTTCATTTAATCTTTAATTCTCTCTTAATCTATCAACAATCGATTCTTTATTAAATGTTTTTATACAAAATATTGCAATAATAGATGGTATAACAATTGAAATGATTAAATATAAAAGCATTCCCATAACAGGTAATTTGAAAAATAAATAATTTATACCTGTTTCTTGCATTATTTTCATAATCATAAATACAACGATTGGTCCTACAATACTACTAACCAAACCATTTGGAATTGCTAGGCAAACATTCTCAAATATAATCATTTTATTTACTTGTTTTTTCGTCATTCCCATTG
>CANSNA010000028.1 GCA_947648255.1 uncultured Clostridium sp. | reverse complement strand
GCTTTTTATAAATTAGATAGAATTAGTCGTAATGTATCAGACTTTAGTAGTTTAGTAATAGAACTTGATAATTATGATGTATCGTTTTTATCTGCAACAGAAAGTATTGAAAACGTAACCCCAAGTCGGTCGTGCTATGATGTTTATGATTTCTGTTTTTGCACAATTAGAACGTGATACAATCGCAGAACGTATTAGAGATAATATGCTTGAGCTTGCTAAAACTGGTCGTTGGCTTGGTGGTATGACCCCAACAGGTTATAAATCAGAGCAAATAGAAAATATAACTGTTGATGGCAAAAAAAGAAAACTATATAAACTTTCTACCATTGATAGTGAAGCAAGAATTGTAAAAATCCTTTTTGATAAAATGAGAGAATTAAAATCACAAACTAAACTTGAAACTTATACAATTCAAAATGATATTAAAACTAAAAACGATAAACCTTATACTAGATGGGGGTTAAAAAATATCTTGATAAATCCTGTATATGCAATAGCTGACCAAGACACTTTAGATTATTTTAGAAATTTAGGTGTAGAAATCTATGCAGATGAAAAAGAGTTTGATGGTATACATGGACTTATGGTTTATAACAAAACAGAGAAAAAGAAAAATCAAGTAGTTAGAAAAGATGCATGCGATTGGATTGTATCTGTTGGAAAACATAAAGGTATTATAGCAGGTAAAGAATGGGTCCAAGTTCAAGAATTATTAGATAGAAATAGCGACATGAAATATCGTAAACCTAGTACAAGTAATGCACTATTATCGGGAATTTTAAGATGCTCATATTGTGGCTCATTTATGAGAGCAAAATTAAAAAATAAAATGGTTAGTCCTGATGGACGTAGAGTTTTTGACTATATGTGCGAACTTAAAGATAAAAGTAGAAAACAAAAATGTCAATGTAAAAATATAAATGGATTAGAAGCGGATAGATTAGTTTTAGAAGAAATTAAAAAACTTGCTACCCCTACTTCGAAATTTTATAAAGCTCTTAAAGAATTGTCTACAAATACCTTTAATAAAGAAGATAAAAATAATGAAGAAGTCAAAACCTTAAAATCATTAATCTACAAAAATGAAAATGAGATTAACTCATTGCTAGATAAAATTAAATATGTTGATATATCTTTATTAGATGATATTTCAAAAGAGATTAAAAAATTAAAAGAAACTAATAGCCGATTAGAAAAACAAATAAAATCGTTAACTAATACTAATTATGAAGAAATAAATGACAAAGAAACAGCTGATTTAGTCCTTAATATATTAGATACTTACCTCACCTCTTTTGATAGCTTAGACTTGAATACAAAGCGAAATATGATTAAATTATTAGTTAGTTCTATCTGGGCAGATGGTGAAGATATAACAATAAACTTTTTAGGCACTAGAAATATGAAAGATAAAACCTTTCCAACAGGTGAGAGTTGCAAATGAAATTTTAATGTTTTTAAGAAGTTCTAAAAAATCAAAGTCTGAGGTTTATTTAAATGAGCCAATAGGAAAAGATAAAGATGATAATGAAATTACTCTTCTTGAAATATTAGAAAATGATGATAGAAGTATAGAAGAGGAAATTGATTTAAAACTCAAAACTAAAAAGCTTTTTGAGAAAATGAAAGAAGTCTTAAAAGAACGTGAACAAGCAATATTAGAAATGCGTTTTGGGCTTAACCGGTAGACTTCCTAAAACTCAAAATGAAATAGCAAAAATGCTTCGGCATTAGTCGTAGTTATGTTTCAAGAATAGAAACAAAAGCAATAAATAAACTAAGCAAGGAATTTCAGGAATAATGAATTAAATATTTTATCAAAAGAAGCGGTTTTAAAATTCCGCTTCCATTTCTTTTAAAATTGTTCTATTAAATTTTTTATCAAGTATGTCTTTGTTTTTTTCATACTCTTCAAACTATAATGTATTTTATAAAGGTAATATCACAAGTTTATTAAATGTTCAAGCACATTTTTACATAAAATTTCATAATATAGTTTATCTAAAGTGACTTAGGAGGTTTTATGTTAAAAAAATTATTTTGTTTTTTTATAATTCTGTGTATTATTGTTTTTGCTCTTTTTATACCTAATACACCTATATATGCTATGTCTACATATGATATTTTATATGAGGGAATTGATGTTAGCAACTGGCAAGGACATATTAACTATAGTGAAGTTAAAACCTCTGGAATAGAAATAGTATATATAAAATCAAGCCAGGGAACTAATATTAGAGATGCATACTTTAAAACAAATTATGAGAATGCAAAGGCAAATGGTTTAAAGGTTCGGTTTTTATCACTATGTAACTGCTCGTTCAAATGAAGAAGCTATAAAAGAAGCACAATATTTTTCTTCTGTTATTTCTGGCACTTCTCCAGACTGCAAGCTTGCAATGGATTTTGAAAATTTTGGTAACTTAAGTAAAGAAGAAATTAATAGCATATCTAGAATTTTTCTAGAAAAAGTAAAAGAACTGACAGGAAAAGAAATGATTATATATAGTGATGCATATAATGCGAAACATACTTTTAGCATAGAACTTGCAAGAGATTATCCTCTTTGGATTGCAGAATATGGAGTATCTTCTCCAACTGAAAATATAAATTGGGAGACCTGGGCAGGGTTTCAATATACAAATTCTGGTAGAATAAATGGAATTAATGCAAGAGTAGACAGAGATAAATTTACAAATGAAATCTTTTTGTCTGCAAATGATGCGATAAATACGCCTACTAATACTACTAATCAGCTTGAGTATTATACTGTAAAAAGAGGAAATACATTAAGTGAAATTGCTTTTGAATATGGTACTACCGTAAATGAGATTGCAGGATTAAATAAGATTAGAAATCCTAATTTGATATTTCCTCGGTCAGGTATTAGAAATAGATACAACTCGTGGCTATGCTGAAATAACTGGAACAGCTTATGATATTAATCACATAATTTATACTATAAAACGTGGCGATACTTTGACTAAGATTGCAAGAGAGTTTGGGGTTACTGTAGAGAGTATTGCTAGACTTAATGACATTAAGGATATTAATTTGATTTATGCAGGAGATAGGCTTAGAATTGAAGGATAACTTCTTTTAAAATAAGTTATCAAAAAATAGTAATAATTGTTTTTTATAGTCATAAAAAAACAATTATTACTACTCTATTATTTTGGCTTAGAATTTTTTATATAAGACCTATTTCTTTCTTCTAATAATCCAATTACAATTGCATTTTATTGGCAAATGCATTTTTACTAGTTGACCTTTTTTACCGTGGGCTTATACTGTCTATTTCTTCGTCTGTTTCTGCATCCCATAGCTTTTCTATTTTAAATTTAAATACTTCTATTTTTCCGAGGAATTAGTATCTCAAGCTCGTCTCCTACAAATAGTTTATTTTTTATCTCTATTATAGATTTATTTTCTGTATATTCTATTACTTTTCCTCCAAATTCAAAATTGGGGTTGTATTGTTTTCCTTCAAATTCTTGAAAGTCTTTGTTATTTCTATCATTAAAGTAAAAGTCAGTTAAACTTCTTGTTTTTACTTTTTCGATCTCTTTTAGGTATTTGGTATAATCATAAGTATTAGGAGATGCTAAATAATCATCTATCGCATTTCTATATGCACTTACTACACTTGCTAAGTAATACTCTGTTTTAAGTCTTCCTTCTATTTTTAAGCTATCTACACCCATTTCTATTATTTCAGGTATTTCTTTAAGAAGGCATAGGTCTTTTGATGAAAAGATATATGTACCAGTTTTATCATATTCAATTGGCATTAGGTTTCCTGGGTTATTTTTTTCCTCTGCATATAAGTTATATGCCCATCTGCAACTTTGAGCACAGTCGCCTAAATTTGCACTTCTAGAGGCTAAAAAATCACTTAGGAAACATCTACCTGAGTATCCAAAACATAATGCACCATGTACAAAAATTTCTGTTTCTAATTCACTTGGGGTGTTTTTAATAATATCTTTAATTTGTTCTTTATGAAGTTCTCTTGCAAGGATTACTCTTTTTGCTCCATTATGAGCCCAAAAAGAAGCGGAATGACTACTAACAACATTTGCTTGTGTACTTATATGTATATCTACATCAGGAGCTTCTTCTTTTATAATTTCTAGTACTCCCCCATCTGATAAAATAATTCCATCAACTCTTATATCATTTAACATTCTAGCTTGCTTCTTGATTTCTTCATAGTTCTCATCAAGAGCATAAATATTAATTGCAGCATACACCTTTTTTCCAATTTCATGTGCATATTTAATAGTTTTTTCTAAATCATCATCTTCTACCTCTGCCCTACTCCTTAAAGAAAGAGAAGCGGTACCACAATATACTGCATCTGCTCCATAAAGAAAAGCAATTTTTGCTTTCTCAAAAGAACCAGCTGGTGCGAGTAGTTCAACATTTTTCATCATTTATTCCTCCATAATATATATCATTTATTATATACTATTTTTTCTTTTATTTAAACCCCAAATTACTTCTTTTGGTTTTACATATCTATCTATTTTCATGATAAATACAATTTCTTATTCTGTCATAGTATAAATCAATTTTTGTAGATTGTCAACTACACTAAAAATAGTTGAAGGTTTTTTCTATTTACTTTTTTTTATAAATTTGATATTATTAAATAGATTATTAGAGTAAAATATTAAAAGGAGTTTTTATGATAAAAGAAAGTAAAAAATTATCTAAATTTCAAAAATTAGTTATTTATTTTACGATATATGCATTTATAGGTTGGGTTTGCGAAGAAATTTTTTGTGTTATATATACACATGAATTTGTAAAAAGAGGTTTCCTATTTGGTCCAATATGCCCAATATATGGATATGGTGCAACTATCTTAATAATATTTTTCCATAACTATAAAAATAAGCCAATAAAACTATTCTTTTTAGCAGCATTAGTATTTAGTGTATTTGAATACATAACAGATTTCTTTTTACAAGCACTGTTTGGTTTAAAATGGTGGGACTATACAGGTGAATTTCTAAATTTAAATGGAAGAATAACTCTAAGTTTTAGTATAGTTTGGGGAATTTTTGCTCTAATCTTTATAAAATTAATTCACCCTATTATAACAAAAGTAGTTGCAAAAATATTAGTAAAAATCCCATTAAAGATACAGAAAATAACTGTACTAGTAATAATTGGACTTATTATAACTGATACATTAGCATCTTCTCTAAAATATTTAAATATATTATAAATGTTATTTAACTATACTAACACAAAGCCCATCTCCGACACTCTAAAATTTCACTTACAAGTAGAGAAGTATTCAAGGTTTCCTTTATATACTCCCTCAAAGCCCTAACTGCAGTTCTCTGCTTATGTTTATTATAATCACTCATAACATAGCCTTTATATAAAACATTATCAGCAAAAATAATTGTGCCGAGAATGGCTCATTCTAAGAGCTTCACTCAAAAAAAATGGATACTTTCCGCTTAGCTGCATCAATAAAGACCATATCATATGTTTTATCAAATTTAGGTAAAATCTCAGTTGCATCACCGAACAAATACATTAATCTTATCCTCAAGTTTCATCACAGAAATATTTTTCAAAGCTTCTTTAGCTCTATCTTCATCTCTTTCAATAGTATCAATAAATCCTTCATTAGATAAAAACTTAGAAAAACAAATAGCAGAATAACCGAACAGCTGTACCTATTTCTAAAATGCTATTTAATTTAACTCCATTAAGTCTACTTTCAATTACATTTAATGTATCATCCATGATAATAGGAATATGTTCATCAAGTGCCTTTTGTTTTATATTTTCAAATTTTATATTATTCATAATCCAACACCTAATTTCTTCTTTTATTAGAAGAACTGCAGGCTACCCTACAGTTCAAACAATTTATTTGTTTCTATTTGCTCTTTCTCTTTCTTTTGAATCTAGTATTTTCTTTCTTAAACGGATATTTTGAGGAGTTATTTCTACTAGCTCATCATCTTGTATAAATTCTATTGCCTTTTCTAAAGACATTTGAAGTGGTGGAACTAGACGAAGTGCATCATCAGAGCCTGAAGCTCTTGTGTTTGTTAAGTGTTTTTCTTTGCACACATTTATTGCTAAGTCTTCTCCCCTAGAATTTAATCCAACTATCATTCCTTCATACACTTCTGTTCCAGGACCTATAAATAGTTCTCCTTTATCTTGGGCATTATATAGACCATATGTTACAGCTTTTCCATTTTCAAATGCAACTATTGTACCTCTACTTCTTGAAGTTATTTCTCCCTTAAATGGTTCATAAGTATCAAAAATATGATTCATTGTTCCATTTCCTTTAGTGTCTGTCATAAATTCTGATCTGTATCCAATTAGCCCTCTTGCTGGAATTCTAAATTCTATTTTTGTATGCCCATCTTCTGCAGGCTCCATATTAGACATTTCTGCTTTTCTTTTTCCAAGTTTTTCTATAACATTTCCAACAAATTCATCTGGAACATTTACAACTAATCTCTCAATTGGTTCACATTTCACACCATTTATTTCTTTTATTATAACTTTTGGACGTGAAACAAGTAGCTCAAAGCCTTCTCTTCTCATAGTTTCAATTAAAACAGATAAATGTAGTTCTCCGACGTCCAGCAACTTCAAAACTATCTGGTGTAGATGTTTCATTAACTCTTAAACTAACATTTCTTTCTAGTTCTTTAAATAATCTATCTCTAATATGCCTAGAGGTTACAAATTCTCCTTCTCTTCCTGCAAATGGACCATTGTTTACACTAAAGGTCATTGTAACTGTTGGCTCATCTATATCTACAAAATCTATTTTTTCTACATGCTCTGGATCACAAACAGTTTCTCCAATATTAATATCTGCAATTCCTGCAAATTCTATGATATCTCCTGCTTTTACCTCTTCTACTTCTCTTTTTTCTAGTCCTACATGTGTATATAATTTTGCGATTTTACCATTTGCTGTTTTGCCATCTTTTTTACAAACGGTAACTTGCATACCTGTTCTTAAAATTCCACGTTCTAGTCTTCCTACTGCTATTCTTCCTACATAATCATCATAGTCTATATTAGAAACTAGCATTTGCATAGGTCCATCCTCATCACAATTTGGTGCACTTATGTTATCTACTATTGTTTTAAATAAGCAGTCCATATTTCCATCTGGATCACTCATTTTAAGCTTTGCAATTCCCTGTTTTCCAGAGGCATATACAACTGGGAATTCTAACTGCTCATCATTTGCATCTAACTCAATAAATAATTCTAGAACTTCGTCTACAACTTTTGTAGGGTTTGCACCTGGTCTATCTATTTTATTTATTATAACAATTGGTTTTAAATTAAGTGCTAAAGATTTTTTTAACACCTCTCTTGTTTGAGGCATTGTTCCTTCAAAAGAATCTACTAAAAGTAAAACTCCATCAACTGTTTTAAGTACTCTTTCTACTTCTCCACCAAAGTCTGCGTGACCTGGAGTATCTACTATATTAATCTTTATATCATTATACATTACAGATGTATTTTTAGAAAGAATTGTAATTCCTCTTTCCTTCTCTAAGTCGTTTGAATCCATTACTCTTTCTTGAACTTGTTCATTTTCTCGAAATACATGGCTTTGTTTTAAAAGTTCGTCTACAAGTGTTGTTTTACCATGATCAACGTGTGCAATTATTGCTATATTTCTAATATTTTTATTGTTCATACTAAATTCTCCCTATTTATTTAAAATCAATATAATATTATATACTAAATTTCTTCATTTGTCAAACGTATTATTTCTTCCATAACTTCTTTGCTTAAATTATCTAAAGTTTCTTTATCTCCCTTTTTATCTTTAAATTCACTAAAATTCATTGGTTTTCCTATATTTACCTTAACTTTTGAAAAAAATTTATATTTCTTTTTGGCTTGAATTCCAATTGGTACAATGTTTGCACCAGACATTAAACTCATTAATACTGCTCCATTTTGAAGTTTTCCTCTTTTTTCTATTCCATTTCTTGTACCTTCAGGGAAGAGAAGTATCATGTGGTTTTCTTTTAATATTTTAGTAGCATTTTTTAAAAGACCAACATCTTGTTTACCTCTTTTTACTGGAATTACTTTTGCTTTTTTGGCTAACCACTTTACAAAAGAATTTATAAAAAGTTCTTCTTTTGCTAAAACATATACATCATTTCTTTTTAAAACTGCAACCATAACTGGTGGATCCCAATTACTAATATGATTTGGGCAAACTAAATAGGGTTTATCTTTTTCAATATTTTCTTTTCCTATAACTTTTACTCTAAATAAAACGAAAGATGTTATTTTTAATATTAATTTTATAAATGCTCTTATCATTTCTTAGTTTCCTTTCTCTTTTGCTTTATGATTTCTTCAATTTTTATTAAAACTTCATCAATTGTTAGATCTGTACAATCTATTAATATTGCATCTTCTGGTTTTATTAGTGGAGCAATTTCTCTCTGAGTTTCTAGATTATGTCTTTCTTTTATACTTTCTAATACTTCTTCATAAGATATGCCTTCTATTCCATTAAGTCTATTTTGAGTATATCTTCTTTTTGCTCTTTCTTCTATAGAGCAATCTAAGTATATTTTTACATCAGCATTTGGGAATACTACTGTTCCGAATATCTCTGCCTTCCATAATTACATCATTTTCTCTTCCCATTTTTTGCTGAATTGGTGTAAGCTTATCCCTTACACATTTTAAAGCTGCGTACTCAGCAACAACATTATCTACTTTTGGAGTTCTTATTTTTTCTGTTACATCACTTCCATTTAATATTACTCTAGATCCCTTATTGGTTTTAGGAAATTTCATGTCAAAATTTTCTAAAATTTTTTTTATTTTATCTTCTTCCTCTACTTTAATGTTTTCCTTTAAGCATGCAAAAGCTACACACCTATACATTGCCCCTGTATCTACTTTAAGTAACTTTAATCTTTTTGCTAATATTTTAGTTACTGTACTTTTTCCAGTACCTGCTGGTCCATCTATTGCAACAATAAAACCCATATTTTACCTCTATCTATATTTATTTATTTTGTTCTACTTCAATTCCTTTTGCCACAATTTCCATATTGCTTATATTCATTGCTGTTAGTTTTTCTATTTCTTTTTGACATTTCGATTTAAAAAGGCTAAGCTCATTAATAATATTACATCCATACATTACAATCACTTCTAAGTATATACTTGGACCTTCTTCATATTTGGTTATTCTCATTTTGCCTATCTTATGTATTGCTGGTGATTTATATGCTATATATTCTATAATTTGCCTAAAAACAGAATCTGAAATTGTGAAATTTCCCATATAACTAAAAGTTGGACGTATTATTGATTTTTCTGATATATATGGAGCTTTTCCAATTCCTTTTGATTTAAAAATTTGAAGTGGGTCTAAAATATATCCAGAAAAATCTTTTTTTATTTCAAAAGTTGGAACTGGTATAACATGTTTTCCTTCTGTTACACGTATTCTTCTTGCTGTTTGTATTTCTTCTTCTGTCGCAATTTCATCAATTCTTATAATTTTTTCAATTTTAGGAAGCCCTAAATTTTCTGCAATTTTATGCACCATATTATCAGATGTTCCAAGTATCATTATACTTTCAGGCTTATATTTTTTTATTGCTTCTATAATTTCTCTTTTTTCTTCAGGAGTCTGAAAAAGAGCATGTTTAACTGTTTCTATCTTTGTTGGAGCTTTTTTGGCAGAAGAACCAGCAATTACTTCATTATCTTTTATAAATAGCCCATCATCTATAATATAGCTTATATTGTTTTCGCCTGCAACATATTGAGCCCTATAACTTTTTCCTGTTCCAGAAGGTCCAACAAAAGCATACATTTTTATTTTACTTAGCATTTTTCAATCAACCTCTCTTTTCTATAAGCTTAATTCCATACACATATTCATGATACATTGTATCAATTTTTTGTGTATCTTTTAGGACAACCACATTTTCTTTAGGGAAATTTTCATAAACTCCCATAAGTTCAGAATCTACAAGCCAGATTCTTCCGGTAAATCCATCTAAAAAGCTCCAGTCTGTGCTTCCGGTTTGCTAAGTTTTCTATTGTTTCCATTCCTGGACCATATGCTCTATATGCTTCTTTTACATCCCAAGAGGGATCGCAAAGGAAATATTGTTTGTGCTCAGGAAACATTGCAGCCATGACGCCACCATTTCCAATGTTAGAATATACAAATATATCATCAGGCTCAATTTCTCTTCTTATGTAATTGTAAACTTCTTCATTTCCATGATAATAGTGCATTTTTATATTTGTTATATTAGAAATTGTTCCAAGAACTACAATTACAGCACAAATTCCAATAGTTAAAAATTTGTTTTTCTCTTGGGTCATCATAAATGACATCCAGAAAATGTAGAGCCCTGTCATAACAAATAAATATCTTGAAAATAGTACTGCTTGAGAGATAATTATCGAGATTATACACATTACTAGGATAACACTAATATAAACCCCAAGACTTAAATAAGGAGCTTTTATATCTTCTTTTTCTTTCTTACATTTATATGTCCTATATCCTAAATATATGTATATTAAAATTGATGTTATTAATGCAGTTATAGTATGTGTATCAAATGTAAAGATTGTATCAAGTTGTCTTCTAAATTGAAAGCTAAGTAGTTCAACAGGTGTACTAATTGGACTTAAAGTTATCCAAAATCCACTGCTTACATGACCAATTTGTCCCATTAAGAAAATAAGCCATGGCAAATAAAGCAAAATTTGAATTACAGCAAGAATTAAGAAATGTATCAAATCATTTTTGGCATTTTTTCTATTTCTGATTAAGTAAATTAATAAAAATAAATTTATAATACCTGTTGTAACTAATGCATAATAATGAAGATAGCAACAACAAATGCTACATATTCCAAAAAGAATCAAGTTCTTAATCTTACCTTTTTCTTCTTTATTTTTAATATTTTTATAAAATCTATACGCATAAATTGCAGTAAAAGTTACTATTAAGCATGACCAAGAATACATTCTAATTTCTTGTGAATATGCGGTCATTACTGGTAAAAAGAATGTTAAAAATGAAAAGATTATTCCGTGTTTTTTCTCCGAAATCTTTTCTAATATGAGTAAATCCGAATTATTCCTAAGATAATTGTTGCAAGTACTGAAAATAGTCTAAATGCTATAACATTATTTCCAAATATCATATAAATAATATGTAAAGCCCAATAATAAAGAGCTGGATGTACATCATGCCCAGTAATATTCCAAATATCACTGAATCCATGTTTTGCAATTGCAACTGAATAGCTCTCATCAAACCATAATGTTGTATGAAAGGCACAAAGACTTAGAAATATAATTCCTAAAGCGATTACTGCGATATGTATAATTTGATTTTTTTTCATAAATTTCTCCTTGTATTTATAATAATAGACGTGCAATTAAATTGCACGCCTTTATTATATCTTATTTTCTATACAATTGTCAATTTATATAACTTCATTAATTTTAATATCTCTAACATGCTCAATTTTTTCCCAAGCTGTATCACGTTTAAATAAGCATTTAAAGTTTATTGCAAGCCAACTACCTAAAAATAGAGGGTAACAAAGAAGTCCTTTAATCATAGGTCTAATTGGTCTTTTATCTAGTATCATTATAACTGCACCTGTAAAGATTGGTAATATAAATGTTGGTAATATATACATTAAATAATTTTTTATAAGTTCTGATTTAGTCATAAGTTCCCCTGCATAAAGACCTGCATTTATTACCAATAAAAGTATAGTAATTACAAACATAGGAATACTTCCAATTATATATAAAAGTCCATCAAATGTTACTGCTGTCTTTTTCTCTTTTACAGAGTTTGCAAGTGACTTAGTGTATTTCTCCATACATTGTATATGACCTACTGTCCATCTAGATCTTTGTGACCAACTTTGCTTAAAACCTACTGGTTGCTCGTCATAAACAATTGCATCTGTTGCCCAACCAAGTTTTTTACCTGCAATTATTCTTTGAAGAGAAAACTCAATATCTTCTGTTAAAGTATAAGTTTTCCATCCATTAGGTTTAATTACATCAAATTTAACCATAAATCCGGTTCCATTTATTAATGTTGATAAACCTAAGTTATATCTTGCTAAATGATAAAATCTATTCATCATCCAGTAAAAAATTGCATATCCAGATGCTATCCAGCTATCTGTAGGGTTTTTAATATCTCTATAGCCTTGAACTACTTCTTCTCCTTGGCATAGTTTTTTATTCATATTTTTAATAAAGTCTGTATGAGCAATGTTGTCTGCATCAAATACGCAAAATGCATCATAGTCTGTATTTTCTTCTATTTTTTTTGCTAAAAACCATTGAAGTGCATGACCTTTAGTTCTACCGAACTGTGTCATGTCTTTCATAAACAATTGCTCCTGCATTTTCTGCTATTTCTCTTGTTTTATCTGTGCAATTATCTGCTATTACATAAATATCAAATAATTCCTTTGGATAATCTTGCTTTTTTAGGCTTTCTATCAAATTCCCAACAACTGTTTCTTCATTATGTGCAGGAATTATAGCCATAAATTTGTGCTGTTTTTTTGTAAGCATTGGTTTATCTTTTAGTTTTACAAATGAACATATACTAATAAGCAATTGATATAACCAAAATACTGTTATTATCCAAACTATTGCTTGTTGTAATATATACAAATATTCCATTTTAAACCTCTTTCGCTTGTATTATTTAAAGGCTTATACCCCTAACCAATATTTATTATACTATAAACTTCTAAAAAAAGCAAATTTTTCCTAAGCTTTTAAGATAATTTTAAGAAAATTACTTTTTTTGATAAATCTATATTTTTTAAAATCCTTTAGCTGTAAGGTTTATTCTACCTTGGTCATCTATTTCATATACTTTTACTTTAATGGTATCTCCTATTTTTAGCACATCTTCAACTTTATTAACTCTCTTTTCTGATATTTTTGAAATGTGAAGTAATCCCTCTTTTCCTCCACCTATATCAATAAATGCTCCAAAGTTCATAATTCTTGCAACTTTTCCATCATATATTCCATTTAGTTCAATTTCTCTTGTTATAGCTTCTATCATATTAAGTGCTTTGTTACCACTTTCTTGATCTTGTGAATATATAAATATATTTCCATCTTCTTCTATATCGATTTTTACACCTGTTTCATCAATAATTTTGTTTATCATTTTACCACCAGGACCTATTACATCTTTTATTTTGTCTACTGATATTTTTGATTTTGTAATTTTTGGTGCATATTTAGATAGTTCTTCTCTTGGCTTTTCTATTTGTTTTAGCATAATTTCATCTAATATATATTCTCTTGCTTTTTTGGTTCTTGCAAAAGCCTCTTCTATAATATCATATGTTAGTCCATCTATTTTTATATCTACTTGTATTGCAGTTATTCCTTTTTTTGTTCCTCCTACTTTAAAGTCCATATCACCAAAGAAATCTTCTATTCCTTGAATATCTGTAAGCATAATATATTTTGATGGGTCTTCTGCATCTGTCACAAGTCCTGTTGAAATACCTGCAACAGGAGCCTTAATTGGAACGCCTGCATCCATTAAAGCTAAAGTGCTTCCACATATACTTCCTTGAGATGTAGAACCATTTGAGCTTAATACTTCTGATACTACTCTTATTGCGTAAGGGAAGTCTTCTTCTTTTGGTAAAACTGGTATTAGAGCTTTTTCTGCAAGGGCTCCATGTCCAATTTCACGTCTACCTGGTCCACGAGATGTTCTAGCCTCTCCAACACTATATGCAGGAAAATTATATTGGTGCATATAACGTTTTGAAACTTCTTCATCTATTCCATCTAAATTTTGTGCTTCACTAAGCATTCCAAGTGTTGCAATAGACATAACTTGTGTTTGCCCTCTTGTAAATATTGCACTTCCGTGTACTCTAGGTAAGATTCCGTACTTCGCATGAAAGTGGTCTTATTTCATCAATCTTTCTTCCATCTGGACGTTTGTGTTCTTCATATATCATTTTTCTAACACATTTTTTCTCTAATTTATAGATAATTTCACTTATTTCTTGGTTTCTTTCTTCTACAAATTCTTCTCCATATTTTTCTGTTAAATATACTGTAATGTCCTCTGTTAATTTATCTATATTTTCATCTCTTATTTCTTTATCTTGTGCTTGAACATCTGTATACATTCTATCTTTGTAAGCATTTTCAATTTCTTCATATAAATCTTTAGAAACTTCAAAAGATTTATACTCAAATTTAGGTTTCCCTATTTCTTTTTGAATATTAGAAATAAATTCACAAATTTTAATAATTTCTTTGTGACCTTCTTTTATTGCTTCTAACATTATATCATCTGGAATTTCATTTGCACCTGCTTCTATCATTGTGACTTTATCAATTGTTCCTGCAACTGTTAAAACTAAATCTGTTTTTTGTCTTTCTTCTAATGTAGGATTAATTACAATTTTTCCATCTACATATCCAACATTTACTGCTGCTGTTGGTCCACCAAATGGTATATCCGAAATTGCAAGTGATGCAGATGCTCCTATCATGGCAGCAACTTCTGGAGAATTATCTGGTTCTACTGATAATACTGTCGCAATCACACATACATCATTTCTAAAGTCTTTAGGAAATAATGGACGAATTGGTCTATCTATTGCTCTTGATGTTAAAATTGCTTTGTCTGCTGGCTTCCCTTCTCTTTTTGTGTATCCTCCTGGAATTTTTCCTACTGAATAAAGTTTTTCTTCATAGTCTACTGATAGTGGAAAAAAGTCTATTCCTTCTTTTGAATCTTTTGAAGCTGTAACGTTTACCATTACAACTGTTTCTCCGTATCTTACCATTACACTGCCGGTTACTAAGTTCTGCAATTTTTCCATTTTCAATTACAAGTTTTCTTCCTGCAAGTTCTGTTTCAAATGTTTTAAACATAAATTTTACCTCACTTTTTATTATTTAAAATTTTATATAAATAATATATAAGTTTTAGCAGTAACTTCAATAATATACTATTTATAATAATACATTATTCAAGCTACTTTATCTAAAACTCTAACTATTTATATACCTAAGGGCGTTTGCTAAATTACGCAAAACGCCCTAAACAACATATACCTATTTTCTTAGGTTTAATTTTTCAACTATTTCTTTGTATCTTGCCTCATCTTTTTTTGCTAAATAGTTTAAAAGATTTCTTCTTTTACCAACCATTTTTAAAAGCCCACGTCTAGAATGATTATCTTTTTTATGAACTCTTAAATGTTCAGTAAGTTCATTAATTCTTTCTGTTAAAAGAGCAACTTGTACTTCTGGAGAACCAGTGTCTTTTTCTTCTCTTTTATAAGTTTGAATTAGATCTTGTTTTCTTTCCTTTGTCATGTTTTACACCTCCATAATTTGCAATTTGCCTATTTCCTAGCAAAAGTGGTGTTTATAACCTTAAGCCACGAAAAAGGTAATTTTTATAAATACTTCTATATTCTACTATATTTTCACAGAAATTGCAAGCGTTTTATGCAAATTCCTGTGAAAATCAATCATTTTACTATATTAGCTTTCACCAATTATTTCAATTTCAAGTTCGATTTTTTTCCCTGTTTTTTTGAAAACTTCATTTTTCACATAATCAATAAGTCTAAGTATATCATTAGCTGTTGCAGTTCCCGTGTTTACTATAAAACCTGCATGCTTTGTTGAAACTTTTGCTCCTCCTATTTGTTTTCCTTTTAAGCTACATTCATCAATAAGTTTAGCTGCTATGTAATCTTCACCTCTTTTGAAGGTGCTTCCAGCAGAGGGTATATTATAGGGCTGTTTTTCTTTTCTTGCATTTTTGTATTCATTCATTTTAGCTTCGATTTCATTTTTTTTGCCTTTTTTTAGTTTTAACACTGTTTCTAATATTATGTATTTTTTATTTGAAAATACACTACTTCTATACTTAAATTCGTGTTCTTCTATATTTATTTTAAAAATATTTCCATCTAAATCCATATATGTAGAAGAAATTACAATATCTTTCATTTCTTTTCCATAAGCACCAGCATTCATTTTTATGCTTCCGCCAATTGTTCCGAGGAATTCCAGAAGCAAATTCAAATCCTTCTATTTCTAAATTTAGTAGTTTCTGTGCAATTATAGCATTTTTATTTCCACTTCCGAATAGTTGCTAAAATTTCAGTGGATTTTTCATGTATTTCAAATTTTTCTAGTTCTATTTTGCAGACTATTCCTCTAATACCTTTGTCTTTAACTAGCAAATTGCTTCCATTTCCTAAAATAAAAAGATCTAAGCCATTTTCTTTGGCAAAGGTTATAACATCTTTTAAACCTTCTTTATTTTGTATTTTGACGAAAATATCTGCTTTTCCTCCTACTTTAAAACTAGTATGTTTTGACATTTCTTCATTTAGTAATACATTTTCTTTTCCTAATTTTTGAGTTAAAACTGATATATTATCCAAAATAGATCCCTCCACGTTTTGTATTTTATCATATTCTTATTATTTTTTGTAGTGTTTTATGAAAAAATTTTATAATTTACTTTGTTAAATAGCAAAAAGGATTTTCAAGATAAAATCTTGAAAATCCTCAGACTGTTGACAAACCCCAGAAAAAAATTCTGGGGTTTTCAAATATTTTT
>CANSNA010000027.1 GCA_947648255.1 uncultured Clostridium sp. | reverse complement strand
TTTTCAAAACTTAATCTTTTAGAAATGACAAGAAAACATATGAAAGGAGGAGAATAGATTATGCCAATTATAACATTTATTGTGCGGAGTACTAGTTTTATTCATTATTTTGAAAATATTAGCATTACCAATGAAAATAATTGTAAGATTTTTGATTAATGCACTTGTTGGTGGAATAGTAATATATGTGCTAAATTTAATTGGAGTAGGAATAGCTTTAAACTGGATAACAGCACTGATTGTAGGATTTTTAGGAATACCAGGAGTAATAATTGTTGCAATACTTCAATTTGTATTTCATATAATATAATAACAATAATTAGCCCCCATTTTGGGGGTTAATTATTAATAAAAACACATAACACAAGGAAAAATCAATGAAACTACTGAGAGAATACCTATAATTATTGCAGCAGGTTTATTAGAGCGTTTTTTGTATTCATAAATTGCATATCCTATTGTTTTAAAAAATGCAAATATACTTAAAACTAAAACAATTAAAAACATAAATTCCTCCATTTTTATGAGATCAAATAACTTGAAATTACTTTTACTTTTACATCTACATCAAAAAATGAATTTGAGTAGTTTTGAAGCCAGTTATATTCAAGCCATTCGTCCCAAGTTTTAAAGTGTTTTACAGCATGTCTTCCAAATAAATCTATATCAGAACCAAAATCTTTTGAAGTTTTGTAAAGATAAGCCTCTACTTGCGATTTTAGGTAAGAGGTTGCATATTCTTCAATTAGTTCTAAGTTTTTTTCCTCAAAATAGTTTGAGTTTTTCTCAGAAGAAAGAATTTTTGCATTTAAACTAATTTTAGAGCTAATAAATGGCGAACCATTTACTAGTTTTACATCATTTTTTGTGTCTTCTTCTATAGCTAGATATAAGTCAATTACAGAATCTTGGTCAAAGGGACTTGGAATGGATATAATGCATTCTTCCATTTGATTTGTAATAATTAAGTGGCAAAGAGTTTCAATTGCTGAAAGTTCACCGACCAATACATCACTTTTGAAAACTGCAAGACCTACAACATCTATATTAGTAGAAGGCTTGCTTCCAGAAGAGGTGCTAGATGTAGTCTCACCAGCTATAGTATCAGTATCTACAGAGCTTTGACCAGATTTATTATTTGCAGAAGTAATAGAACCTAGTATTGCAGATGCTTCACCGAAAGTATCAGACATTCTATCAAATACATTAGCAATTGAGATATCAGCAGTAAAACCTGTATGTTTACTAGAAGTTGCAATTATTTCATAGTACTTTGAGGTGATGCTTTCAATTTGTGATTTTGATTCTGATAAGAATTCATATGCACCACAACGAGAGATAATTACATTACAGTCAGGTCTTAATTCAACATTATTTATTAAAGTATATATTATGTCAGAAATTCCGAAGGGTTGCAACTTCCTCTGATATAACTAAAACTTTACAATGTGATAGATTTAATTTTTTGCTAATGTAACCATTTGCAAGGCTTATTCCAGATTCAACAGAAGAACTTTCAATTGTGTCTATTACAGTATCTGATGAGCTACTAGAGTCGCTTTCTGAGCTGTTTTTTGAAGGGATGGATAGCTGAAAACTTATCTTTAATTGGTTGTTTTCACCGAATGTCTACACCTATTGCAACAACATAAGCCATGTCATTAATGTCTTGTTTTGTATAAAAATCACTTATTGTAAAACCTGTTAAGATAAGTATAACAAGTAACATATTTATAGTTTTATTCAAAGCTATCTTGCTCCTTTCTTAAAACTTTTTTTCTTTTTAAGATATGCCCAAATTAGTATAAACATTGTTATAAAAAATACAAAAATAATAGATATATATTTATAAACAGTTTTTTCAAATATGCTTATATCTGCAATTGTTCTTGGAAGCAAAGCTATGCTAAAAAGAAGAGTTGAAAAGCAAAAAGTCATTGCTCTTTCATATTTTATACTTGTTATTTTTTTGAAGGTATTTAATGTAAAATGCATAGTTATTGCTAGGTAGTTAAAAATTGACATTATCCAAATTAATATAAATATTGCATCAATTCTTTGAATAAATTCCCCAAAGTTTACTCTCCTTGAAAGTATATAAATAGAAAGTGTATTGTTAATTTCTGTAATCGATGGAATTAGAAAAAGTAAAGCAATAATTCCAAGTATTAAATAAACAGAGTAAACAATCATTGCAATAAGACCTGCTTTTTTAAATTCTTTTCCACTTCCAATATAAGGAATTAGAAACGGTGCAATAAACATACTACTAAATGCAAAGATATTTCCAAGACCTGAGACAAATGTATCATATGCACCATATCCTAAAATAGGAAGAGCCCTTTGAGGAATAAAATCTGGAGATGATGATACAAATATTAAAACAATACTAACAAGTATAATAGGTATTGTAATTAAAGTCACTCTAGAAATTGTTTTAAATCCAAACAAATTCATTATGGCAGTAATAGCAATAAACATAAGTATCACTATTTCACGGTCAATATTTGGAAAATATATTAAAACTAAGCTTTCTGCAAAAGTTCTTATAACGAATCCAGAAATTGTTATAAAATATATGCAAACAATAATTCCGAAATATATTTTTTAAGAATTTTCCACCAGCAAATTCACAAATATCCATAAGGTCTTTACCAGGAAACAAAGCGAAGATTTTGCTTGCTAAATAGAAAATGACTATAGAAATTATAAATATATATGCTAAATTTAATATTGTAGATGAACCAGTAGATGCAATTAAATGGTTTGGCATATTTAATATAATATGTGCAATCATAACTGTAACAATAACTGATGCGGCTTGCATTACGCCCATTTTTGATTCTTTCATAAAGCTATCCTTTCTATTAATATTTCCATTTTCTACTTATATTGTCTTCTTTTAAAGGTTTTTTTGTGTTTAAGAAACCTCTTCTTTTTTCCCTTTTCCATACAGGTGGCAAGAAATAGCCAGAACTTGTATCTTTTGTAATAGGTGAATAAGGGCTTAAATATGAAACTCCAAAGGAATTAATGTGAGCAAGTGTAGATAGGTGGAAAACAAAGCAAAAAGCAATTCCTAAAAAGCCTGCAAAGTACCCTGAGACTATATATACAAATCTTACTAAACGAACATGGAAGCTTAAGGAGTAATCGGGAACAGCAAATGCTGTTATACCAGTTAATGCAACTATTATTACAAGTATTGGACTTACAATGTTTGCACTAACTGCTGCATCTCCTAATATAAGTGCACCGAACTATACCTATTGCTTGACCAAGAGGTGCTGGAACTCTTACACCTGATTCTCTAATTAGTTCTAAAGAAATTTCCATTATCAGTATTTCAAAGATAACAGGAAATGGAACATTGCTTCTTGATGCAACAATTGCAAATAAAAGCTCTGTTGGTATAAGTTCTTGATGAAATGTTGTTATTGCAACATATAATCCGTGGAAGCAGAAGAGTTATAAATAGTGCTAGTAACCTTATTCCTTTAAGTAAATTTGCAAGCTGATATTTTAAGTTTTTATCCTCAGCAGAAGTTAAAAAATCTAATAATACCGCTGGTGCAACTAAGCCATAAGGGGTTCCATCTACTAGAATTGCAATTCTTCCGATCTAAAATATAAGTAGATAGCCTATCTGGTCTTTCTGTAGATAAAAGTTGAGGAACACTAAAACTCGAATCTTCAATTAATTGTTCTAATTGCCCGAGAAGAAACAAGAAAGTCGATATCTATACTATTTATTCTGTGTTTTACTTCTTTTACTAATTCATCATTTACAACATTTTTTAAGTAGCAAATTGCAACATGAGTGTTACTTATTTTTCCAACAGTAGTATCTTCAATTATTAAATTTTCTGTATTTACAATTCTTCTTATAAGGCTTGTGTTAGTACGAATTGCTTCTATAAAGCCTTCTTGAGAACCACGAATTATACTTTCATTTTCAGGAGGAGAAACACTACGCTTATCAAAACCTTTAGCATCAATTACAAAAGCAGAGTCTATTGTATCGATAAAAAGAGCAGAATTTCCAAGGTTTACTTTTTGAAGTATATCTTTAAACTTGGTGTCAGTTGAAACATCATTTTGAGGAACAAGACAGCCTAAAATGTAGTTTTTTAAATCAAATTTTTTTACTCTTTTTACAGTAACATTATTTGTAACTGCGGTGCTAACTATGCTTTCATCTGTGTTTGACATATTTGACTGATTTTTTAGCATTAGAGGTTCAATTACAAATTTATTTATTTGATTACTGTCAATCATTCCATCTATAAAAAGTAAAAAAGCAGAATATTCTTTACCTCTTATATTGATAAAAAATTCACGTAGCTTTATATCACTATTTATCTTAAAGTTATATTTATTTTTTACATATTCTTTGTTTACATCAATAGAAGGAAAGACTAATTGTTCTTTATCGTTTTTTTCTTCACTGGAACTTGCCTCAAGTGATACATCCTTTTGTTTAGGAAGAACAAAGCTATATTCATTAGGTTCTTTATAAGTTATTAAATTAATTAAACTATCTAAAATTTTCATGGTATATGTTATTATTTATCAAATTAACGAAAATATGTATAAAATTAAATAAAATTTTTACAAAATTAAGACTGTTAAAAAAAAACACTAGACATATTCTGAAAAATGTGGTAAAATACAAAAATATTGTATCATAAATTTTATTTCAAATATTTTTATTTCAGATAGAACTTTTTTTGTCTAAACTAATATCAAATGAAAATATAACAATTAATGTATTAGTTAAAAGTGAGGCTGGATTGTCTTGACATTCTTTTAACTAAATGGTACAATAATACATATATTCAAAGAAAGGAGGCGAAGATATGAAGAATGAGCAATTTGAGCTATTGGTTAATCTGTTTGATACAAGCATGAATAGATTAAGAGATGAGCTAAAGGGAGATATACAAGAGCTAAGAACAGAGCTAAAGGGAGACATACAAGAAGTAAGAACAGAATTAAAGGATGACATCAAACAGCTTAGTGATTCAAATGATAGTCAACATAGAAGCATAAGAGAGGAACTAAAAAGAATGAATGAAACATTAGAATATAACGCACTAGAAAACAGAAAACAACATGCCTTTATGATTGATATGCTTGAAAAAAAGTCTTCAAAAAAACGCTATGAAGAAGCTTTTAATTAAAAATCTAGCAAAGAAAAGATCATATAAATTTATTTTATCAAATAAAAATAGCTACTAGAGAAATTAATTTAAAATGATTTATTTCAAAAAAACATGCAAATATCTTTTGCAAAATAGAATGAAAAATAGGTGCCTTATAAATGAACATTTGTATATAAATGATTATTTATAAGGTACCTATTTAAAAATTTTGCTAGCATTTTCCAAGAGTATGTGATATAATCAAAAAAATAATAAAGATAGGAGAAACATGTATGGGAAAAGTTAGAGGATTTGAAATTGCAAAAGGATTTGAAAATCTAGGAATAAATTTACCAGTGCGTAAAACAAAATATTCAGCAGGGTATGATATAGAAGCAGCAGAGGATATTGTTATACCATCTTTTAAAAAGGGAATGAATCCAACTCTTGTAAAAACAGGTTTAAAGGTATATATGCAAGAAGACGAGTATTTAAAATTATGTAATAGAAGTTCAAACCCAAAAAAGAGGGGATTAATTCTTGCAAATGGTATAGGGGTTGTAGATGCAGATTATTATGAAAATTCAGATAATGATGGTCATATCATGTTTGCTTTTTATAATCTTAAAGAAGAGGATGCAGTCATAAAAAAAGGAGATGCTATTCGGACAAGCAATTTTCGAAAAGTATTTAACTTCTGATGAAGATGTAGCAGAAGGAGAACGTGTACGGAGGATTTGGTTCAACAAATAAATAAAAACAATAAAAGGAGAAAATTATGAACGCAATAGAGATTAGAAATAAATTTTTAAACTATTTTAAAAATCATAGGCACAGCATAATACCAAGTGCACCATTAATACCAGAAAATGATCCATCAGTATTATTTACAACGGCTGGAATGCACCCACTTGTGCCATACTTACTCGGAGAAGAGCACCCAGAAGGAAAACGACTTGTAGATTATCAAAAATGCTTAAGAACAGTAGATATAGATGAAGTTGGAGACAATCGTCATTTGACATTTTTCGAAATGCTTGGAAATTGGTCACTTGGAGATTATTTTAAAGAGCAATCAATAAAATATAGTATGGAATTTTTAACAAAAGAGCTAAATATACCAATAGAAAAGCTATCAGTAACTTGTTTTCAAGGTGATAGTGATGCTCCAAGAGATGATGAAACAGCAAGAATTTGGGAAGAAAATGGAATGCCTAAAGAAAGAATATATTTCTTTGGAAAAGATGATAACTGGTGGATAGCAGGAGAGACAGGACCATGTGGACCAGATACAGAGATTTTTTATGATACAGGAAAAGAAGCTTGTAGTAAAGACTGCAATCCATCTTGTGGATGTGGAAAGTATGTAGAGATTTGGAATAACGTATTTATGGAATACTTTAAAGATGCAAATGGAAACTATACAAAATTAAAACAACAAAATGTAGACACAGGAATGGGATTAGAAAGATTAAATATGCTGTTACAAGGAAAAGAAACTCCATTTGATACAGAAATTTTTAAACCTATGATGGATAAATTAAAGATGTTAGCAAAAGAAGACAATATTTCAAGTAGAAGAATTATTGCTGAACATTTAAGATCAAGCATGATGATAATTGCAGATGGAGGAAAACCAAGTAATATTGATAGAGGATATATTTTAAGAAGGCTAATAAGAAGAATGATAAGGCATTTAAACAAATTAGCGATAGGTCTTGACAAACTAGAGGAACTTATTAATTTAAATATAGAAGTATTAGGAGAAATGTATCCAGAACTTATCAAAAATAAAAACAACATAGTATATACAATATTAGAAGAAAAAGATAAATTTATAAAGACTCTTGAAAATGGCGAAAAAGAGTTATTAAAAGAATTAAATAGATTAAAAGAAAAGAAAGAAAAAGTTTTATCAGCTGAAGAAGTATTTAGATTATATGAAACATATGGCTTTCCACAAGAAGTAACCAAGGAAATAGCAGAGGAAAATGGATTTGAAATAGATTTAAGCAATTTTGATAAATTATTTAAGATACATCAAGAAAAGTCAAGACTTGGAGCAGAGCAAAAATTTAAGGGAGGCTTAGCAGAGCAAAACGAGCAAACAATAGCATATCATACTGCAACCCACCTTTTACATAAGGCATTGCAAATAGTTTTAGGGGAACATGCAGTACAAAAAGGATCAAATATAACAACAGAGAGACTTAGATTTGACTTTGCACATCCTCAAAAAGTAACAAAAGAAGAACTTGAAGAAGTTGAAAAAATTGTAAATGAACAAATACAAAAAGAATTGAAAGTTACTTGTGAAGAGATGAATTATGATGAAGCAAAAGCTTCTGGTGCAATTGGTCTATTTGAAAACAAATATGGAGATAAAGTAAAAGTTTATACAATTGGAGACTTTAGTAAAGAGATATGCGGAGGACCACATGTACAAAATACAAAGGAGCTTGGAACATTTAAAATCAAAAAAGAAGAAGCTTCATCTAGCGGAGTACGTCGTATTAAGGCAGTTCTCATAAAATAAGTAAGGAGATTAAATTATGGAAAAAGATTGTGTTTTTTGCAAAATAATAAATCAGGAAATACCGGCAAATGTTGTATATGAGGATGAGGATGTAATAGCATTTAAAGATATCAAGCCAGTTTGTCCTATTCATATACTTGTAATTCCTAAAAAGCATATAGCTTCATTAATAGATGTAGAAGAAAATGAAGAAGTTCTAATTCGGAAAAATATTTATGGCGATAAACAAAATTGCAAAAGAGCAAAATATTGACAAAACAGGATTTAGAGTTATATCAAACTGTGGGGAAGACGCAGGGCAAGAAGTAAAGCATTTGCATTTTCACATACTTGCAGGTAAAAAACTAGGACCAAAAATTTTGTAGAAACTTATAGAAAAACATGTACAAAGCCTGAAAAATGTGCTATAATGAATATATATGAATAATTTCATAGAAAGAAGGGATTTGTATGTTTAATAGTAAATTTAATGGAATGTTAACAGTACTATTGATTATTGCCATCATTGGGATAGTAATTTTAATGGGGTATTTTGGTTGGTCAGTATATAATAAATATTATATAGATTCATCAGCAAAAAACGTAGTAGAGTCATTTGAAGAAGCAGTAAGTAACAATAAAAAAGATGAAAATACATCAGTAGATATTGGAGATAGAGAAGACCTAGGATCATTAGAAGGTAGTACTAATATATACACAAATCAAACTAGTTCAGGAAGTAAAACAAAATATGGAGGATATGAAGTTTTTGGAACAATATCAATTCCAAAAATCAATATAGAATATCCAATACTTGAAAAACAAACACCAAAATCAATAAAAATAGCAGTTGCATATGCATATCGGAGTTGGTATAAACAAAGTTGGAAATACTGTAATTTCAGGACATAACTATAGAAATGGTTTATTTTTCTCAAATTTGAAGAAACTAACTAATGGGGATAAAATATATATTACAGATACATCAGGAAATAAAATCACATATACAGTTTATAATGTATTTGAGGCAGAGGCAACAGATTCATCTTTCTATAATAGAGATACTGGTGGTCTAAGAGAAGTTACATTATCAACTTGTACAGATAATGGTGCTTTAAGAACTATAGTACTAGCAAAGGAAGTTAAAGAATAGAATATATTTGGAGGGATAATATGGAATATAGATTTAAACCACAAGGTGTTTGCTCTAGTGAGATGGTCATAGATGTAGATAACCGGAACAATTAGAGATGTTAAGATTATTGGAGGTTGTCCACGGAAATACAATTGGAGTTAGTAAATTGGTTAAAGGAAAGAAGCTTGATGAAGTAATAGAGCTTTTAAAAGGAATTCCTTGTGGAGCGAGACGCACTTCTTGCCCAGATCAACTTGCTATTGCTTTAGAGGAAATTAAGGCAAAATAATAGAAGAAAAAACAGCCTATTTTCAGGCTGTTTTTTGTAGTGTTTTATATGATAAATAATTTCTTTTTCTTTAAAAATTTAAATACGTTAAAAATACCTAGTAAAATAGCATAAATTCCTATAAATATAAAAATTTTTAGTAGTACAAAGCTTAGATCGTATTCTATATATTTATCAATTGAGTCAAATAGGAATTTTGTAGCTATTACAAGTAAAAAAGGAACTACTACAAATGATATAAAGTCGAACTTAAAATGAGTTACTTTATATAATTGTATTATACTTATTGTGAAGTTTAATATCTCGCTTATTGCTATAATTGCGATATATCCATAAATTCCAAATACTGGAACTAGGGTATATATAAGAATTATTGTTGATACTAGATCAAATATATTACAAAACATTACTCCTACTTGTTTGTCTAAACCTCGGAGCATGGCATCTATTATTTTATCTAAGTATATTAAAATTACTAAAGGACTGAGTAGTACTAAAAAGTTTGCAATTTCTAAATTGTGATAAATTAGGTAACAAATTTCTTCTGTAAAAGTTAAGAAAATTCCAATTATGCAGATACTAAAAAAAGAGGCAAATTTAAAGATGAAGGTGGTTACTTGATTCATTCTTGCAAAGTCTTTTTTTAAGTTATATCTTGCAAATTCAGGTATAAGTAGACCAGCACATGAGGTTATAATGATACAAGGAAACATTAGAATTGGCATGGTCATTCCATTTATTAGTCCATATTGAGAGAGTGCTTCATCACAAGAGACGGAATATCTTTCTAGACTAAATGGAATTAGTAGTTGCTTTAAGGTTGAAAGACCAGATCGTATATATGATGTAACAGCAACAGGAAGAGCAATTCTTAAAATTTTCTTTAAGTAGTTTTCATTTGTTTGGAAACGGTTTAATATTTTATGAATGTCTAATAAATATAAAATATATGTCACTATAAACTCAAATATTGAGGCAAGAGTACTTGCTAAAATTAGATATGTACAAACAGTGTTTAAATCATTTGAAGGGAAAAAATATATAAAGGCACAGGTTAGAAGAATTTGAAGACACATAGTTAAAATTCTTGCAGTAGATGTTCTAGATACTCTTCTAACGCCCGTAAAGTACCCACTAAGCGAAGTTATTACTGATGTAAATGGCATTGCTATTGCCATTATATAAAGTGGCGTAGCCTTGATTTTACCGTGTAATAATACAGAAGAGCAAAATGGTGCTAAGAAAAATAGCAGTAAGAAAGCTAGTATGCCGAAAAATAAGCTATATAAAATGCATTTTCTCATTGCAATTTTTAATCCGTCTTCCAGAATTACCATCTAATTCTTCACTAGCGATACGAGTTGCAGCAAGACTTATCCCAGAATTTGCAAAGGTTATCATAAAAGTATAAACAGACATGAGAAGTTCAAAAATTCCGAGCACCTTCGCTACCGAAGCTTATTTGCAACATAAACATCAAAGAAAATATTTATAAGGCTCATAAATAGTGAGGTTAGGGTTAATATGATAGTATTAAATAAAAATAGTTTTAATCTGTTCATAGAATAAATATATTAATTAAAATGATTTTTAGACATGTGTAATTTCCAAAGATGATAAAAATCAAATTTTTGTTTGACAATTATTTGTTTTTATGATAAGATTAGTCTAATCATAAAAAGGGAGTGATAATTGTGGGAAGAAAAAAGAGTACAGTTGAACTAAATAAGAGAGAAAAAGCTATTTTAAAATGTATTGAAAAACAAATAAGAGATGTTGGATATGCACCTTCTGTTAGAGAAATTGGAAAATCAGTAGGTCTTAGATCAACAGCTACAGTTCATGGATATTTAGCTAAACTAGAAGAAAAAGGATATATAAAAAAGGAAAACCAAAAAGGTAGAACTCTAAGACTACTTAAAGGTGGAGCAGTGAAAAAGACAAAAGATGATCAAAAAGACTTCTATACAGATAAGGAACTTGTAAATGTTCCAGTAATTGGTAAAATAACAGCAGGAGCACCAATACTTGCAGTAGAGAATGTAACAGATACATTCCCAATACCAATTGATTTTGTAGGGAATGCTGAGAGCTTTATGCTAACTGTTAGAGGAGAAAGTATGATTGAAGCTGGAATTTTAGATGGAGACTACATATTAGTAAAAAGACAAAACACAGCAGAAAATGGAGAAATTGTTGTTGCACTTATAGAAGACGAAGCAACAGTTAAGACTTTTTATAAAGAAAAAGATCATATAAGATTGCAACCAGAAAACTCAACAATGGATCCAATAATTGTACCAGACTGCCAAATTCTTGGAAAAGTTGCTGGTGTATTTAGAAAAATGTAAATTTAGATAAATATATATGTTTTTAAGGCTTTAAGTTTCGGTGTTTTTCTTTTTTCAAAAAAACACCGAAACTTAAATGTAAAACTTATTGTTAATAATTTTTTTGTGTGATATATTTATTATCGATAAAAATATATAAAAAATAAAATATGAAAGGAAATGTTTATTATATGAAAAAAATTTTAATTGTAATAGTTGTTATAATATTTATAGTAATTTTATCGATAAGTCTTACAAAGCCTAATTATTCGCATGAAGATATTGTAGCTTTAATTAATAAAGGTATACAAAATATGAATAATATGGATAATTTATCTTATGATACACAAAAAGAAGATGGAACAGTTAAGCATTATTATAAAGGCAATAAAAAGAAAATGATAACACCTACTAACAATGTTTTCATAACCTTAGAAGATGAAAAAACTTATATGATAGATAAAACAGAAAAGGCTATGATTATTACTACCAACTCTCCTTTGTCAGACAAGGAAGAGTTACAAAATGAGGCTTTACGCATGGAGAAGTTTAACAAAAATGACAACCAATATAGATATGAATTGGCATATATTAGGGATGAAAAAATAGATAATAAAACTTGCATTTTGGTAAAACAATGTAAATTTGACAAAGAAACTAAAAAGTATATCAATTATACCTATTCTTCTGAAAATCAAATAGTAGTGTATTGGATTGAAAAATCTACTGGATTTGTGATTGGTATTGGTTTTATGGATCCCCAAAAAAATATAGCTACTCCAAAAAGCATTATAAAAAATATAAAATGTGGAGAAGTTACAGATGATATGTTCAACGATATGCTTGAATTACCAAATGATTATCTTGTACTTGAAAATAATGGAAATGATGATATTGTACGAGTCCAATAATTATATATTAACATTTTCTATAAAAAAGCAAAAAGTTCAGCGATTTTTCACTGAACTTTTTGCTTTAAGGCTCTAAATTAGTTACCTTGCTAAAACAACTAGCTATTAAGCTAATTTGCTGAAGGATTAATAAAAATGCTATGTTCTATATTGAAAATATATTCAGCATATTTCCTGATTTTCTGCGGATTTCTAATAAATGCATTACCATTTGTTATGTTATCACAATTAAATTGCCAAAGCATAATGTGATATTGATCATTATTGTATTCTGCCTCCAACAACTTCAGATATGCTCTTAAATACTTAATATCATTAACTTGTTGAATTTCTAAAATACTACCTACGATGTGAATAAGCAACTCACCATATTCTATAATATCTGTTACAAGATCATAGCCAGAAGACATTTCTGGAATATCTATACCCTTAGCAATTGTTGCTTTCAAATCATTCCATAGCTCATCTTTAATTTCATTAAAGATACTTTGGGCTTCCTGAGAATTCTCTTTGGTCCAATTTATTAAATAGGTAGTACCTATTTCAATTTTTTCCTTGCTTTGGGCTAATTGCATATCAAGACAGTAATAAATATATGTCATAAGAGATAATTTTACTTTTAGTTCTTCTTCTGGGTCTTCTATTGTTCCTATAAGAAAGTCATAATATTTAGGCAAGTTTTTCTCAATTTTAGATTCAGATACATTTGCAATAAATGCGAGAAATTCTCTCGCCTCCAATGGATTTAGCGGTTCAAATTGAAAACCTGTCAGTTTAGAACTTTGTGCATAAAAATCACGCTGTCCTGCACGTTTTACTGTTCCATCTGTTGAAAATACATCAGAACCAACATAGAATATTTCATCCGGAAACCCCTCTGTTCTTCCAAAAGTTCCTTTTGTCCATGTACGAAGATGGTGATTATATTTATATTTATTAACTGTTTGATTTGCTGATGTCAATGTGTCTCTATAAACAAAATCACAATTTGTATCAGCTGAATCTACCCACATACCAAGGTTATTTGACGGCTTATATAATTTATAACCATCACTTGTACACGTCATTATTATTTTGTCATCCCATGTTACTCCTTCTGGCAGTTTTATAAATATGTGTCCTTTTAACCCGATGGGAGAACTCGGATACATATCTTTTGATTTATATATTATTTCATATCCTGATAAACTAAACCTAGCGGTTCCAGCAGTAGCAACCCAGTAGGAATATGTTGTGCCAGTAAAAGTTGATACATAGATATTAAAGCTTGTTGTGTTATATTCAAAATTGTAGTTGAATATACTCTTTGTATCACTTCCAAAATAACCGCCATCAACTCCTACTAACAGTATAACATCTTTCGACTCTGTGTTTTTCAGTAAAATATAATTGTTGCTTGCTGTTGGTAGCTTAGGTAAATCACAATTTAAACCATCGTTCTGCACTGTATGTTTTTCTGTTAAATTTGCATTTGCGATTGTTAGTAACATCCCTGTTGGTATAACCAGAATAAGCACTATGGCAATTATCCGCTTCAAACCTTTCTTCATATTTCTAGTCCTCTTTCTATTATTTTTTATTTCATTTTTAAATTGGCTTATATGTACATCTTGGTTTTCTTTATTAAATTTTTAATGTGCACTATTAATTACTGGTATAATTCTTTCTTTAGAAAATTATTACTAAAGAAAGCCTGAGGTATATTTCCGCATATATCCTTCCTCCTAATTTAATTAATAAAAAATTATAACATAATGTTTATTAAATGTCAAAAGAAGTTTTTATATGAACTATCAATGCTTTCAGGCAAGTCTGAAGCAAGGCTATTGCTTAATCTATCAATAGTATTAGCTTTTTTAGCTTTTTCTTGCAGAGCATCAGCGATACCATAAAGAAGAATATCCTTAGATTTCAATATTCCATAAATCATGTCAGAAGTGGTAGTATTAATTTTTGAGTGCAACTAAATTATACCAAACAATCGAGGTTTTTTTCTATTTTATTAAATTTTAAGGCGTATTGCATACGCCTTAATTTTATGATATTATATTACCAGTAATTGATAAATAAATTTTGAAAAGATAGACTTTTCAGGAGGCAAGTAAATGGAAAAAATACTAAACAGAGTAAATAATACAGAAGATTTAAAAAAATTAACACTAAGAGAAAAAGAGATACTTGCAAAAGATATAAGAGAATTAGTAATAGATACAGTATCAAAAAACGGAGGACATTTAGCTTCAAATTTAGGTGTAGTAGAACTTACAATTGCAATACATAGCATATTTGATACACCCAATGATAAGATAATATGGGATGTTGGTCATCAAAGCTATGTTCATAAGATACTTACTGGTAGAAAAGACAAAATGCCAACTCTTAGGAAATTTGGAGGAATGGCAGGTTTTCCAAAATCGTGTGAATCTGTTTATGATAATTTTGATACAGGTCATAGTAGTACATCAATTTCAGCAGCACTCGGAATGGCTGTTGCAAGAGATTTAAGAGGAACAAAAGAAAACATAATTGCGATAATAGGAGACCGGAGCTCTAACAGGAGGAATGGCATTAGAAGCACTAAACCATGCAGGAGCTACTAAAACAAATTTAATTGTAATACTAAATGATAATGAGATGAGTATTTCTAAAAATGTAGGAGGAATTTCAGTATTTTTAAGTAGAGCAAGAACAAGAAAAGTCTATACAAAATCAAGTGGATATATAAAAAAGGCAGTAATGAAACTTCCAAAAGGTAGTAATAGAATTATAAACTTAGTTAGACGTATCAAATATAGTATAAAGCAATTATTTATTACAAATATGCTTTTTGAAGATTTAGGATTTAAATATTTTGGTCCAATTGATGGGCATGACATTGGGAAAATAGAAAATATATTAAGAACTAGTATGGCGATGGATGGACCAAAGCTTATTCATGTTGTGACTAAAAAGGGTAAAGGTTATAAGATAGCAGAAGAAAATCCAGATAGATTTCATAGTACTGGTGAGTTTGAAATAGAGACAGGAAAAAGCAAAAAGAAAAAAGGACAAGACTATTCAAAAGTTTTTGGAGATAAATTAGTAGAACTTTCATATAAAAATAAAAATATAGTTGCAGTAACAGCTTCTATGAAAGATGGAACAGGACTTACTGCTTTTGGAGAAAGATTCCCAGAAAGACTTTTTGATGTTGGCATTGCCGAACAGCATGCACTTCGGATTTTCAGCAGGTCTTGCTAAAGCAGGAGCTATACCAGTTGTACCAATATATTCTTCTTTTTATCAAAGGGGATTTGATCAAGTAATTCACGATATTGCACTTCAAAATTTGAGTGTAGTTATGTGTGTAGATAGAGCAGGAATAGTTGGAAATGATGGAGAAACTCACCAAGGTATATTTGACTTATCATTTTTTTCTATTATTCCAAATTTAACTATTATGGCACCAAAAGATTTTAAAGAACTAGAAGATATGTTAGAATACGGAATAAATCTTAAGAAACCAGTGGTTATAAGGTACCCAAGGGGAGGAGAAGGAAAAATTAAATTTGATATACATAATAGTTTAGAAGGAAATAATGCAGAGATTATAAAAGAAGGTCAAGATTTGAGTATAATTGCAATTGGTAAAATGGTAGAAAGAGCAGTAGAAGTCTCGGGAATTTTAGAAAAACAAGGAATAAGTGTGGAGGTTATAAATACAAGATTTTTAAAACCTTTAGATCAAGAAACTTTACTAAAATCAATGAATAAAACTAAAAAAATTATTACAATTGAAGATAATATTATAAAGGGAGGACTAGGTAGCAGTATAGAAGAATTACTAGTCGAAAACAATATAAAAGATACAATTTTCATAAAATATGGGTATCCAGACGAATTTATAAAACATGGTACAGTAGCAGAAATAGAGGAAAAATATGGATTAGATTCAGAAAGCATTGCAAAGGAAATTATAGGAAAACTTTTCTAAAGAGAGGTAAGTAATGGGCAAAAGAAAAAAGAAAACAAATAAAAAATATATTGCTATTGCAAGTACAATACTATTTGTAATTGTATTAATATGTATTGGTGCAGGAGTTTCAAACATAGATGAAGCTGCAAATGCTGTTGCAGAAACTGCTTCAGCAATTACAAATAGCATAGCTAGTAGCTGGAAAGTTCAAGATGAAGACGAAAATAAGCCAGCAAAGAGTGCTGATGGTACCCTAGAGATGCACACAATAGATGTAGGTCAAGGAGATTCAATTCTTTTTATTCAAGGAAACAGTACTCTTTTAATAGATACTGGAACTAAAGCTAAAGGAAAAATAGTTGTAGAATACTTAAAAAAACTAGGAATAAAAAAGATAGATATTCTAATTGGTACTCATCCGCATGATGACCACATGGGTGGAATGGCAGAAGTTATAAAAAATTTTGAAGTAGGAGTTTTATATACTCCAGATTATAAAGAAGATGATATTACAACAACTTGGTATATGGAGTTTTTAAATGCGATTGATGAAAAAAATGTGAAATGGAAGTATCCAAATTTAGGTGAAAACTTAAAAATAGGTGAAGCAGATGTTAAATTTTTAGCACCTAACTCTGAAAAATATACTAATAAAAACAATTATTCAATTGCAACTAAGATTAGCTATGGAGAAACTGATATATTGCTTACAGGAGATGCAGAGGAATTAGCGGAAAATGAAATCTTAGAGGCAGGATATAATATAGAGGCAGAGATTTTTAAAGCAGGTCATCATGGAAGTGATTCATCCAATTCAGAAGAATTTATAAATAAAGTGAAACCTAAGTATGTAGTTATTTCATGTAAATATGGAAATACATATGGGCATCCAAAGGAAAAAGTAATGGAATTTTTTGAAAAGAAAGATATTTCAGTTTATAGAACAGATGAAGTTGGAAGCATAGTAATGACAACAAACCGGAAAGGATATTTTATTTGATAAAGAAAAACGGAAGTTATAAAAGTGGTATATAGTCTTTTCTTGCTTCAGCTAACAAAAAAAGGATGATATAAAAAATTATATTATCCTTTTTTGTTTAGTGTGCCCAGCATGGGCAACAACTTGAGGGTGAAAGTCCCTTACGGTGC
>CANSNA010000026.1 GCA_947648255.1 uncultured Clostridium sp. | reverse complement strand
AAAGATTCGATACAATAGCCCAATTTACTGCTTTTGAAGATTTTATTAGTTTTGATAGAAAAGATAAAAATAAGATTAAACGAGTGGAAAATAACAAAATTAATGTAACGATAGAAGTTGATATGGTGTGTGGAGTAGTATAAATCAGTGTTAAAAATGTCAACGATTTGTCAGCCAAAAAATAAGAATGTTTGGAGATAAAACTTAAATTAAAATATGTTTTTTATAGAAATATAAATTACATATTTTTTTTGAAATTTTTGAAAATTACTTGAACAATAAACAAATGTTTGATATAATTATAAAAATTAAAATATTGGAGATGATAATATTGAGTAATTTACAAGCAGAAGAATATAAAAATTTTGAAGAAATAAAAAAGATTAAAGAAGATGGAACTGAACATTGGAGTGCGAGAGATTTAAGCGAAGTTTTACAATATAAAAAATGGGAAAATTTTGCTAAAGTTATAGATAGAGCAAAACTAGCATGTCAAAATAGTGGATTTGAAATTCAAGAACATTTTCCTGAGGTCAGGAAAACGATAGAAATGCCTAAAAATGCGACAAAAGAAGTTTTAGATTATGAACTTTCAAGATATGGATGTTATTTAATTGTACAAAATGGAGATCCAAGAAAAGAAGTAATTGCTTTAGGGCAAACTTATTTTGCAATTCAAACTAGAAGACAAGAAGTTGCTGACTATTTCAATCAATTAGATGAAGATAATAAAAGATTAGTAATTCGTGGAGATATAAAACAATGGAATCAAATGTTATTGGAAGCGGCTTATAATGCAGGCGTAATAACAAACCAAGAATATGCAGAATTTCAAAATGCAGGATATATGGGATTATACGGTGGTCTAACTGTAGATGATATACATGAAAGAAAAAAGTTAAAGGATAATGAAAGAATACTAGACTTTATGGGAAGTACAGAATTAATTGCTAATTTATTTAGAATATCTCAAACAGAAGAAAAACTAAAAAAGGATAAAATACATAATTGTAGTAAAGCAACTTCCACACATTATGAAGTTGGAGCAAAGGTAAGAAAGGCAATAGAAGATATTGGAGGAACAATGCCAGAAGATTTACCAACACCAGAAAAGAGTATTAAACAAGTAGAAAAAGAGCAATTAAAAAGACTAAAAAATAGAAAAACAAAATTAATGTTAGATGAATAAAAATTATGTAAATATCAAAAAGTAAAAAATTGTATTGACAAACATGGCACATTAAGCTAAAATATATAATATAATAAATTAAAGATTGGAGAAAATAAAATGATTAATAAAGCTAATTTGAAATTAAATAATTGGCAATTAGTATGGGAAAAAGGTAAAAATCACCCATACTCATTAATCATGCTATAAATTTTTCATAAAATAGCACAAGTATAGGTGATGAATAATTACTTATACTTGTGTTTTTTTGTATAAATAATATTGAAAGATTTCTCTAATCTATTATTAAATATATAAAAACAGAAGTATTAAATAAAAAATACTTCTGTTTTTTGTTAGGAGGGAAAGAAATTGAAACAAGAAAATTTTATTAAAAATCACTATAAACTATACTGGCACAGAAAATTTACAAATATGAAAAATGAAAGGAAGAAGATATTATGAATAAAAAACAAAATCCATATAGATTATATTTAACAGAAGAGCAAATGCCAAAGCAATATTACAATTTAAGGGCAGACATGAAAGAACTACCTGAACCAATGTTAAATCCTATTACAAAAAAGGAAGCTACTGTAGAAGATTTACTTCCAGTATTTTGTAAAGAATTAGCAAAACAAGAATTAGATAATGAAACAAGATATATAGATATACCAAAAGAAGTACAAGAGATGTATAGAATATATAGACCATCACCTTTAATTCGTGCCTATAATCTTGAGAAATATTTGGAGACTCCAGCTAAAATCTATTATAAATTTGAAGGAAACAATACATCTGGAAGTCACAAATTAAACTCTGCCATAGCACAAGTCTATTATGCAAAAAAAGAAGGAATTACAAGTCTGACAACGGAAACAGGAGCAGGACAATGGGGAACAGCTTTAGCAGAGGCGTGTATTTATTTTGATATACCATTAACTGTGTATATGGTAAAAGGTTCTTATGAACAAAAAACATTTAGAAGAGACATAATAAGAACTTTTGGTGCAAATGTTATACCAAGTCCAAGTAATACAACAAAAGTAGGAAAGGAAATTTTGAAAGAACATCCAAATACAACAGGAAGTTTAGGTTGTGCTATATCAGAAGCAGTTGAAAAAGCAATGACAACACCTAATTCAAAATACGTTTTAGGTTCTGTCTTAAATCAAGTATTATTACATCAATCAATAATAGGTTTAGAATGTGAAACAGCATTTAACTTATTAGAAGAATATCCTGACATAATAATAGGCTGTGCTGGTGGTGGCTCAAATTTCGGTGGTTTAATTGCTCCATTTATGAGAGATAAAATTAAAGGAATGCATGATCCAAGAATTATTGCTGCAGAACCTGCTTCATGTCCATCTTTAACTCGTGGTAAATATGCATATGACTATTGTGATACAGGAAAAATGACTCCACTTGCAAAAATGTATACTCTTGGTAGTGATTTTATTCCATCATCAAATTATGCAGGCGGACTAAGATATCATGGAATGTCACCAATCATTTCAAAGTTATACCATGATGGTTATATAGAAGCAGTATCAATTAAACAAACTGAGGTATTTAAGGCGGCGATCTTATTTGCTAAAAAAGAAACAATATTTCCCGCTCCAGAATCTTCACATGCAATAAAAGTAGCAATAGATGAAGCTTTAAAATGTAAGGAGACAGGAGAAGAAAAGACAATTTTATTTGGATTAACTGGGACAGGGTATTTTGATATGGCAGGATATACATCTTATTTAGAAAAAACTATGACAGATTATATTCCAACAGATGAGGAATTACAAAAATCGTTTCCTAATATAATGGATTAAATGTAAGTATATTAAAGATAATGAAAAAGGAGTTTAAGTAAATGCAAAATGAAGTATATCAATTATTAAATAAATTACACATTCAATATGATAAAATAGAACATCCACCACTATTTACTTGTAAGGATAATGAAAAATATAATATAAATTTGATGCAGTAATATGTAAAAATCTTTTTATAATAAATAGTAATAAAAGTCAATATTATTTATTTACTGTACCAATAGAAAAGACAATAAATTTAAAATTTTTACAGAGTTTATTAGAAGAAACAAGATTAAGTTTTGGTGATGAAAATATACTAGAAGAAAAACTTGGAATAAAAACAGGAGCAGTTTCTATATTTAATATTATTAATTTAAAAGAAAATGATATTATTTTTATACTAGATGATGAGATATTAAAATATGAAAAGGTAGCTTTCCATCCAAATGTAAATACAGAAACAGTAATGTTTAATCCAAAAGAATTAAATAAAATATTTGAATACTATAATGTAAATTATAAATTCATCACTATTTAAAAAAATTATAGAGCTGTACAAAGAAAATCCTTAAATTCTACAAACTGATTCTAATGTGCTTTATAAAATAAAGTCAAGGTTAAAATGAATGTGCTATTGCACAACCTTGACTTTATTTTATAAGCACATTCTTTTTCGATTTAAAAGATAATATTATGCTAAATTGTAGCATGGAATTATCACTCTTAAATAATTTGTTTAGAGAAAACTTAATAACAGAAGTAGAGCGACAAGAAATAAAAAGAAAAATTTTAAAAGATTATAAACTTTTGTAAATTCAATTTACTTTTAAAGATAAAAATGGTATAAATGTTATATAAGTTTTATCTCTAGGCGGAACGGAGGTATAATGCAAATTCAAGTCATAGAGAAAACAAATGGGAGAATCAACAGAGTAACAGGAACAACAATCAAAGAAAGATTAAGAGTATGTGCTTATTGTAGAGTAAGTACAGACAATGAAGAACAATTAAATAGTTATCAATCACAATTAAAGTATTATGATGAAAAAATAAATGGCAAGTCAGAGTGGCAATTTCAGAGGAAATATTAGAAGATTGTTTTGTACAAGGTTATAGAATACTCTGTAATGATAATAGAAAAGTAGTAGAAAATATTTTAGAAAAGATAGAAAATATTTTAAAAGAAAATACTACAGAAACAATAGTAACAAAACTAGAAAAAGACAAAGAAAGAATAAGCAAAAAACTTGCTAATCTATTAGAGTTAAATTTAGAAGGTAAAATCAATAAAGAACAATATACAGAAAAATTTGATAACCTAAATGTAGAATTATTGAAAATAGAGAAGAAAATACAAGGATTACTAAAAGAAACAAATAGAACAGAAAGTATTAAACTAAGATTAAACAAGTTTAAAAGTTTATTTGAAAATATAGATATAATGCCAAAGTTTGATAAAGATGTGTTTGAATGTTTAATTGATAAAGTAATAATTGGCGAAGTAGCAGAAGATGGGACAGTAAATCCATATACAATAAGATTTATATGTAAAAATGGAACAGAGATAAATTGCAAAGATAAATTTACTGCTACATGCGATAAACAACATTCAAACAATATTGCAACCAGAAAGAAACAAGCCACGTGGAGTGCGTGGCAGTGCTACAACTAAAACAAGACGTGTAATACTTGATTTTGATATGTTGTCAAGGATTATAACTTTTGAAAAAAGGTAGGTTTGGAAAAGAAAAACATCAAAATTTGGGTGTGAAAGTTAAAGTAGTTGCTTAAGTGGTAAGTGGAAATACATAATCACTCGCTCTTGACATTATTTCTATTAAAGATTTTGTGGCACTTAAGCAAATGTAAGGATAAATATGTTTTGTAAATATTGGCAAAACACTATGAAAAATTGTAAAGTTGTGATATAAATTAGACATAAATGATTATATAGATTTATAAGGAGAGTGTAAAATGCAGAAAAACTATAAAAGAATGGAACATAATGAATTTTTACAACATATAGACAAATTATGTGACCATTTAAGAAAATATATTCAAGATAATAAAATAAAGATAGATTATATATGTCCTGTTTTAAGAAGTGGTGCAGTACCAGCAACATATATTTCTAATAAATTAAATATAATAAAATTTTTGCCTATTCAAGTTAAACATATAGCTTATAAAAATGGAGAGAACAAAATTGAAATGATTTTTAATCCATTTAATTCAATAGAAATAGATAAAAAAGAACCACTATTTTTAGTAGTTGAAGCAATGCACAGTACGGGAACAAGTGTAGAGATATGTATAAATGAAATAAAAAAGAGATATAAAAATGCCAAAATATTATATGTTTGCTTAACAAAGGAATATGGTAGTAGAGATTTTAAAGATATTGTAGAATATGAAGATGTAGCATTTTATTATAATGGAGATAATGAATTTAGCAAAGAAAAATGTAAAGAGTTAAATGTAGAATACTTTTATCCTTTGTTTCTTTGGGAAGATTTACAAACAGAATTAGAACATCCAGATGATTTAGAAGATAATATATTTTTTTAATGTGGGAGAGGAACAATGGAATACATAGATATATTTGATGAAAATAATAATCCTATTGGAGAAATAAAAGAAAAAACAAAAGCACATGAAGATGGTAATTTTCATAGAACTGCACATGTTTGAATTATAAATGACAATAATGAATTACTGTTACAGAAGAGAAGTGCAAGAAAGAAATCACATCCTAATTGTTGGATATTTCTGTAGCAGGGCATATTAGAGCAGGAGAAACTGTAAATGAAGGGGCTATTAGAGAATTAAAAGAAGAATTGGGAGTAGAAGCAATTGAGAAAGATTTAAATTATATTGCAACGATAAAAAGTACAAAGAATCCTAAAAATATGGAATTCGGATATCTATATTTATTAAGATGTAATAAGAAATTTGCAGACTATATTTTTGAAGATGAAAAGAAAGAGTAAAGAGATTAGAAAAATTCTAGTTTCTTTGTTCTTTTTCTTTTCAAATTTAAAGAAAAGGAGTAATTTCATACTACATAATTATGAAATAAAAGTAGATAACTCTAAGCAATTAAAAGATAATACTATGCTGAATTGTAGTATGGAATTATCATTTTTAAATAATTTATTTAAAGAAAATTTAATAACAGAAGCGGAAAATCAAGAAATTAAAAAAAATATAATCATTGACACTAAAAAAATATAGCGGTATAATTAAAAAAACAAATAAAAGGAATAGATATGAAAAATATATTATTAAAAACAAGTTTAAAAGTAAAAATTGCAATAATTGTAGGAATTATAACTGTAATTGCAGGGATAACAGCTATATCTTATGCATTTAGTGCAAAAGACACAAAACCAGAAGAAACAGATGCAATTGTAGAAATATCAGTAATAGAAGAAATACCAGAGGAAATACCAGAAAAACCAATAGAAGAGGAAGAAGAGGAAATTTCAGAAGAGAACCAAGAAGAAAAAGAAGAAGATGTAGCCCCACCTAAAACAGTTACATATCAAAACAAAACAATAGAAATTCCAAAATCAACAGTCGCAACAGTTAACTCAAACGAAGACGCAGAAAAAAATAAAAAAACAGGAGGAGAAGAGGTATCTCAAGAAAAAGCAGAAGAAATGTTTGAAAATGTCGGACAGAAATCAATGGGAATTGATGTATCAGCACATCAAGGAAAAATAGATTGGGCAAAAGTAAAACAAAGTGGAGTAGACTTTGCAATAATTCGCTGTGGATTTAGAGGGCAAACAGAGGGAAAAATATATGAAGATACATATTTTAAAACAAATGTATCAAAAGCCACAGCAAACGGAATAAAAGTAGGGATTTATTTTTACTCAACAGCAATAAATGAAACAGAAGCTTTAGAAGAAGCAGCGTGGGTAGTAAACAAAATTGCTCCATACCACATTACATATCCAGTAGTATACGACTTTGAAGACTTCGGAAGATATAGATGTCAAGGTGTTTCAGGAAAAGAAGGCACACAAAATGCACTAGCATTTTTAAATTATGTAAAATCAGCAGGATATGAACCAATGATGTATGCAAACAAAAATGATATAACAAACAAAATGTCAAGAAGCTCATTTACATGTAAATTCTGGCTTGCACACTACACAGAGCAAACAGACTACAAAGGAAGTTTCAATATGTGGCAATACACAAGTAAAGGAAGTGTGCCAGGAATTGCAGGGCGTGTAGATATGAACATTGCTTACTTTAACTATGGAAAAGTAGCAGAGCCAAAACACACACATGAATATAAAACACTAGTTGGGAAAGAAAAAGAACCAACTTGTGAAAGTGAAGGAAATAAAACCCTAAGATGTTCATGTGGAGAAACAAAAACAGAATATAAGCCACAATTAGGTCATTCATTTACAGAATGGGAGATAGCTAAAGACCCTACAATAGAAAATGAAGGAATACAAAAAAGAACATGCACAAGATGTGGTAAAGAAGAAACAAAAAAGTTAGACAAATTACCAAAACCAACTCAAACACCAGAACCTATCGAAACAACAAAACCAGAAGAACCATGCACACATATATATGTACTATCAGATAAAAAACAAGCAACATGTCTAGAAGATGGATATGAAATAAAAAAATGCACAAGATGTAACAATGAAGAACGAATTATTTTAAAGAAAGTAGGTCATATAGAAGGAGAATGGATAATAGACAAAGAAGCAACAGAACAAGAAGAGGGCACAAGACATCAAATTTGTATATCATGTAGAGAGACACTAAAAATAGAAAAAATACCTATAAAGGAAAAAGAAGAAAATAAAGTAATTAGCGAAGAAATGTAGAGGAAAGAAATATGGACAAATTCAAATCTGGCTTCGTTTCAATTTTAGGAAGGACAAACGTACGGAAAATCAACTTTATTAAACTCATTAATAGGAGAAAAAATTGCAGTAACAGCCAACAAGCCACAAACAACAAGAACACAAATAACAGGAATAGTAAATAGGGAAAAATCACAAATAATTTTTATAGATACTCCAGGAATTCATAAACCAAAAACAAAGTTAAGTAATATAATGGTACAAACGGCATTTGAATCTAGCAAAGATGTTGACTTAATTTTATTTATAATTGAAGCAACAAGCAAAGAAATAGGAAAAGGAGATAGCCTTATACTAGAAAAAATAAAAGAATCAAAAAAGAAAACAATACTTTTAATAAACAAAATTGATTTAGTAAAAAAAGAAGAATTACTAAAATTGATAGAGATATACAGCAAACAATATAATTTCCAAGCAGTGATTCCAATATCTGCAAAACAAGGAGACAAAAATGAAATCATATTAGAAGAAATTGAAAAATACTTAGACTACGGACCAAAATACTATGATGAGGAAACCTATACAGACCAAACAATAAGAACGCTAGTAGAAGAAATTATAAGAGAAAAAGCATTAAAATTACTAGATGACGAAGTACCACATGGAATTTATGTAGAAGTGCAAAAATTAAAAACAGGCAAAACAAGAGAAGGAAAAAAAATCTTTAATATAGATGCTACAATTTTTTGTGAAAGAGAATCGCACAAAGGGATAATTATTGGAAAAAACGGAAGCAAACTAAAACAAATAGGAACATATGCAAGAGAAGATATTGAAAAAAGCTTAGGAGAACAAATAAACCTTCAAACTTGGGTAAAAGTCAGAAAAGACTGGCAAGACGAAGATGCAGTTTTAAAAAGATTTAAACCAAAAAAATAAATGAAAGTATAAAAGAACCTAAAACACACAAAATATATAAAGTAAACAATGGATAAAAAAGCGAGAAATGGAGTGTGGCTTATATGTTAAGTAAAATAGCGTGGAATGCTTTTAAAAAAACAGGAAATATAAATACCTATTTAGAATTTAGTAAAACAAAGAACATAGAAGATAGTTTGTTAGAGGATGATAATGGGAATAATAAAGACAAAGGGTATTATTTTAAGAGAAAGTAATATGGGAGACTTCGATAAGATGCTTACAATGCTAACACCAGACCTTCGGCAAGATTTCTTGTGCAGCACGTGGAGCAAGAAAGCCAAATAGTAGTATGTTAGCGGGTACGCAATTTTTAAGCTTTGGGGAGTATGTATTATACAAAGGGAATGGTAATGCGTATAATATAAACTCTTGTGAGCCTATCGAAGTCTTTTATAATTTAAGGATAGATTTAGACAAGCTACAATATGTTTCTTATATTGCAAGGATTGTAGAAGATGTGACTCATGAAAACGATAGTTCATATAATGTTATGAGGCTTATTTTAAATACAGTTTATGCGATTTGTGAAACTGATAAGAATAAGGATTTAATTGTAGCTATATTTAAAATTAAACTCTTGTGCCTTATTGGATTTGTTCCTGATATTTTATCCTGTGTTTCGTGCAAAAATAAAGAGAATATCAGTCATTTTAGTATTAGAGACAATGGAATAAAGTGTGAAGTTTGTAGCAGGCAGGATAAGAGTGTAATTAAAATTTGTGAAAGTACTTTGTATGCTATTAGATATATAGTTATGAGTGATATGAAAAAACTATTTTCATTTTCTGTACCAGAAGCATCCGTAGAAGAAATTGAACTTTTGGCTAAAGTTTATTTAGAAGATAAACTAGAGAAGAATTATAGGTTTGAAAAGATAATATAAAATTCTAGAACAAAAAAATTTGATTTTTTTGTTCTAGAATTTTATAGTTTGAAATAGGCTTGTATTAAGGAAAAGCTAAAAAACATTTTGCGACTTTTTGACGAAAACTTGCAGATCCGCAAGGAGCAAGGTGTATGGATTTCAGATAAAAATTTGACATTTTTGAAAATTCATAGTATAATCGTACTATTGAAACAAGGAGGGACAAATTCTTATGATAAAAAGCGAACAAGCTTCACTGTCCGTAATAAGAATTGCAACAATAACTTTAATTGCAATTTTTATGCTAAGCGTCTGTGTTTTAGCTTCAAGTGCGGATGTGAAGAATATTAAGATTGTTTTAGCTGACAATTGTGAGATAGATGTACTTACAACTAAGTCTGTTGTTGCAGATATTCTAGAGGAGAACCATATAGTAGTTTTACCAGAAGAAAGTGTAGTTCCAAATCTAGACTCAGAAATAACAGAGTCTTCAGGCAAAATAGTAATTACAGGAATAACCCAAGATGCTTATTCAGCAGTTGCTATTGCAGAAGAAGAGGGCAATGTATATTTAGACAAATTACTAAGTGCATATAATACAATCATTGAAAAAATTGTCACAGTAGAAGAAACAATCCCATATCAAACTGTTACCAAAGATGCGTCAAACTCTAGTGAAGGAGTAGTAACCACTGTGTTACAAGAAGGAGAAGACGGTTTAAAGAAAGCAACTTACAAAGTAAAATATCAAAATGATATAGAAATAGGTAGAACATTAATAAGTGAAGAAATTATAAAAGAAGCTAAAGACAAGATAGTGCAAACTAGCAATGTGACCAACAGAAGTGGAGGAACAACCTCAAGAACAACAGTGTCTCATACAGAAACAAAAGGAACACTTGCAAGTAAAGTAGAAGGAATAGAACCAATAGTAAAAACATTAAATGCCTCTGCATATACAGCAGTAAATGGGCATGAGAGAACAGCAAGTGGGGTAAATGCCACAGCTTGGTATACAGTTGCAGCAGGTTCTGGGTATCCAATGGGCACAATAATTTACATACCACACTTTAAAAACAGTCCAAACGGTGGATGGTTTGTTGTGCAAGATAGAGGAGGAGCAATTACTAATAACAAAGTAGATATATATATGAATACATATAATGAATGCATATCTTTTGGTAGAAGAAATTTAGAATGCCATATTTATCTTGTAAAATAATCAATGGGGTGGGTTTTAAACTTGCCCCAATATTTATGTTTAAAGGAGTATTAAATGATAAGACTAATTTCGTGGAATGTAAATGGATTACGAGCAGTAATTAATAAAGGATTTAAAGAGTTTTTCAAAGAAGCAAATGCAGATATATTTTGCATACAAGAAACAAAAATGCAAGAAGGACAAGTAGATATAAACTTTGCAGAAGGGTATTTTTCATACTTTAATAGTGCAGTAAAAAAAGGATATTCAGGAACGGCATGCTTTTCTAAACAGGAACCAATAAATGTAAACTATGGTATAGGAATAGAAGAGCATGATCAAGAAGGAAGAGTAATCACATTAGAATTTGAAAAATTCTATCTTGTAAATTGCTATACTCCCAACTCAAAAAGAGAGCTCGAAAGGCTAAATTATAGGCAAATATGGGAAGATGAATTTAAAAAATATCTAGTAAATCTAAAAGAAAAAAAAGAAGTTATTTTATGTGGAGACTTAAATGTTGCACATAAGGAAATAGACCTAAAAAATCCAAAATCAAACAGAAAAAATGCAGGATTTACAGATGAAGAAAGAGAAAAAATGACAGATCTTTTAAATGCAGGATTTATAGACACATTTAGATATCTATACCCAGAAAAAGAAGATGCATACACTTGGTGGTCATATTTTGCAAAATCAAGAGAAAGAAACATAGGCTGGAGAATAGACTACTTCATTGCATCAAGTGGGGTTAAAGATAATATAAAAGAAGCATACATATTTGATAAAATAATGGGAAGTGATCATTGCCCAGTAGGTTTAGATTTAGAAATTTAAGAGGAGGAAAAATAAATGACAAAAAACTGGAAAAAATGGGTAACATGGTTTATTTTTGCAGTTTGCCTAATCGCAGTTTATAAACTTTTAGACAATTTAGGAGATGTAACAAGATGGATAGAAGAGCTATCTTCTGTACTTATGCCATTTATTATGGCACTTTTAATAGCATATATATTTTATTTGCCTTGTAGAAAAGTAGAAACATTTATCCTAAAAACCAAAAACAAATTTATAAGAAAAAGAGCCAGATGGCTATCAATATTTATAGTTTACTTTATTGCAATCTTAATTATAGTAGTTATTATAAAATTCATAGTTCCAACAGTATATGAAAGCTTTATGGAATTAGCAGGAGCTCTACCACGGATACTATAGTTCTATGATAGAAACTATAAAAGACATCCCAGAAGACTCAGTTTTAAATCAAATAGATTTAAAAGGGATAATTGAAAACTTAGGAACAATAAAAATAGAAGACTATTTCAATTTAGAAAAAATAGGAGAATATGCCAAAGGAGTTATAGGAATTGCAACAAGCATATTTAATATCTTTGTAACTATAGTTGTATCAATTTATCTTCTTGCAGAAAGAAGCCAAATTGTAAATGGAGCAAAAAAACTATGTGGAGCAATGTTTAATATTAGTGCATATAAAACTATTGGGAAATACTTTAGAGAAACAAATGCAATATTTTTTAGATTTGTATCTAGCCAACTAGTAGATGCTCTTATTGTTGGAGTTTTAACAAGCATAGCAATGTCTTTACTTGGAGTAAAATATGCAATCTTACTAGGATTTATGATAGGTTTATTTAACCTAATTCCTTATCTAGGAGCAATAATTGCAATAGTACTTGCAATTATCATAACAATATTTACAGGTGGAATATCACAGGCATTTTGGATGGCAGTTGTTGTAATTATTCTTCAACAAATCGATGCAAATATTATAAACCCTAAAATTATTGGTGACTCACTTGAAATTAGCCCAATACTTATAATATTTTCAGTTACTGTAATTGGAACTTACTTTGGAATTATAGGTATGTTTTTAGCTGTGCCAATTGTAGCAGTTATAAAACTTGCAATTAATGATTTTATAAAATATAAAGAAAGTCTAAAAGAAGAATAAGCTAAAAAGCAGTGGGAATTCCATATAAGAACTCCCACTGCTTTTTAATTTAGATTTCTATCCAAATACGTCCTGTACCAAAGCACTTCTCGCAGCACCTAAACTGTGTATTCCCAAATCCCTCAGGAATAGATTCACCGCTGCCATGGCATCTAGGACAATCGACTTCTTTAGGACCGATATAACCATCTCCTCCACACCGTGAACAGCTTAGCCATCCACGGAAAAGATCTCTTCCTGTACCTCCACACTTTGGACATTTCCTCTGATTTGGCATAAATTTTTTTGCCTCCTTAAATAATTATTTGATAAAGCTAGGTCTTTGCAACATTATCGAAAAAATTCGATATGTAATAAATTATAGCACACAAACCTAAGAAAAGCAATACATTTTTCACACTTTACGTAAACGAAACATAATATATAACAAAAACTTTTATACGAGAGGTGTGATAGATAAAATGCTTAGTTACATAATTGAAGGAGGAAGAAAATTAGAAGGAGAAACTTTTGCATCAGGATCAAAGAATGCATCACTTCCAATTATAGCAGCAACCATTTTAAATAAAGGAATTACAAGACTATATAATGTACCAAATATTCATGATACACAAATGATGTTTGAAATACTTAAAAAATTAGGTTGCAAAGTAAAGCGAAATAATGGTAAAATAATAGTTGACTCAAGTGAAGTTAATTCTCATGAAATCTCACATGAACTAATGAGACAGATGAGGTCCTCTGTTATAATGGCAGGAGCCTTGCTTCGGTAGAATGAAAAAGGCTAAATTTTCATATCCACGGAGGGTGCGATATAGGAGCAAGACCAATAGACTTACATTTAAAAGCATTTAAAGAACTTGGAGCAGAAATCAAAGAAGAGGCAGGATTTATTACTTGCGAAGCTGAAAACATTGTAGGCTCAGAGATACATCTTGACTTCCCAAGTGTTGGAGCAACCGAAAATGTAATACTGATGTCAGTTTTAGGAGAAGGAGAAACAAAAATTATAAATGCAGCAATGGAACCTGAAATTGTAGATTTAGCCAATTTTTTAAATAAAATGGGTGCTAAAGTACAGGGAGCAGGTAGTAATATAATTAAAATCACAGGAGTAAAAAAACTAAAAGACACAGGATATAATATAATGCCAGATAGGATCGAAGCAGGAACATTACTTTGCACAGTTGCAGCAACAGGAGGAAAAATAAACCTAAAAAAAGTTGTACCAGAACATTTAACACCAATGCTTCATAAACTAGAAGAAGCTGGCTGCATTTTAGATATAAAAAAAGATAGTATCAAACTAGAAGCACCAAAAAAACTAAACAGTATAGAAATAAAAACAATGCCATATCCAGGATTTCCAACAGATATGCAATCAGTATTTGGAGCAATGCTAGTAAATGCCAAAGGAACTTCAATAGTTATAGAAAATATCTTTGAAAACAGATATAGATATGTAAACGAACTTAGAAAGATGGGAGCAAAAATTACAGTAGAAGGGAAAATCTGCATAATAAAAGGAACAAGAAAAATATATGGAGCAGAAGTTGTAGCAGAAGACTTAAGGGGAGGAGCAAGCTTAATACTTGCAGGGATAATCGCAAAAGGAAAAACAACAATTTCTAACGCAAAATATATATTAAGAGGATATGAACGGTTTAGAACAAAAACTCAATTCCTTAGGAGCTAAAATAACATTAAAAAATATATAAATTATAAATAAAAGGGCAAAAGGCATAAAAACTATGCCTGAAAGCCCAATAAAAACAAAAGAAGGGAGGACAAGCAATGCCTAGAAAAAAGAAAAAAGAGAAAAGAAAAGAAGAAAAAGACATAGAAAATGAATTCATAATAGGCTATAATTCAAAAAGAGAAAAAACAATACCTCCTAAAAAGAAGAAAAAAAAAGCTAAAATAAAAAAAGAAGAAAAAAACAAAGAAACAATAAATGAAACAAAGAACACAAAAGGCTCAAAAAATAAAATTCAAAATATAAAAAGTGTAAAAACACAAAAAAAACCACCCAAAAAGAAAAAAGGAAAACTAAGAAAAATATTAAAAATACTATTAAAACTTATAATTGTAATAGGAATACTTGCAGGAATAATAGCATTTTTATTTGTATCACCAGTATTTGAAATAACAGAAATAGTAGTAAATGGATCAAATGAAATAAGTGAAAGCGTATACATTGCAATGTCTGGAATAGAACTAGGAGATAACATTTTTAGCATAGACAAAAATAATATAATAATAACAATGAAGAAAGAACCCTATGTAGAATCAGTAGAAATAAAAAATATATATCCAAATAAAATAGAAATAAATGCAGTAGAAAGAAAAATAAGTTATCTGGCAGAACAAGACAGCAAGTATTACTATCTAGACAAAAATGGATATTTATTAGAAACAAATCTTGCACCGCTTGACTATCTGATAATAAAAGGATGTATAACAGATTTTGGCAAAATAGACATAGGAGGAAGAATAGAAGAAGGAGACATTTCTAAATTTAACGATTTAATAAAAATAGTAGACGCAGTAGAAAACAACAACATAGAAGCAAAGCTAAACAGCATAAACATAGAAAATAGCAATGATTACATATTGGAATTTGAAGAAGAAAAGAAAACAATAATGCTAGGAGATGCATCAAATATAAGTGCCAAAATGGCATGGGTAAGTATGTTTATAAGAGAAAAGAAAGGCGAAAGCGGAATAATACATTTAAACGTAGAACCAATTTTCTTTTCGCCCAAAGAATAAGGAGGCATAAAACATGAAAAACAAAACACAAATAGGAATAGCTCTTGGGCTAATGTGTATACTGCTAACAAGTGCAATAGCCATACAATTAAATACAATAGAAGAAGCAAGAAAAATAGTAGGCTCATATTATGCAGAACAAGGATTAAAAGAAGAAGTGCTAAAATGGAAAGAAAACACAGAAAGATTATACAAAGACTTAGAAAACAAAGAAAAAGAATTAGAAAGAGCAAGACAAGAATCCACAAAAGAAAACGGAAGACTAAAAGAACTTCAAGAAGAAATAGAACAAGCAAATGATCTATTAGGTCTTACAGAACTAAAAGGAAAAGGAATTATACTCACACTTAGAGACAGTGATATAACAAGCCCAAAAGAATTAGGTCTTGGAATAAACAAAGCACTAGTACATGATGAAGACTTAAGGCAAATAATAAACGATATAAAAAACTCAGGAGCAGAAGCAATATCTATAAACGGACAAAGAATAGTATCAAACACTGCAATTACTTGTGCAGGAGCAATCATAACAGTAAATGGAGTAAAACTAAGTTCACCATTTGAAATAAAGGCAATAGGAGATGTATATTCACTTTCAGCAATAACAAGACCACGGAGGATATCTATCAATAATGGAAGACGAAGGAATAATTGCAACATTTAAAAGAACAGACGATGGAACAATAAATCCACCATTAGTTACAATTCCTAAATACACAGGAACAATAACTCCCAAATACATGAAAAGTACAGAATAGAAGAAAGGAAAGTGATTAATATTGAATAAAAGCAAACTTATAATGAGTGCAACAATTGGTCTTATGGCATTAATTCTAGTATATGTAATGTTCATACAATTTAGGATAGTAAACGAAACAGATACCGGGCGGGATAGAATTTATGAGAGAAACAGAGCTAAAAGAAACACTATCAGCATATAAAACAAACTATCAAGAAGCACAAGAAGAAATAAAAGCAGTTCAAACAAGAATAGAAGAATATAAACAAAATGAACAATCAGAAGAAGCAACAATAGCACTTTTAGAAAAAGATATAAAAGAAATAAATATGAAACTAGGGAAAACAGACGTATATGGCGAAGGAATAACAATAACAATGGAAAATACAAGTGAAAGCACTATAACATACATAGAATTATTGCAATTAATAAATGAATTACAACTTGCAGGAGCAGAAGCAATATCAATAAACGGTCAAAGAATAGTTTCCATGTCATATATAGTAGAACCCAAAAGCCCAATCATCGAAGTAAATGGAGAAAGAATATCAGCACCATATGAAATAAAAGCAATAGGAGACACAACACATCTTCAAAGTGCTTTAAGCATAAAAGGTGGATATATAGACGTATATGGCAAAAATTACACAATAAATGTAAAAACAGGAAATATAACAATAGGAAAATATACAGGAAAACTAACATTAGACTATGTAAAAGAATAGGAGGAAAAACTATGATAATATTATTCATAATTGTAGGATGTCTAATAGGACTAATACTAGGGGCGAATGCACCAGTAATCTCATATATGTATACAGACTACTTAGCAATATCAATAATTGCAGCACTAGATACAGTACTTGGAGGAATAACAGCAACATTAAAAAATAACTTTGACTTTAAAGTATTTGTATCAGGATTCTTCGTAAACGCAATACTATCAATAATGTTAACACTACTTGGCAACAAACTAAATGTGGACATTTACCTTGCAGCGATAGTGGTATTTGTGGGAAGAATGTTTAACAACCTAACAATAATAAGAAGACACTATATAGAAAGATGGAATGAAATTAAGAAAAAAGAAACACATATAAACAAAGGCACAAATAAGTAATAAAATGGTTAAAGAAAAATTAAAAAAATATCTAAAAAGACGTATTAGCAAACGAAAAAAGCTGAGAGTATTGTATTATAGGAGCTCGGCTTTTTTTATTTATAAGATATAACAAAACTATTACAAAAATGTTACAAAATTATTACAATTTCTATTGACTTTTTTCTCAAAATATTATATCCTTTTATACAGAAAATATGTAAAAGATGGAGGAGTTAAGGTTGGCAATAGGTGATATAATTGTTGGCTTAGATATAGGAACTTCCAAA
>CANSNA010000025.1 GCA_947648255.1 uncultured Clostridium sp. | reverse complement strand
TAGAGTTGCAAACTTTCATGCAACTTTATTGATAGAAAAGATTAGAGAGTTAAATGTTAATGATACATCTAAAAAGAAATTATTAGATTTGGTTTTGAAAGAGCTGTTTAATACAATCTAGTTATATAGCAATGTTAAAGCTATAAAAACTTTTATAAATTTTCCAGAAATATATTAACACTATCTAATATACAATAGTATTTACATATTACAATTGCTAAGGGCAAAATAATCGAGTAGGAAGTGAATAAAATAATTATTCACTTCCTACTCGATTAAATTTGAAAGATAATGTATTTACAAAACAATTCGATCTCTTGACGGTTTTAATATTATTTTATATAATTAACATATACTTTAAAAGTAAGGTAGGAGTGGTTTAATGATTGACCTTGATGAGAATAGAAGAGAACTGTTAAATTTAAAAGATAGATTTTTAGAGCTTGAAAAAACTGTTGGAAAAGAAGAAAAGCTAAAAAAAAGTTTAAAAGAATTAGAAGAAAAAACTTTAGATTCACGGTTTTTGGAACGATATGAAAAAGGCAAATGTTGTACTCAGAGATATGAAAGATGTTAAAGCTAAGCTATTAGATATTTCTTCTATAAAAAATGATTTAGAAAATTTAATTGAAATTAATGAATTTTTGAAAATAGAAACTGATGAAGAAATGGAAAAGCATCTTGAAAAAGACACAAATGTGCTAAAAACAAAACTTGAAAAACTTGAAACTAAAATGTTTTTATCTGGAAAATTTGATAAAAATAATGCAATTATTACTTTACACCCTGGTGCACGGTGGTACAGAATCTCAAGACTGGGCTCAAATGCTTTATAGAATGTATTCAAGGTGGGCAGTAAGTAATGGCTATGTAATAAAAGAAACAGATTTTTTAGAAGGAGAAGAAGCGGGAATAAAAAGTGTTACAGCTGTAATTAGTGGAGAATATGCATACCGGATATTTAAAAGGTGAAATGGGCGTTCATAGATTAGTTAGAATTTCTCCCTTTGATGCAGGAGGAAGAAGGCATACCTCCTTTGCATCAGTTGAAGTTTTACCTGAAATTACTGATGATGTCGAACTCGAAATAAATCCAGATGACTTAAGAATTGATACCTATCGTTCATCTGGTGCTCGGTGGTCAACATGTAAACAAAACATCTTCAGCCGTACGTATAACACATATTCCAACGAACACAGTATCTGCTTGCCAGAGTGAACGTTCTCAGCTTCAAAATAAAGAAACTGCAATGAAAATGCTTAAATCAAAATTATTGGACTTAAAAGAAAAAGAACACAAAGATAAAATAGAAGACTTAAAAGGTGTGCAAAGAGAAATAGCTTGGGGAAGTCAAATTAGATCTTATGTATTTTGTCCATATACCTTAGTTAAAGACCACAGAACAGGTTTTGAAGTTGGAAATGTAGAAGCAGTAATGGATCGGAGAAATCGAAGGCTTCATGGAAGCATATTTAAAAAAAGAATAAATCTTTATTCAAAAGAGGGTCCTATTTTAGGATTCCTCTTTGTTTTTGTTCTAAAACTAAAAAAAGCTGAATATATATAATATATAAACGTAAGAAAGGAAGGTAAAAAGTATGACACTTGAAGAAAGAAGAAATGTAACTCAAACAGCTATCCAAAATTTAATATTAGAAAATAGAGAAAAATTAAGTATATCAGGAGTTTTAGATGTTTTAAGTTTTGACGATCAAGTTGTAATGGTTGAAACAGAACTTCGGACTTCTTACAATAAAAGGAGAAAGTCTAAAAATCAACAAATTAAGTATAGATACATCTGAGGTCATAGTAGAAGGTGAGATAAGTGGGCTAAACTACAGTGAAAAAGAACTAGGAAAAGATAAAAGTGGAAGCCTGATTAGTAAGATATTTAGATAATATTATGAAATATAGGTGAGAAAAACAGTGAATAATGTTACATTAATGCAGGGCTACTTATTTTTAATTTTCATATTAAATGGCATTTTTATAGGAATTATATTTGATATTTTTAGAATCTTAAGACGAAGCTTTAAAACGCCAAATTTTGTAACTTATATTGAAGATGGAATATTTTGGCTAGTTTCTGTATCTAGTGTTTTATATTTACTATTTGTTTTCAATAATGGAGAAATTAGAGGTTACATTTTTATTGGTATATTCTTAGGAATAGCAATGTATATGCTATTTCTTAGCAAAACTATTGTAAAATTCTCTGTTAAAATTATTGTATTTTTCAAAGAAATCATTTATAAAATTTTAAAAGTTATAATATATCCAATAAAAATCATATTAAAATTTATAAAAAATATTCTAATTATTCCTACAAAATATGTCTATAAAAAACTTTTAAATACAAAAAATTTGCTAAAAAATACTCAAAAATTCAAAATAAAGTCTAAAAATCGCAAAAATTTAAAGAAAAAAGAAGGATTTTAAAAGTTTTTGTTGAATTATATAGTTATTAGATAAATTATGTGTTATGTGTAAGAAAAAGGAAATAGAGAGAATACATATGAAATTTAATGTAAATAAATTAATTAAAAAGATAATAATAGTTGCTTTCATTATATATTTTGCAGTTACTATATATAATCAACAAAAAAAGTTAGATGCATATAAGAGTAACATTACAGCAGTAAAACAAGAAATTGATAAAGAAACTGAAAAAAAAGATTCTTTAATTGCTCTTAAGGAAAATTCTAGCTCATTAGAATATATAGAAAAAATTGCAAGAGAAAAGCTAGGAATGTATAAGCCAAATGAAAAAGTATATATTGATATAGGGAGTGCAAATTCATAAAACTATAGTTTTATGAATTTTAGCTATTCATTTTTTTAGCAGAATTAAATTTAATATCTTAAAATAGATAAATTCATACAAAGTGCTAGTTTCGCACAAATCTTATTTTTCCAAGTTATTAAATAAATTAATATAGATATACATATGGGGGTATAGTATGGAAGAGAATATGCAATTATCAGAATTGCGTCAAATCGCAAAAGAAAGAGGTTTAAAAAACATCAGTAAATTAAAAAAGGACGAGCTGATTGAGTTATTAAAAAGTACAGAAAATATGACAGAAGAAGTAGAAGATAATATAGAACTAAGTGAAGACAAAGAAGAATTTGTTAGTCGGAAATCGGTACATATAAGGTAACAAATGAAGGAGATACAATAGCAGAGGGTATCTTAGAAGTTTTACCTGATGGATATGGATTTTTAAGAGGAACAAATTACTTATCAACTGCAAATGATGTATATATTTCTCCAATTCAAATTAAACGTTTTAGATTAAGTACAGGAGATAAAATAAAAGGAATTGCCAGATATCCAAAAGATGGTGGTAAATTCCCTGCGTTAATATTTGTAGGTCATATAAATGATGAAGCACCAGATGTTGCACTTGCAAGAAAAAATTTTGATGAATTAGTACCAATACATCCACATGACAGGCTAAAACTTGAAACTACTCAAAATGAAATTGCTATGCGTATTATAGATTTAATGTCTCCTGTTGGAAAAGGTCAAAGAGGAATGATAGTTTCTCCACCAAAGGTAGGAAAAACAACTCTTTTAAAGAAAATTGCAAATAGTATAACAACTAACAATCCTGAAATACAATTAATTGTACTATTAATTGATGAAAGACCAGAAGAAGTAACAGACATGAGAAGATCTATAAATGGAGATGTTATTTATTCAACCTTTGATGAACTACCTGAACATCATGTAAAGGTTGCTGAAATGGTTTTAGAAAGAGCAAAAAGGCTAGTCGAACAGAAAAAAGATGTAGTAATATTATTAGATAGTATTACAAGACTTGCAAGAGCATATAACTTAGTTGTACCTCCTTCTCGGAAAAACACTTTCAGGAGGTCTTGATCCATCAGCTTTGCATAAACCAAAAAGATTTTTCGGTGCTGCAAGAAACATAGAAGGTGGAGGAAGTTTAACTATACTTGCAACAGCATTAGTTGAAACAGGAAGTAAAATGGATGACATCATTTTTGAAGAATTTAAAGGAACAGGTAATATGGAAGTACATCTTGATAGAAAACTATCAGAAAAACGTATTTTCCCTGCTGTAGATATTAATAAATCAGGAACAAGAAGAGAAGAGCTTCTTCTTTCACCAAAAGAGTTAGAAACGGTATTTGCACTTAGAAAAGCTTTATCAAGTATGTCAACCTCAGATGTAACAGAGCAGCTTCTAACACAAATGGTTGCAAGCAAAAATAATACAGAATTCTTAGAAAAGATGGAATATTTCTTGAAAAATTTTAAATAAAACTATGAGATTATCTTAAACTTATTAAAAAAAGAGCAAAGGGCAAATATGCACTTTGTTCTTTTAAATTATTAACTTTCTTCTTGCAAGTCATGTTTCTTACTAATTTGGGTAAAATAAATATAGGTAAAGTATTTAGGAGAAAAGATAAAATGCAATTAATTAAAAAGATAAGTGACTTTTTTAAGAAATTAGGAGAAGATCATATAGGAGAATATACTGCACAATGTGCATATTATACTTTTTTATCTTTTATTCCTTTTGTAATATTACTACTTAGTCTTATAAAATATGTAAATATAGAAAAAGATAGTTTAGCAAATATTTTAGAAGTAATACTACCAAATATATTAAAAAGTAGTGTATTAGATATAATCCAAGAAGTTTATTCAAAATCTATTGAAACAATTTCAATATCAGCAATATTTACGCTTTGGTCTGCTAGCAAAAGTTTTTATGCTTTAAATAAAGGATTATCTGGAATATCTAATAAGCAAGAGGAAAATGCTATCTTTCTCATGGTTAAAGGAGTTTTAGGTGCCGTTATTTCACTATTTTTAGTTATTTTAGTATTAGTTTTACTAGTGTTTGGAGGTGCCTTAGAAACATCCATAAGAAATAACTTTCAAGAATTTAGTGGAATAGCAAACATACTGCTCGCTGCAAGAAGCATTATTTCTATTTTTATAATGTTTTTTATATTTCTTCTTATGTATAGGTTTTCTCCAAGGAAAAAGGGAACAACTATAAAAAACTACATACCTGGAGCAAGTTTTACAGCTATTGCACTATATGTTATATCTTTTTTCTTTTCAATATATGTAGATATATTCACAAATTTCTCAGTAATATATGGAAGCCTTGCAACCCTAATAGTAATAATGATGTGGCTCTACTCAATAATCTATGCAATATTTTTAGGTGCAGAATTAAACCTTCTAACAGAGCAACGAATAAACTATTGGTTTGCAAAATTAAAAAAAACTTGACATATGAATTAAGAAATGATATACTAATTTTATTATATCATATCAAAACTTGAAGGGTTATTATAATAAACGTTTAAGTTGAGAAGTACTGTCCTATACCTTTTGGTATAGGACATCTTCTTTTATAAATACTGTTAAAGTACTTAAATTTTGACAAAAAATATTATATATGACAGAATATAAATTATGTTAACAAGTGGAAGGAGAAATAAATGAGGTATACAATAGGGCTAGATATAGGAATAGCATCTGTTGGATGGGCAGTAATAAATCAAGAAAAAAGCAGAATAGAAGATTTAGGAGTTAGAACATTTAAAAAAGCTGAAGAAGAAGACGGAAAATCTCTTAATTATGTAAGAAGAGAGGCAAGAGGAGCTAGAAGAAGAATAAGAAGAAAAGCCACTAGAATGAGAAAAATAAAAAATTTATTTTTACAATACAATTTAATTAATGAGGAAGAATTAATCAGTTTATATGAAATTAAAAATACAGATAAGGATGTCTGGCAACTAAGGGCTGAAGGATTAGATAAGAAACTTGAGAGAAGGGAATGGGCTAGAGTTCTTACAACTATAGCAAAAAGAAGAGGATATAAATCAAATAGAAAAATAGATGAAGAAGATAAAGAAGTAGGTAAACTAACTAGCGGAGCAAAAGAAAATAAAAAAATATTAGAAGAAAAATCTTATAGAACAATAGGAGAAATGTTTTTTAAAGATGAGAAATTTAAAGTTAATAAAAGAAACAAATGTGGAGAATATAGCAGTACAGTACTTAGAAGTATACTAGAAGATGAAATACATAAATTATTTATAGCTCAAAGAAATCTAAAAAATAGTTTTGCAAGTGAAAAATTTGAAAAAGAATATATAGAAATTGTAATGTATCAAAAACCATATATAACTGATGAACTATTAGAAAAGATGCTTGGAGAATGTAGATTTGAAGAAGGGGAGAAGAGAGCTCCCAAAAATAGTTATACTTTTGAAAGATTTATGCTATTAAATAAAGTTAATAATCTAAGAATATATATAAATGGAGAAAAGCAAGAAATACCACAAGATAAAAAAAATGAAATTATACAATTAGCTTACAAAAAAGCAGAAATAAAATATTCACAATTGAGAAAAATATTAAATTTACATGAAAAATCTAGGTTTGCAGATTTAAATTATTATAATAAAAAAAAGAAAAGCGAATTATCTCAAAATGAAATTATAGAAAATGTAGAAAATAAAAAATTTGTCAAATTAGAAGGTTGGCATAAAATAAGAATCGAACTAAAAAATATTGGCTGTCAAGAAAAATTTGAAGATATAAAGAAAAATCCAGAGCTTCAAAATATAATAGCTGATGCATTAGTAAGAAATAAAACAGATAATACAATAAGAGAATATTTGCGAAATAAAAATATAGATGAGAATATAATTAAAGCAATATTAAAAATAAATTTCACAAAATTTGGCCATTTATCTTATAAAGCCATGCAAAAAATAATGCCAGAATTAGAAAAAGGATTAACTTACGACAAAGCATGTGAAAACGCAGGGTATAATTTTAAAGGAAACAATGGAGTATTACAAGATAAATTGCCTATAATACCACAAAATGAAATTTTAAACCCAGTTGTGTTAAGAAGTGTATCAGAAACTAGGAAAGTAATTAATGCTATAATAGATAAATATGGCTCCCCAACTACTATATACTTAGAAACTGCAAGAGATTTATCAAAATCATTTGAAGAAAGAATGGAAATAAGCAAAAAACAAAAAGATAATGAAAAAAATAATGAAGAAATAAAAAAATATATAAAAGAAAATTTTGAATTTGATGCAAAACCTTTTGACCTTTTAAAAATGAAATTGTGGAGGGAACAGGAAGGAAAATGTATTTACTCAGGTAAAGCAATTCCAGCAGAAAGGCTTTATGAAGATAATTTTGTTCAAGTAGATCATATTATTCCATTTTCAAGGTGCTTTGATGATAGTTATCAAAACAAAGTATTAGTTTTAACAGATGAAAATCAAAGAAAACAAGAAAAAACACCTTATGAATATTTTGGAGAAAATAAAGAAAGATGGCATCAATTTGAAAAACTTGTAAATCATATATATAAATTTAATATACAAAAAAGAGCAAATTTGTTAGTAAAGGATTTTAATGATGACAAATCAAAAGAATGGATTGCAAGAAACCTCAATGATACAAAATACATTGCAAGATTTATGTATAATTATATAACTAATAATTTGAAATTTGCAGATAGTGAATTAAAGAGGAAGGTTTATAATATTAATGGTCAAGCAACAGCTGTTTTAAGGCGTTATTGGGGCTTAAAAAAAGAAAGAGAAGAAACTGATACACATCACGCCTTAGATGCTGTAGTAATTGCATGTGCTAGTAATTCCAATATAAAGAAAATAACAGATTATAATAAACAAAAAAAGCTATATAAAGATACTCCACTAACTCTTAAAGAACCTTGGCCAAGATTTAGAGAAGAAGTAGAAGCAAGATTAGAAGAAGCAGATAACACTGGAAAACTATATGCCTTGGTTAATGGCAAGTTTTATAATTATGATGATATAGATGTTAATGAAATAAAGCCAATTTTAGTATCAAGAAAACCAGAAAGAAAAATTTCAAGTAGAGCTCATAAAGATACTATGTATTCCTTAAAATTTGTAAAGCAAGGATTAGATTTTAAAACTGTAAGGAAACCTCTTACTTCTATTACAGAGACAGATATAAAAAATATAATAAAAAATGAAAAGTTTAAAGAATTATATCTGAGTGATAAATCAATGTATGATGATATTTATAAAAAAATGGAAGAAGCAAAATTCAATGCCTCGAAGGCCTTTGCAAATGGATATAGAAAGCACAGTAAAAAAGGAGAAGGACCAATAGTAAAAAGTATAACAATTGCATATAGTGGGTCTACAGGAGTAACACTTAAAAATAATTCAATTGCTGAAAATGATATTATGGTTAGAGTAGATGTGTTTGAAAAAAACAATAAGTTTTACTTAGTACCAATATATGTTGCAGACTTTGTAAAAAAAGAATTGCCAAACAAGGCTATTGTAGCAAGTAAAAAAGAGTCAGAATGGATAGAAATGACAGATGAATATCACTTTAGATTTAGTTTATACAAAAATGACTTAGTAAAAGTTAAAAGAAAACATGAAAAAGAAGAAATCACATACTATAAGGGAACAGATAGATCATCGGCAGGAATAATTCTATTACAAAATCCAAATAATCAAGGAACAGGAAAAACAAAAAAATATGGGTCACAAAGCTTAGAAATATTTGAAAAATATCAAGTTGATATTTTAGGAAATATTAGTAAAATAAAAAAAGAAAAGAGGGAAGGGATAAAGAAAAAATGAGTTGGCGAAGTGTAATGATTACACAACCGACGAAACTGTCAATTCAAAATAAACAGTTAAAAATAACACAAGATGAAGAATGTAAATTGCCTTTGGAAGATATAACAGCAATTGTTCTAGAAACACCACAAATAAGTTTATCATCTAAAGCACTAAGTATGATGGCAGATAATAAAATTGTAATGTATAGCTGTAATGAAAAGCATATACCAAATGGAATATTTATTCCATTTGCAAGTCATAGCAGGCAACTAAAAGCAATAAAACAGCAATTAGATTGCAGTGAAAGCTTTAAAAAAAGATGTTGGAAACAGATTATTATAGCTAAAATATCGAATCAGTCCAAAGTATTAAGTTTATGTAAAAAGAATTTGATGGCAGAGTATTTAACCAATTTAGCCAAAAATGTAAAATCAGGAGATACAGATAATAAAGAAGCGATAGCAGCCAAAGGATATTTTTCAATGTTATTTGGTGGACATTTTAGTAGGGAAGAAGAAAACATTTATAATTCAGCTTTAAATTATGGATATGCAATTCTAAGAGGAGCGATTGCAAGAAGTATAGTTTCATATGGATATCTTCCATGTATTGGAATTCACCATAAAAGTGAGTTAAATAACTATAACCTAGCAGATGATTTTATAGAACCATTTAGACCCGTTGTAGATTTATGGGTTAAAGAAAATCTAAAAAATAATACAGAATTTGATAAATACATAAGAGCTGAATTAATAAATCTTTTAAATGCTGATGTATTAATACAAGGAAAGCTTCACTCAGTAAGCAATGCAATCAATGTTATGATAGCATCTTATACTACTGCTATAAATCAAAATAATTATATGAAATTAGAACTTCCAGAAATATTACCAATTAAGATACATAGTTATGAGTAGTAATTTTATGAGAATTTTAGTTTTTTTTGATTTGCCAGTAGTAAAAGAAAACGAAAGAAAAGTTTATAATCAATTTAGAAGATTTTTACTAAATGATGGATATGATATGATCCAATACTCTGTTTATTCAAGATTGTGTAATGGTACAGATATGACCAATAAGCATTTAAAAAGATTAAATAAAATATTACCAGAAAAAGGTTCAATACGTTGCTTAACTATTACAGAAAAGCAATATGAAAACATGAAATTTTTAGTAGGAAAACCAACAACACAAAATAAAAAAATAAACACTAATCAATTAAGTTTGTTTTAAAATAAAAAAAGAATGTAATGATTTCAAATATCAAGCATTCTTTTTTAAAAAATAATATGCTACAATCCAGCCTCCTCACTGATTACAGTCTTACCTATTATATCATATCAAAACTTAAAAGGAAACTATAACAACAGATGCTATAAAAGAAAATACAGAAGTATTATATCATATCAAAACTTAAAAGGAAACTATAACTGGCAGCGTATTCCTCCCGCACATCATCAAATTATATCATATCAAAACTTAAAAGGAAACTATAACAGTTATCTTTCACCTGATAGCGTTCTTTATATTATATCATATCAAAACTTAAAAGGAAACTATAACCCAGAAGCCTTAAACAAATCCCATAAAGAATTATATCATATCAAAACTTAAAAAGAAACTATAAGCCTTGCAAAACTTATTATAAATTAAATGAAATTATATCATATTAAACTAACCAAATTATATAACTCTAAAAAGTTTTGTTATTGTATTAACAAAACTTGACAAAGACATAAATATGGAATATGATGAGACAAGAAATAAATGAAAAATACATAGGGTAGGAAGGAAGGGCATTTTAATAATATATCCAACAGTTTATTATAATAATAAGATGAAATAGGCTTTATTAAAAGAATAGATGGTTTTATTTTTGATCTTATCTTTATTTGCACAAAACTTTGATTTTGTGCAATGATGTATATATGTATCTAGATATCATTATTTTTACAATTTTGTATTTATCCTTCCACTCTCTTGCTGAATATTTACTTCATACTAAATAATTTTTGGTTTTTTATAATTAGTTAAATTTTCAATATTTTTTAGTTTTTATTGAAAAAATATTTAGATACGTATATCACTACTGATTCAATTTTAAATATAAGATATATAATTATATGTCTTTTTTATAAAAACGTCTTAAAATTGAAATTTGAGTTTTAAAAAATATTAATATAAATTGAGGTGTATGTTTATGATAAACAATAAAGATAATCCAGAATTTTTGAATTCGTTTTTGCAGTATTCTGCAGTTATATTAAATAAATCACAAAATAGTATTAAGGAATATAATTATGATCTGTCTAACTTTTTTAAATTTATGGCTAACCATTTGGGAGCTGCTTCTGAGAAAAATATAAAAGAAACAGATATACATTTGCTTGATATTGACTTTTTAAAGCAAATTTCTTTAGAAGACATACATTCATATTTATACTATTTAAAAGATGAATTTAACAGCAAGCCTGCAACTCTTGCTAGAAAAGCTTCTACTATAAGAGTATTTTTCGCATACATTAGTAATAATAAAGAAAATGATTTAGAAGTAAATCCCGCTCAAAACTTAGAAAACCCAAAGTTAGATAGAAGGCAACCTAAATATTTAACTCTTGAGGAAAGCCAAAAGTTACTCAAAGCAGCAAAAGAAAGCACTTCTCAGGGAAAAGATCGAAATATAAAAAGAGATTTTGCAATTCTTACTTTGTTTTTAAATTGTGGGATACGTTTATCAGAGCTTATTTCCATTAATTTAAAGGATATAAAATTTGATGAGGCTAAAATGACAGTTATAGGAAAGGGAAACAAGGAGAGGACTATTTATTTGAATAAAGCTTGTATGAATGCTCTAAGAGACTATTTAGAAGTAAGACCTAAAAATAAAATAAAGCCTAAAAATGAAGATGCTCTATTTTTGAGTGAAAGACTTGAAAGAGTAAGTAAAAGAACTGTTCAGTATATTGTTGAGAGAGAACTTAAAAAGGCTGGTCTCGATACCACTAAGTATTCTACTCATAAGCTTAGACACACTGCTGCAACTTTAATGTATCAGTATGGTAATGTAGATATTAGGGCTCTTCAAGAACTCCTTGGACATGAAAGTATTTCTACTACTGAAATATACACTCATGTTGCAAATATTCAAGTGAGAGATGCTGTTGAAAGAAATCCTTTATCTGGTGAATAATAAAAGTTAGCATAAAAAAGTCCCCCCTAAATTGCTCTGTGCAATTCAGGGGGGCTGCTGAATTTGATCAGCTCACAGCAGATACACTTGCAAATTTGAAGGTGTCTGTCCAGAATTCGTTGATTTTCTTGACCTCAGGCACACCTTCACTAAGAGCCTTGACTTTCCTATCCTCTGTTAAGGTAGTGCCCTCAGGATACTCAAGCTGTCTGAGAGTTGCAAGGTAAGAACCGTCTACGGCACACTTATATGCACCTTCTCCTGTTCTCTTCCTGTTTACCCGAATGTATTCAGGTAGACCCTCCTCCTGATCGGTAATGAGACGTGCATAGATATGCTTGTTACTCATGTAACCTGCATAGTGAGAAACACACGTCCCCCTACCCTCTTCTTGGTTGACTTGCAAAATTGCCAGTAAAACTGGTCTCATCTGCTTTTCACTCCTTTACATTTGATGTATTAAAAGCTAAAATCATGCTCCGCTGTTTAGGAGTTTTTCTGCAAAAGCTGATTTAGCTATTAACTAAATTATAGCATAACTTAATACTTATTTCAACTTTTTTATTTTCAATATGTAGGAATATCTAATAATTGATCAGCTTTAAATTTGATGATTTTAAATTGTTCACTTCTTTAATATCATCCATTACATATCTAATATCTTTACCTTTATAATAGGTATTACTCTTCTTCTCTTTTTCTGCTATATTCCATAATGTATCTCCAGAAACTACTGCGACAGTTTTATATTTTGTTTCTTGGTGTGAATATGCTTTTGTTGTGATTAATAGATTTATCCCTATTGTTATTCCTATTATTAGAATGATTGCTCTTATAAATTTTTTCTTACTTTTTAACACCATAATTATTTCTCCTTTTTACGAACATTTATTTGAGATTATGGTATAATTATATACGAACAAAAGTTTAATGTCAATACTTTTTCATTAAATTCAGAAAAAATGTTTGTATTTATTTGCTTTATAATATAAGGGGTTGCACCTGTTCCCTATTTATTGCGTGTTCTAGCGATTTAGTTATGTATTTGGGTGAAAATGAGAGTGAGGTTGGTTTAGTTATTGGGTTATTTTGAGAAAATGGAATGAAATATATATTTTTACTATTTAATAATTTTCCTATATTTTCTGCATTAGTACTAAGTCCATCTTTTGCAACAATTCCGAAGTATTACAGGTTTATCTTTTCCAAGTGCTACTTTTATAGCTGATAGAATTGGCGTATCATATATAGAAGATGCAAGTTTTGCAATATGATTTCCGGCAAAAAGGTGCTGCTATAATTGCATCCATCTCTATATTTTCTACTTCTTCTTCAGATATGATTATTTTGTTATTTGTACTTTTTTCTATTTCTTCTATAAAATTTATGGCTTCATTATGGTTTTTTGCTATTTTTAAGGTCTTTTCTTCCATGATAGGAATTATATTTGCTCCTTCGAGAGCAAGTGTTTTAAGTTCAAAAATAGTGTTTTTAAATGTATAAAATACATGATTTAATCCAAATGCAATTTGCTTTCCTTCGAATTTCACTTTATACTTTGCCCTCCTCTTTTTTGTTTGGTCCTTCCATATATTTTATGTAATTATGTAAATTTTGCGACTCAAATTTAGCTAAAAGTTTGCATCTCCCTGCAAAATATGGTAAAATAGATTATATGTAAAATTTGGAGGTATTAAAAGATGAAAGAAAATGAAAAAATACTTATACTAGATTTTCACGGACAATATAATCAATTAATTGCGAGACGTGTTAGAGAATGTAATGTTTATTCTCAAATTGTACCATATGATATAGAAATTTCAAAAATAAAAGAAATTGCACCAAAAGGGATAATTTTCACAGGTTCTCCTTTTAGTGTATATGATGAAAATGCACCAACAGTTGATAAAGAAATATTAAATTTAGGTATTCCAATACTTGGTATTTGTTATGGAATACAACTTATATCTTATCTTTTAGGTGGAAATGTAAAACCAGCAAAAAAACGCGAATACGGAATAACTCCTGTAAATTTAGATAATACCTCTCCCCTTTTTGCAGGATTTAAAGATAAAAATAATTGTTTAATGACACATACAGACTTTGTTGAAGTTTTACCAGATGGATTCAAAAATATTTCAAGTACAGCCGATTGCCCAAATGCGGGAATTGCAAATGAAGAAAAAAATATATATGGAATACAGTTCCACCCCGAGGTAAATCTTACAGAAAATGGAACTAAAATATTACATAACTTTTTATATAATGTTTGTGGTTGCTCTGGTGATTGGAAAATGTCTTCTTTTGTAGAAGATTCAGTTAATTCTTTAAAAGAAAAAATTGGAAATAAAAAAGCTCTTTGTGCTTTATCTGGCGGAGTTGATTCTTCTGTCGCTGCTGTCTTATTAAATAAGGCTATTGGGAAAAATTTAACTTGTATCTTTGTAGACCATGGATTACTTCGTAAAAATGAAGGAGATGAAGTTGAAAAGATATTTAGAGAACAATATGACATTAACCTTATTAGAGTAAATGCAAAAGACAGATTTCTGTCTAAATTAAAATATGTTACAGACCCAGAGAAAAAGAGAAAAATTATAGGTGAAGAATTTATTAGAGTTTTTGAAGAAGAAGCTAAAAAAATTGGAAAAGTAGATTTCTTAGTACAAGGAACCATTTATCCTGATGTTATTGAAAGTGGCATTCGGAAAAGGACAAACTATAAAAAGTCATCATAATGTAGGAGGACTTCCTGACTACGTTGATTTCGAGGAAATCATTGAACCTTTAAGAGATTTATTTAAGGATGAAGTTAGAAAAACAGGTTTAGAACTTGGTATTCCAGATGACTTAGTTTATAGACAACCATTCCCAGGACCTGGTCTCGCAATAAGAATTATTGGAGAAATTACAGATGAAAAGCTTGATATTTTAAAAGAAGCAGACTTTATCTTTAGAGATGAAATTGCAAAAGCTGGTCTTGACAAATCTTTAAATCAATACTTTGCAGTTTTAACAAACTTGAAATCTGTTGGAGTTATGGGAGACCGGAAGAACCTATGATTATACTCTAGCATTACGAGCTGTTGAAACAAGTGATTTTATGACTGCTTCTTGGGCAAGAATTCCATATGATATATTAGAAACAGTATCTACAAGAATTGTAAATGAAATCAAAAATATAAATAGGGTTGTTTATGATATAACCTCTAAACCACCTGCTACTATTGAATGGGAATAGATTATTAATATTCTTTTAATAAGTGAAATGTAGCCAAAAAGACTGGAACTTATTTTAGTTCCAGTCTTTTTTCTTAGTTTTTATATGAATTATCTATCTCTTTTAAAATAACATCATGTGCTTTGCCTTCTGATATGCTTACATCTGATACGAGTGTTAGTCTGGCTTTTTCATGTAGTTCTGGAATTGATATTGCACCACAGTTACACATTGTTGATTTTATTTTTAGTATTGTTACATCTAAGGTATCTTTTAGAGGACCTGCATATGGTATATATGAATCTACTCCTTCTTCAAATGAAAGTTTATCTTTGTTTCCGCCCAAATCATACCTTTGCCAGTTTTTTGCTCTATTTGAGCCTTCTCCCCAATATTCTTTTACATAATTGTTACCAATTTTTAGCACTTTTGTAGGGCTTTCATCAAATCTTGCAAAATATCTTCCCATCATTACAAAATCAGCACCTAAAGCTAATGCTATTGTTATATGATGATCATGTACAATTCCTCCATCTGAACAAATTGGTATATATATTCCAGTTTCTTCAAAATATTCATTTCTTGCACGAACTACATCAATTAAAGCACTTGCTTGTCCACGTCCTATTCCTTTTGTTTCTCTTGTAATACAAATTGAGCCTCCTCCTACTCCAACTTTTATAAAATCTGCACCAGCTTCAGCTAAATATCTAAATCCTTCTTTATCTACTACATTTCCTGCACCTATTTTAACATTTTCACCATATTTTTCTCTTACGAATTCTATTGTTCTTTTTTGCCAAATTGAGTATCCGATCAGATGAATCCATACATAAAAGGTCAACTCCTGCATTTACTAAAGCTGGTATTCTTTCTTCATAGTCTCTCGTATTGATTCCGGCTCCTACAATATATCTTTTATCTTCATCTAATAACGAGTTTGGATTATTTTTTCTTTCTTCATAGTCTCTTCTAAATACTAAATACTTTAAGTTGCCTTCATCTGTAAGAATTGGTAAGCAATTTATTTTATTATTCCATATTATGTCATTTGCTTCTGATAAAGTAGTACCTTTTTTTGCTGAAATTGTATTTTCTGCTTTTGTCATATAATCATCGATTGGAGCATCTAAATTATCTTTTGATGGTCTATAGTCTTTATCTGTAACTATTCCTAAAAATTTTCCATTTGAAGTTCCATCATCTGTTACTATAACTGTTGAGTGTCCTGTTTTTTTAGATAATGCCATAACTTCTTTTAGTGGTGTTCCTGATTTTACATTTGAGTCACTTATAACAAAGCCTGCTTTATGTTTTTTTACACGATATACCATCTGAGCTTGGTCTTCAATTGTTTGTGCACCATAAATAAAAGAAACTCCCCCTTCTCTTGCAAGTGCAACTCCCATTTTTTCTCCTGATACTGATTGCATTATTGCAGATACCATTGGTATATTTGCAGAATATTTTGGTTCTTCACCTTTTTTGAATTTAACAAGTGGTGTTTTAAGTGATACATTATTTGGTATACATTCTTCTGTAGTTAAATTTGGTAATAATAAAAATTCATTAAATGTTCTTGATATGTCTTCTAATATTTTTGCCATTTTCTTTCTCCTTCCTAAAATTTATTTTACTAAAATCTTCTTAAGTAAAAATACTTAAGAAGATTTTTTATTTCTCTAATTTCTAATTTTAACCTCTAGAAACTAAATTCATCGTATCTCTTGCTATAACTAACTCTTCGTTTGTTGGTATTACAAATACCCTTATAGAGGATTCTTTAGTTGAAAGTTCAACTTCTTTTCCTCTTGATTTATTTAGTTCTTCATCTATTTTTATTCCCATATATGCTAAATGATCGCAAACTGCTTTTCTTGTATTTTTCTCATTTTCTCCAATTCCAGCAGTAAATACTATAGCATCTATTCCTTGCATTGGTACTGCATATTTTGCAATATGCTGAGCAATTGCATAATTTTGAATTGCAAGTGCAAGTACAGCTCTTCTATCTCCTTCTGCTGCTTTTGCTTCTATGTCTCTTGAATCTGGGCTAACTCCTGAAACTCCAAATACTCCTGATTTTTTGTTTAGTATATTATCAATTTCCTCAATTGAAACATGTTCATTATCCATTATAAATTTTACTATTGCAGGGTCTATATCTCCAGACCTTGTACCCATTGGTATACCAGCAAGTGGTGTAAGTCCCATACTTGTATCTAAGCATTTTCCGCCTTTTACAGCTGATATACTTGCTCCTTGTCCTAAGTGGCAAGTTACTATCTTTAAATCTTCTCTTTGACCTCCCATAAGTTCTGCTGCTCTTTCAGCGACAAATCTATGTGAAGTTCCATGTGCTCCATATCTTCTAACTCCATATTTCTCATAATATTCATATGGTATTGCATAGATATACGCATGTTCTGGCATTGTTTGATGGAATGCTGTATCAAATACTGTTACCATTGGTTTTTCTGGCATTAGATGTCTGCAAGCTTCTATTCCCTTTACGGCTGCTCCGTTATGAAGTGGTGCAAGTGCAGCTGCTTTTTTTATTTCTTCTATTACATTATCATCTACAATAACAGATTTTGTAAAATGCTCTCCACCATGCACTATTCTGTGACCTATTGCATCAATTTCACTTAAATCTTTAATTACTGCATAATCTGCTTCTGTAAGTGCACTTAAAACGACTTTAATTGCCTCCTCATGGTTTTTTACAGCATGTTCTATAACATACTTCTCATCATCTACTTTATGAGTTAGAAATGAGTTATCTTGCCCTATTCTTTCAAAGTTACCTTTAGCAATTACTTCTTCGTTTGTCATATCAATTAATTGATATTTTAGAGAAGAACTTCCAGAGTTTAAAACTAAAATCTTCATTTACTTCTTTCCTTTCTTTGATTATTTTTTTGTTATAAAATTTAACAAAAGATTTTTATTAATTTATTATGTAGACTTTAATAATTTTGAGCTTGAACAGCTGTTATTGCGACAACTCCTGCGATGTCTTTTGCTGAACATCCACGAGATAAGTCATTTACCGGTCTTGCAATTCCTTGACAAAGTGGTCCATATGCTTCTGCCTTTGCAAGTCTTTGTACTAATTTATATGATATATTTCCAGTATTTAAGTCTGGAAATATTAAAGTATTTGCTTTTCCAGCAACAGAGCTTCCTGGTGCTTTTGATTTTGCAATTTCTGGAACAATCGCAGCATCTAGTTGTAATTCTCCATCTACTGAAATTTCAGGTGTTTTTTCTTTTATAAGTTTTGTAGCATTTACAACTTTATCTACCATTTCAGATTTAGCACTTCCATATGTTGAGTATGAAAGCATAGCAACTTCTGCTTTTTTACCAACTAAACTTTCAAAACTTCTAGCAGATGATATTGCTATCTCTGCAAGTTCTTCTGCTGTAGGATTTGCATTTAACCCACTATCTGCAAATACAAAATTTCCATTTTCTCCATATTTACAATCTGGAACACACATTACAAAAAAGGCAGATACAAGTTTTGTACCGTGGAGCTGTTTTCAATATTTGAAGTGCTGGTCTAAGTGTATCTGCTGTAGAATGTGCAGCACCTGAAACTAATCCATCTGCCTTTTCACACTTAACCATCATCATACCAAAATAAACAGGGTCTAGTACTAACTCTTTTGCCTTTTCTATAGTCATTCCTTTTTCTTTTCTAAGTTCATAAAGTTTATTTGAAAATTCTTCATATTCTAAAGAACTCTTAGGTTCTATAATTTCTGCATTTGTAAGATTCAAATTCTTTGTTTTTGCAAGATTTAAAATTTCTTCTTTATTTCCAACAAGAATAATTTTAGCATATCCTTCATTTAAAACTATATTAGTTGCTTCTAATATTCTTATATCATTTGCTTCTGGAAGTACTATAGTTTTAATAGAAGTCTTTGCTCTTGCTTTTATTTCTTCAATAAATGACATAATTTTCCTCCTTACACTATTTAATAGATACATTATATAGCAAAATAAGGAAAAAAACAAGGCTTTTTTTTGAATTCGAGAATTAGAATATAAAGTCACAATTCGTATCTTGCTATCATATCTATCAAAAAAAGCAGAAAATTACCACAAATAATCGAGTAGGAACTGAATAATTATTTTATTCAATGTCCTCTCACACCACCAC
>CANSNA010000024.1 GCA_947648255.1 uncultured Clostridium sp. | reverse complement strand
CACTCATCGCATAATCAATATACGCTGTTTTCATTTCTTTTTCAATGTCTCTTTCGATAATTGTTTCATCTGGTCTATCCATTTTTTATACCTATCCTTCCTAAAATCTCTTACGGATATTATACTAAAACGGAATTTTTTTTGCAAGTGTTTAATTTACATAAGTCAAAAGAAAATATAAATTAAAGTTGTATATGTTATATTTGAATTGTTTACTACGTTTACCTTTTATTAAATTATAAAATAATTTGTATTATTCTTAAAAAGTAATTGTTAAAACTTGCTTTATAAAGTTTGTGCTAAACGAAGTTCTTCCTCTGTTATCTTCTCTAAAGAATTTCCCTTATTTTTAATTAAAGTTTGTACATTTTCAATAGCCCTCGCTTCTTTCAAAGTACTTTCTAATGGAATGAGGGTATCTAATTTTTTTGTTATTTTTCCATATTCTCTTTTCATTCCATCTAAATCTTTATTTTCAAGACAATTATTCCAATTTTCTACATATTTACCTACCTTTTCAATTCCATCAACTTGATACATAAAGTCTTCTTCTATTTTGCTAGAAATACAGTCTTTTACAACATTTTTACTTTTTTTGATTACTTTTGCAGTAGAAGGTTTAATTAAATTATTATCTTGTGCAGATTTAACTGCTGTATCTACTAATTTAGAAGCAGAATCTATTATTCCTCCGGGATTTTACAGCAGTATATGCTTGTGATACTGTATCAAATTTTCCTGTTACTATTCCGGTTATACTCTTACCAATATTAGTTGCTGCATTAATTGCAGATTTAATTCCTTCTTTAAATCCATCATTTATAATAGCATTTTTAATTCCTATAACCTCATTTTCTATTGCATTTGGAAGTATTGCTCTTAATGCTATATCAACACCAGTATTAACAATTTTTCTAAATGTAGTTTCTAAAAACTTATTTTGTTTTTGACCAATATCTACCACAAGTCCACTTTGAATAGTATTATCTAATTCATTTTTTATCTTCTCGTTATTTTTTTCATTTATCTTTTGCTCTTTTACTTCACTCTTTGATTCCTCTAATTCCATATTTTTTCTTCCCTTCTTACGGCTACAACATATTTACTATATTTTTGTTTTTATAAATACCTATTACCATTTATTGTTAACATATTCATTTTATGTTTAACCTTTTTATTATTTTTTCAAACTCATATCTTATATTTTTAGTTATAAATGCTAAGTTAAGATTTTTATTAATTATTTGTTCAAATTTACAGTCATAGCTTATTATACCAAGTAATTTATAATTAAAAAACATCATTTCGAACATTGCAATTTCTAAACTATATTGATTTTGTTTATTATAGATTATATATATTTTCTCTTTTTCGAAATTAAATTTTTCTAATAATCTTTTTGTCTTTTTGATACTAAGTAAATTACCTTCTGATAAACAAATTATTTTTGTACTTAGATCAAGTATTTTTTCTGTTATTTCTCTATACTCTTGATTATCACTTGTATCAATTAGAATTATATCATATTTTCTTTTTTCATATTCTAACATGTTTTTCACTTCATCTAAATTACTAACTTTTTCTTTTGAAAATACCCACTCTAAATTTGAAACTAAATCAATATTATCACTAACTTTTGCTAAGAATTCTTCAAAAATATTTTCTTGTTTCTTTAATTTTCTTTTTGATTCTTTTGCAGTTTCAAAATTTCCATATACATTTTGTAAATTATTACCTTCTATATCAAAATCAATAACTAAGATTCTTCTTATATTTAAAATTTTAGATAATATTCCTATAAAGCTTGTTTTACCGTACTCTAGAAATTCCAATAATTGATATGACTTCTGCTTCTTTATATTCTAATTTTTTCTTCATTTGCATAAGCATTTCTTTTGTATCAATTAAAACATTCCCTTCTACATACATTGTTTGCAAAGTATTTTTATACTTTGTCTTTTCTTCCTTTAAAGTTTCATTTTTAACTTTTATGTCTATATCTTTAAAAAAATATTTTAATACATTTTTTACATAATCTTCATTATTTTTAACTGTATTTTCCACATTTTTACATTCAAAGTCTATTTCTTCATTTGTAATCAGTATTATTTTTATATCACTCTTAAGCATTACTATCGTTCTTATTAAATCTTCTAGTTCCAAGTTTCCTATAATGTCTTCACTAAGTATTATATATTCTAAATCTTTATATTTATCTAATGCTTCTATAATTCCTTCTTGATATTGTATATCTTTGCTTTCTACTATTATATCTTTTTGTCTTTTTAGTATATTGTTTAATTCCTCATTTCCATTTGCTGTAATTATTCTTTTCATTTTGTATTTATTCCTTTCCTTTTATTATGAAATCAGTTCTTTTTCAAACTCATCACTTTCTATTTTGGTAAGTATATGATCATCTTGAGCAAACATCAAGCACTCCCCTCTTTTTAACGTTTTTATTTCTATCTTTTCTTTTTCTGACAAATTAGAAACTTCACATAATATTTTTATGTTTTCTTCTTCTAATGAAAAAAATGTCTTTATACTTGAATTATTTAATATACTTTTTCCATAAGTTCCGATTTTCTAAACTAAATAAGTCCCCTACGTCTTGTGTTATTGCAACTGCACTCCCACCATATTTTCTTATTGTTTTAAATATTTTATATATAAAACCTGCAACATATTTGTTAGAAGTTACACCTATTAATCTCCATATTTCATCAAGATAAATTGCTTTTTTTATTTTTCTACTTGATTTAATCTTGTCCCAAAAGCACTCAATAAAGATAAACATTCCGTATTTTATATTTTCCTCCCCTAGTTCATAAATATCTGCGATTATTAATTTATTGTCAATTTGAACATTTGTATAGTTATTAAAAAATTTTAGAGACCCTTTTATAAATGGTATAAGTTTTATTTTGAAAATTTTTGTTTTTTCTGTGTCTCCTAAAATATTATACATGTCTTCTAATATAGGCATATCTTCACTTTCTTTAAATACTTTTTCTAATTTATCATTTACTATTTTCTCTTTATAAAGGCTTTCATCATCAAATGTTATATTTTTTAATTTATAGCATTCTATTATCTTTTCTTCAATTATTGCTTTTTCTTCTTCATTCATTTCTCCAAATATCAAATTGAAAAATCCAACTAACTTTCCGTATTTTTGTTGCTAAATATCCTTGGTTTGCATCTTCTACACTTTCTTTTCTTATATCAAACACATTTATATATGTATTAGATGTTGCTCCTATTTTCAGAAGAGTTCCTTTTAAATTATTACAAATATTTATATATTCTCTTTCTGGATCTATAATATATTGTTCTATTCCAAGAATTCTATTTCTAAGTATCATAAGCTTTGTATAATATGATTTTCCGTGCACCACTTGTTCCAAAAATACAAAGATTAGCATTTTTATATTTTTTTGTGTTATATCTATCTATAAATACCAATGAATTATTGTATATGTTAGTTCCTATAAATATTCCGTTTTCATCAAATATGGAAGAAGATATAAATGGATATGTTGAAACTAGTCCTGATGTTAAAATATTTCTTTTTGCCACATTTTTAATTTCTTTATTATTTTCAGCAAGTGGTAATGTTGTAATATATCCTTGTTCCTCTCTAAAATATGCTCTCCTTGTTTGTATACCTCTACTTTGTGATATTCCTTCTACTTTATTTATCAAGTATTCTAATTCTTTTTTGTCTTTTGAAAATACTGTTAAATAGATATACATATAATAAATTTCTTCGTTATTAACTTGCATTTCTTTTCTTATAAACCTTGCATCATTATAGCTAAATGCTGCAATATCTATATCTTGCTTATTAGTTTTATTTTCTTTAAGTTCTACTCCTACATTTCCTATATGATATGTTAGCTCTCGTATAGTTTTATAAGTATCTTGTTTTTCATAAAATATCGATATATTCATATTAATATTGGTATCTATAAGGCTTTTTAGTATTAAATCATCTTGTTCTCTATAATAATTAACTGCAATTAAAGTTGAATAAAACATTTCATCTACTTCAAATATTTTAGGATTACTCAAGTTTATATAAGCTGGTGTTATAAAATCTTTGTCGCTAAAAATTCCTTCTTTAAATTTCATTTTTTCTTGTGTATCTTCACTTTTTGATAATTTTTTTATATGTATTCCTCCTCTATATCAATATTTCAAAAAATTTTTGCGTGAACTAAAAAAAGTAAATAAGATATTTTTTAATTCTTCTTTTGATGAAATTTCATTTGCTATGTTTCCACATCTTGAAAGACACTCTTTAATTTTAAAAAATTTTTCATTTAAATCTGCTATTATAAGTCCTTCTTTACTTTCGATTCTTTCATCTTCTTTGCTTTTTATAATAATATAAAAATTTTTTGAAGATGATTTTTTCTCATTATTTAGTTTGTTTATGAATTCAATATACTTATTTGAGATTTTTAATAGATTTAAGTCACTTTCTTTTTTTACTGTTTCTTGAATTTTAGAAATATGTTTTGATAAGTCTTCCTTATTACTTTGAATTAGTATTTGAATATCAAAATTGCAAGTCTTTAAAAATGTTTTGTAAGAATTTAAAATACCCTCTTTTTCTAAATCTGATTTTAGATTATAGTTTATTGGAATTATGTTTATAACTTTTATATACTCATTGTTTTTTATTTTAATAATCCCGTTTTTCTAAAATGCTTTCAAAAGGTAACCATTCTTGCAAAGATAGTTCTTTCTTTTTTTGCATCTTTTCTCCTTTATTTAATTTTAAGTTTTGTGATTTTTTTAGTTGTAAACATTGAATATTATCATATATGACATACTTAGAAATTAATCTTTTTGAATTTTAAATTATCTAGACAAATATGTTATACAAAAAATTTAAGTTTTGCTTTTATAAAATTGTAATCTCATTCTATACACATTTTTTTATTTTGTCAAGTGTTTTTGTAAAAATTTAACTGAATATTTACTTTTTTATTGCTTATAATATTAACATAAAGTTAATATTAGTTGAACTAAGAGCAATATGAGGTTTCTTTTTAAGCTTTGTATTGTTCGTGCAAAGGTGATATGTAGCTTTGATTTTAGGTTACATGTTGCCGGCGACGAGAGTATATTGTTTGTATGCAAGCTGCATTTTTTTCTTTCTATGTGGTTAAATTATAGGCAATATATTTGAAGTTAAGATTATATTTATATTGCCTAATTTGTGTTACTAGTCCCTCGTTTTGGATGAATATATAAATTAGCAGTGTACTTATAGTCGAGCGATCGATTAATATATTTGGCTGATTGTTTATTTATATAGCAATATATATTAAATGAAAAAGTTAAGTGTATTTGTCCTAGCTGAAGATTAATATTAGTTTTATAGAAGCAAATGGATGTGAATATAAATCACATCCATTTGCTTTTTATCTTTACATAACAATATTATATATCTAAATTTTTTACATATTTTGCATTTTCCTCAATGAATTTTCTTCTTGGTTCTATTTCGTCTCCCATTAAAAGTGTAAATGTTTCATCTGCTTTCATTGCATCTTCTAATTTTACTTTTATAAGTATTCTTTTTTCAGGATCCATAGTTGTCTCCCAAAGTTGATCTGGATTCATTTCTCCAAGACCTTTATATCTTTGAAGTCCTAATCCTTCTCTTGGAATTCCTTTTTCTTCTAATTCTTTATATGCTTTTGATAAATCGTCATCTGTATAGCAGTATATATCTTCCATTCCTTTTTTTGATATTTTGTAAAGTGGTGGTTGTGCTAAATATACATTTCCGTTTTCAACAAGTGGTCTCATATATCTAAAGAAAAATGTAAGTAATAATGTTCTAATATGAGCTCCGTCAACATCAGCATCTGCCATTATTATAACTTTTCCATACCTTATTTTTGTTATATCAAAGTCTGCTCCTATTCCTGCTCCTATTGCAAGTATAACTGGTTGTAATTTATCATTTCCATATATTTTATCTGCTCTAGATTTCTCTACATTAAGCATTTTTCCCCAAAGTGGAAGTATTGCTTGAAATTTCCTATCTCTTCCCTGTTTTGCACTTCCTCCTGCTGAATCTCCCTCAACTATATATACTTCACATTCATCTGCATTTTTACTACTACAATCTGCAAGTTTTCCGAGGAAGTGTTGAACCCTCCATTGAATTTTTCTTTCTTACTAATTCTCTTGCTTTTCTTGCTGCTTCTCTTGCTCTTGATGCACTTATACATTTTTCTAATATTGCTTTTGCAACATTTGGATTTTCTTCTAAAAATGCACTTAAAGCATCACTTACAGCATTTAATACAATTCCTGTTACATTACTGTTTCCAAGTTTTGTTTTAGTTTGTCCTTCAAATTGTGGTTCCTTTACCTTTACTGAAATTACAGCTGTCATTCCTTCTCTTATATCTTCTCCAACCAAATTTGGATCTTTTTCTTTTATTATATTATGTGATCTTGCATAATCATTAAACACTTTCGTTACAGCTCTTTTAAATCCTTCTAAATGAGTTCCACCTTCTATTGTATTTATATTATTAACAAATGTATAAATATTTTCAGAATATGCTGTAGTGTACTGAATTGCAACTTCTATTGGTACTTCACCAGCTTTCTCAATATATATTGGAATTTGATGTATTTTTTCTTTGTTTTTGTTTAAATATTCTACAAAAGAATTTAGTCCTCCTTCGAAACAAAAATCTGCTTTTTTAGTTTTTGTTTCTACTTCTACTTCATTCCCCATATCATCTATTTCAGTAACTTTTTTTATTCTTTTATCTTCTATTGTTATTCTTAATCCTTTTGTTAGAAATGCCATTTCTCTTAGTCTTTTTTCTAATACTTCATATTCATATTCTGTTGTTTCAAATATTGTATCATCTGCTAGAAATCTAACTTTTGTTCCTGTTTTATCTGAATCTCCTATTCTTTCTAAAGATTGTACAGTTTTTCCTCTTTCAAATGTCATCTTATACATTCCGACCATCTCTTTCAATTATAACTTCTGTCCATTCAGATAGTGCATTTACTACGGAAGAACCTACTCCATGCAATCCACCAGATACTTTATAACCACTATCTCCTCCAAATTTTCCACCGTGCATGTAAAATTGTATATACCGTTTCTGCTGCGGAAATTCCTGTTTTAGCATGTTTTTCTACTGGTATTCCTCTACCATCATCTTCTACACAAACTATATTTCCTTCTTCTATTGTTACATGTATATTTTTGCAATAACCAGCTAAAGCTTCATCAACACTATTATCTACTATTTCATAAACTAAATGATGTAAACCTCTTACTGAAACACTTCCTATATACATTCCTGGTCTTTTTCTAACTGCCTCAAGTCCTTCTAAGACTTGTATTTGCTCTGCTCCATATTCATGTTTTACTTTATCCATTGTTTATCATTCCTTCCTAAGTCTTACATTTTAACATTTACATTATATTATTTTTTTTATAAAAAAATCAAGTCTTTTTTTATTTTATTTATTTTCTATTTTTCCATTTTGTACATAAAATATCTTTTTGTTTTCATTTTTTATCTCTAGATTATCTGTGCAAGTTATTATTATTTGCGTATCTTTCACATCTTCTAAAAAACTTTCTCTTCGTATTTTATCAAGTTCTGACATAAAATCATCTAACAAAAGTATTGGTTTTTCTTCTATTTCTTCTTTTATTATTTCTAATTCACTAAGTTTTATTGATAAAATTGTGCTCCTATGCTGACCTTGTGAACCATAAATCTCTAGTTCTTCTTTGTTTATGTAGATTTTTAAATCATCTCTATGTATTCCGTATTGTTGTAAATCCCTTTATGATATCTATTTTCCTATTTTGTCTTATCTTTTTTAAAAAATTTTCTTTTGTTTCGAAATTTGAAACATATTTTATTTCTATTTTTTCTTTATTTTGGGTTATTTTCATATGTATATCTTCTATCTTATCTTGTATTTTTTTTACAAACTCTTTCCTGTATAAATATATGTTTTCTGCATATTCTGAAAGTTTTAACTCCCATATTTCTAACATTTCTTGTGATTTGTTATCGTATTTTATTTGTTTTAAATAATTATTTCTTTGTTCTAAGACTTTGAAATACATATTTAAACAATAAATATAGTTTGGTCTCAGCTGACTTATCATTATATCTAATAACTTTCTTCTCCTATCTGGTCCACCCTTAAATATATCTATTTCTTCTGGACTAAATAAAACGATGTTTATATTTCCTAAAACTTCACTCATTTTTTTTAATTTAATATCATTTAAAGATATTACTTTGTTTTTTGAAAGATTTACAGCAATTTTACCTTCTCTATCTTTTTTTGCAAATTCTATTTGGACTTTAGAATATTCTTCTTCTTTATTTATAAGTTCTTTATCTTTACTTGTTCTATATGACTTTCCTATTGCACATAAATAAATTGCTTCTAAAAGATTCGTTTTTCCTTGTGCATTGTTTCCATAAAATATATTTATGTTATCTTTTAGTTCTATTACTTGTTTGTTATAATTCCTAAAATTAGTGAGTTCTATCTTTTTTATATACATTTCTTTTCCTCTTTTATTCTTGTATCCTTATAGGTAAAATCATGTATACATAATCTCCAGAATCGTCAACTGATTTAATGATTGAAGGAGATAAACTTGACCCAAATTCTACAAAAACTTCTTCATCTTCAATAGCTTTTAATGCATCTAAGAAATATTTAGGGTTAAATCCTACTTCTAGATTATTTCCTTCTGTTGTTAAAAATACTTCTTCTTTTGCATCACCTGCTTGGTTTTTGCATGAAATAACTATCTTTCCTATTTCTACTAAAACTTTTACTGGATATTTTCTTTCTTTTTCTATTGTTGACATTGATATCAAACTTACTCTTTCAAAGCACTCCTGAATTTCTTTTTTATTTGCTCTTATTCTTGTCTCCCATGATTTAGGTATTACTTTTTCATATTCTAAGAAATCACCTTCTAATAATCTTGTTACTATTTTGCAATTTTCCATTTCAAATAGTGCTTGATTTTTAGCAATACTTATTTTTACTTTGTCAAATGAATCTAATAATATTTTATTTACTTCGTTTAATGTTTTTCCTGGTATTACAACTTTAAAGTCATTTACTTTTTCTTCTAAATATTTACTTTTCCAACCTAATCTATATCCATCAACTGCAACAACATTTATTTTATTGTCTTTTATTTCAAATAAACATCCTGTAAATATGGGTCTATGTGCTTCTGTACTTACTGCAAATATTGTTTTTCTAATCATATCTTTTAATGTATTTTGTTCTATTGATATTGAATTTTCTTCATTTATTTCTGGCAATTTTGGAAATTCTGTTGGATTCATTGTTGCTAGTTTATATAAAGAACCTTCACATTCTATAACAAGTAATTCTTTATCATCTAAATTTATTGTAATATCTGTATCTGGTAATCTTCTAATTATTTCACTGAATACAGTTGCATTTACTACAGTTGTACCTTGTTCTTGTACTTCACAGTTTAAAAAATATTCAATACCAAGTTCTAAGTCATAAGTGGTTAATTTTATTTGATTATCATTTGTTTGAATGAGAATACCTTCTAGTATTGGCATAGTTGTTTTAGAAGATACTCCTTTTACTACGGAATTAGTAGCTTTAAGCAATTTTGTTTTATCACATACAAATCTCATTGGGCATTTCCTCCTTTATAAATATATAATAATTTTAGTAGTAGTATTAGTAGGTTTGTTGATTGTGTGGAAAAGTGATGTTTAAGTAGTATTCCGTAAGTAAATTTTGTGTGTACAACTTGTGAATAACTTTGAGTGGTATCCACAAAAATTTTTTTTAAAAGTGGAAATAATTTTTTTAAACATATTATCAACTACTTATTCACAAGATAATGTGAATAACCAACAGACCAGTTCCCTAAGAAGAAATTGATTTGTTTTTCAATTCAAATGTTTGCACAAACATTATTTTTTTTAAATTTCTTCTAAATATTTTAGTTATTAGTCTTTTGTTTTTAATATTATATTTTTCACACTATCCACATTTGTGGCTGTATCTTTATTTTTCTTTATCTCTTGTTCTATTTTATTACAAGCATGCATAACGGTTGAATGGTCTCTATTTCCAAATGCTATTCCTATATTTTTGTATTGCATTTTAGCAAGTTCACGGCAAAGATACATTGCTATTTGTCTTGGAAAAGCTATATCATTAGATCGTTTAGAACTATTCATATCTTCTATGTCTATATTAAAATATTTTGATACAGTTTCTTTTATATAATCTGAAGAAATTACTTTTTCTTTATGTGCAATAACATCTGATATTGCTTTTTCTGCTAATTCAAATGTTATTGGACTATGTGTAAGTGATGCTTGAGCAACTATCTTTTTTAATGTTCCTTCTAGTTCTCTTATATTTGTGTTGATCTTTGTTGCAATGTTTGAAAGTACGATATCATCTATAACAATTCCTTCTAGTTCAACTTTTTGTCTTAGAATTGCAAGCCTTGTTTCATAATCTGCACTAGATATGTCTACTAAAAGTCCTTCTACAAATCTTGATTTTAATCTTTCAGCAAATGGATGAATATCTTTTGGTGGCTTGTCTGATGTTAAAATTATTTGTCCATTATTTTCTTTTATTGCATTAAATGTGTGAAAAAATTCTTCTTGTATTCCTTCTTTTCCTGCTAGAAATTGAATGTCGTCTATTATTAGTACATCAATATTTCTATATTTTTGTCTGAATTCTTCATTTGAGTTATTTTGTATTCCATTGATAAATTCATTTGTAAATTGCTCAGAAGTAACATATAACACTTTTTTTCTTGGATTTCTGCTTATAATTTCATTTCCAACAGCATGAACTAAGTGAGTTTTACCAAGTCCTACACCTCCATAAATAAAAAGAGGATTGTAAGATAGACCAGGTGCTTCTGATACTGCAAATGCTGCGGCTTGTGCAAATCTATTATTTTCTCCAATTACAAAGGTGCTAAATGTATATTTGTGGTTTAAATTAGATTTTACTTGATTTACATTTGTACTTTGTATTGAAGTCATTTTACCTAATTTGTCAGCTGGAACATAAGCTATTTCAAAAATTTTATCTGTTGCTGCTTTAAAACAATTTTTCAAATATGGTTCATATGGTCTTAATTGATCAGCAAAAAAAGAAGAAGGAACAACTAGAGTAACAAGATTTCCATCCATTGAGAAAATGCTAAGAGGAGCCATCCAAGTATCAAATGCAACAGGAGTAATTCCGTCTTTGGCAAAGGTTTTAACCTTGTTCATTATTTCTTGATAATCATAAATGTCCTTCATAAAAAACCTCCATTTTTTTATTTTTCGATTCTTAAATATAATATCAAAAAAGAGAAAAAAATGTCAATGGAATGTGGAAAAAAATATAAAAAATGTGGAAAATTTAAAATTAATTCCTTATTTCCGTAAGAAAAGTTCAAAAAAACTTGACAAGCAGAATATAAATAATGTATAATTTTAATGTTATATTATCTTTAGGAGGTGCAAAATGAAAAGAACATATCAACCTAAAAAAATTCAAAGACAGAAAGAACATGGATTCTTAAAAAGAATGAAAACTAGATCTGGTAGGAATATATTGAAGGCAAGAAGATTAAAAGGAAGAAAAAAACTAAGTGCATAAATAAAGATGAGAGCCTAAGTTTAAAGGTATTTAGGCTCTTTTGCATAAGGTTTTTAGTTAGTAGATATGAAAAATACAAAGATGTTAAAGAAAAATTATGAAGTTAGATTTGTTTTAACAAAGGGAAAGTATTATTCTGGAAGATACATAGAAGCATTTTGTATAATGAATAATCAAAATATTAGGAAACTCCGGAATTGCCATTAGAACTAAGCTACGGAAAAGCTGTTAAAAGAAATAGGGTAAAGAGATTAATTAAGGAAAATTATAGATTAAATGAAGATAAATTTGAAATAGGAAATAGTATAGTATTTTTAGTAAAAAAGAATGCTGATATAAGCTCTATAACATTTAAAGATGTAGAAATGGATTTGTTAAAAATCTTTGAAAGAATTGGACAAGAGTAAAGAAGATGAAAAGAATTTTAATTTGGGTAATTGAAAAATATCAAGAATATATTTCAGAACTTCTAGGTAATAAATGTAGATTTTATCCAACTTGTTCAGAATATACAAAGCTGGCAATTATAAAGTATGGAGTGTTGAAAGGGATGTTTTACGGAATAAAGAGGATTATTAGATGTAATCCATTTTCAAAGGGTGGGTATGATCCACTAAAATAGATAGAGGAGTTAAGTATATGTTTGCATTTTTTGCTAATTTATTTGGATATTTATTAAATTTTTTATATAATTTAATTCAAAATTATGGTGTGGCAATGATATTATTTACAATAATTGTAAAGATTATATTATTACCAATTTCAATAAAACAACAAAAAACAATGAAGCAATCAACTAAGTTGCAAGGAGAGATAAAAAAACTACAAGTTAAGCATAAAAATAATCCAGAAGCATTACAAAGAGAGACAATGGAACTTTATAAAAGAGAAGGAATGAACCCTTTTGCTGGATGTTTTAGTGCAATAGTTCAATTTATTTTAATAATTTCAGTGTTCTTTTTAGTAAAATCACCGTTAACTTACATGAAAAAAGTTGATCCTGCTATTATAGAGAAATATACAAATGAAATAAACAATGAAGAGATTGCAGAAGAAAGTAGAAATGAACAAAATAATGAAAACAATGAAGAAGAAACAAATCAAGAAGAAAATACAGAAAATGGGGGAGAAGCTGAAAGCAAGGACGAGAATAAAGAAGAAAAAAAGAAACAAGCAAAAGACGCTTATCCTGAGATTTCCATCATAAGAGAAAAATCAAAAGTTGATGATGAAGTATATATAAATATGGAATTTTTAGGTTTAGATTTAAGTAGTATCCCATCAAAAGATATTGCAGATTGGAAAACTTATGTAATACCAGTATTATATGTGATTTCAACTTTTATATCAATGAAGATAACAACATCTATGCAGAAAAAGCAAAAAGATGAACTTGATAAAAAAAATGGAGAGCAAGAAAATGAAGGCAAATTAGATCAAGCAGATTTAATGATGCAAACTAATAAAAATATGATGTATATGATGCCAATTCTTGCTGTTTCAATTTCACTTGTAGCACCATTAGGACTTGCTTTATACTGGCTAACAAATAATATTTTAATGATTATTGAAAGATTATTACTTAATATATTTATAAAGGATAAAGAGGAGGAAAACTAATATGTCTGATTCAAGAGTGTTTGAAGGAAAGACTACTAATGAGGCTATTGAAAAAGGTTTAAAAGAATTAAGAGTATCTAAGAATGATGTAGAAATAAAAGTTATAAAAGATGAAGAAAAAAGGAGCTTTTTTGATATATTAGCACCAAGAGTCGTTAAAGTTGAAATGAAATTAAAAGAAAAGCAAGAAGAAACTAAAAGAGAAGATGTGCCTGAGAAAAAAAATGAAGAGATAAAAATAAGTGAAGAAGTTTTACAATGTGCTACAACAAAAGTAACAGAGTTTTTAGATAAATTTTTATATCAAGTTATTGGTGAAAAAATTGAATATGTATGCAATATTAATGAAAATGTGATAGGAATTATTATTGAAGATAAAAGAGCAGATTTTTTGATAGGATATAGGGGAGAAACATTAAATGCAGTTCAAATAATACTTACAACTATTGCTGTAAAAAATAATAATGAAAGAATTAGAGTAGAATTAGATGTTTTAGGTTATAGAGAAAAGAGAAAAAAAGCTTTAGAAGAACTTGCAGAAAAAATTGCAAAAAGTGTTATAAAGTCTAGAAAATCAATCACATTGGAGCCTATGACACCATATGAAAGAAAAATTATTCATGCAAAATTACAAAATAATGCTAAAGTTAAAACAGCAAGTATAGGAGAAGGGATGCACAGAAAAGTTGTTGTTTCATTAAAATAGAGGAAGTCTTACGGAAATAAGTAAAACAGAATATGAGTAACAAAGAAATCTAAGGTCAAAGTGAAGATTTATGTGTTCAAAAATTATTGAATATATGTCTTGCTTTGACTTTTTTGTTAAATAACAGATATAAATTATATTTATTATTTAACAAAAAAGGAAAGGAGAAATAAAATATGGATACAATAGTTGCAATATCTACAGCACCAGGAAATGCAGGTATAGGAATTATAAGAATAAGTGGAAAAGAAAGCTTTGAAATTATAAAAAAAATATTTAGACCAAAGAATGAAATTAAAGAAATAAAGCCAAATATGATTAAATACGGTCATATTGTCTCAGGAGACGAAATAATAGATGAAGTACTAGTTACATTCTTCAAGTCTCCAAAATCGTTTACAACGGAAAATATGTGCGAAATAAACTCTCATGGTGGAACAGTTATAATGAGGAAAATATTGGAATTGTGTATAAAAAATGGAGCAAAGCTTGCAGAACCTCGGAGAGTTTACCAAAAGAGCATTTCTAAATGGAAGAATAGATTTATCCCAAGCAGAGGCAATTATTGATGTTATAAATGCTAAAACAGAGAAAGAAGCAAAAACTTCTATTAAACAATTAAGACGGAGAGTTATCTCAAAAGATAAATAAGATAAGAAAAAATGTAATGGAAATTTTAGTAGATATAGAAGCTTCAATTGATTATCCAGAATATGACATAGAAGAAGTAACTAATGAAAAAACACTTAATATGTTAAGCAGTATAGAAAAAGATGTCAATGAGTTAGAAAAAACATTTGATAATGGAAAAATAATAAAAGAAGGAATAAATATTGCGATAATTGGTAGACCTAATGCAGGAAAATCATCACTTTTAAATGCTATTTTAAACACAGAAAGAGCAATCGTAACAGATATAGAAGGTACTACAAGAGATACTATAGAAGAATTTATTCAAATAGATGGAATTCCAGTAAAAATTGTAGATACAGCAGGAATAAGAGAAACTGAAAATGCAATTGAAAAAATTGGAATAAATAAGTCAAAAGAGGCAATGGAAAATGCAAATTTAATTATTACTATAGTAGATTCTAGTAAATTATTATCAGATGATGATAAGGAAATATTAGAACTTTCTAAAAATAGAAAAGGAATCGTTCTACTAAATAAAATTGATAAAAAAGTTTTAGTAAAAGACATAGATGTTATGAAATTTGCAGGGGAGAGGGAGGTTATACAAATTTCTGCTATAAATAAAACAGGAATAGAGAAATTGTATGAAACAATTTCTAAAATGTATGACTTAAATGAGATAGCAGTAGATGATAGTTTAACAGTAACAAATGAAAGACATAAACAAGCAATAATGAATATAGAAAAATGTATAAAAAAAGCTAAACAATCTATTCAAGATAAAATGCCTATAGATATAATAACTATAAGCATTACAGATATTTTAGAAGAGATAGGCAAAATAACAGGAGAAGGCGTAAGTGAAGATATAATAAGTGAGATATTTAAAAAGTTTTGTTTAGGAAAATAAAGAATAATAATACGAACAAAAATTCTTGTTTCACAAAAAACATTTATGATTAGAAAGGAGGATATATTAGTAAGACACTAATATATAGTAAGAAATGAGCTATTATGCAGGAGAATATGATGTAGCTGTAATAGGGGGAGGACATGCTGGTTGTGAAGCAGCACTTGCAACATCAAGAATGGGATTTAAAACTTTAATGTTTTCAATAAGTTTAGAGGCAATAGCAAATATGCCATGTAACCCTAATATAGGAGGAACGTCAAAAGGACATTTAGTTAGAGAAATAGATGCACTAGGAGGAGAAATGGGAAAAAATGCAGATAAAGCATTTATTCAATCAAGAATGTTGAATACATCAAAGGGACCAGCTGTACATTCTTTGAGGGCACAAGAGGATAGAAAAAAATATCATATTGAAATGAAGCATACATTAGAAAAGCAGGAAAATTTATATATAAAGCAGGCTGAAATTATAAAGATAGGAGTAGAAGAAGGAAAAGTAAAAAGTGTAGAGACAAATATAGGTGCTATATATAATATTAAAAGTGTAATACTTGCAACTGGAACATATTTAAAAGGAAAAATATTTATTGGAGATGTTTCATATGAAAGTGGACCAGATGGAGTATTTCCATCAAATAAATTATCAGAATGTTTAAAAGAACTAGGTATTGAGATAGTTAGATTTAAAACAGGTACTCCAGCAAGGGTAAATAGGAGAACTATAGATTTTTCTAAAATGGAAATACAAAATGGTGATGAAGAAGTTGAAATGTTTTCGTTTGAGAATGATACAAAAAAAATAGAACAGGTTCCTTGTTATTTAACTTATACAAATAGTAAAACACATGAAATAATACGAAAAAATTTACACCGTTCACCGCTTTATGGAGGTGAGATAGAAGGTACAGGACCAAGGTATTGTCCGTCTATAGAGGATAAAGTAGTAAGGTTTTCAGATAAAGAAAGACACCAAATATTTATAGAACCAATGGGAAATAATACAGAGGAAATGTATGTGCAAGGGATGAGTTCATCACTTCCAGAGGATGTACAGATAGAGATGTATAGAAGTATTGCTGGACTTGAAAATGTGGAATTTACAAGACCAGCATATGCAATCGAATATGACTGCATAGAACCATCACAATTAAAATTATCATTAGAATTGAAAAAAATTTCTGGAATGTTTTTTGCAGGACAAATTAATGGAACATCAGGATATGAAGAAGCAGCTGCTCAAGGGATAATTGCAGGAATTAATGCAGGACTTAAATTAAAAGGGGAGAAACCACTTATATTAGATAGGTCAGAGGCATATATTGGTGTTTTAATAGATGATATTGTGACTAAAGGGACTAATGAACCATATAGAATGATGACATCCAGAGCAGAGTATAGATTGTTATTAAGGCAAGATAATGCAGATTTGAGATTAACTGAAAAAGGACACAGAGTGCGGATTAATTTCTGATGAAAGATATGAAGAGTTTAAAAATAAAAAAATACAGATAGAAAAAGAAATTCAAAGACTTAAGAATACAGTTATAAAGCCTACTATAAAGCTAAATGAGCTACTTGTTAAACGTGAAACAACACCAATAGAAACAGGAATAAAGTTAGCTGAATTATTAAAAAGAACAGAGATTACATACAAAGATTTAGTAGAATTTGATTTGGAAAGACCAAAACTTCTAAAAAATATAATTAGAGAAGTAGAAATTGAACTTAAATATGAAGGATATATTAAAATGCAGGAGGCACAGGTTGCTAAGTTCAAAAAAATAGAAGAAAAAGTTTTAAAAGAGGATATAGAATATTTTCAAATAAGTGGACTTAGTTTAGAAGCAAGACAAAAATTAGATAAATTTAAACCGTCTTCTGTAGGTCAGGCTTCAAGAATTTCAGGTGTTTCTCCTGCAGATATATCTGTTTTGCTTATTTATCTTGAACAGAATAAAAGAAGAGAATAAATTTTGAAAAAAAACTAAAAAAATATTGACGTTTTTTTAGTTTTTTTATATAATAAGTAAAGTACATGACGAAATAAAAAACATAGTTTTAAAAGGAGGAAGGACAGTGGCAAAAGTAGTTTCAATAGCAAATCAAAAAGGTGGGGTAGGGAAGACAACAACATCAGTAAATTTAAGTTCAGCATTAGCAAAAAAAGGAAAGAGAGTATTATTAATAGATGCAGATCCTCAAGGTAATGCTACTAGTGGACTTGGTATTGATAAAGAAATAGAAAAATCTATATATGACGTAATAATAAATGAGGTAGAAATAAATGAAACTTTAAAAAATACTAATATTAAAAAATTAAAAGTTTGTCCATCTAATATAAACTTAGCTGGAGCAGAAGTAGAGCTTGTTTCACTTATGTCAAGAGAACACAGATTAAAAGAAAGAATAGATGAGATAAGAGATGAATATGATTATATATTTATCGATTGCCCACCATCATTAGGACTTATTACATTAAATGCTTTTACAGCATCTGATAGTGTTTTAATACCAGTTCAATGTGAATATTATGCACTAGAAGGATTAGGACAACTTATTAATACAATTAATTTAGTAAGAAGACATTTGAATAAAAATATAGAGATAGAAGGTGCAGTTCTTACAATGTATGATTCAAGAACAAATCTTTCTAATCAAGTTGTGAAAGAAGTGAAAAGATATTTTGAGGATAGAGTTTTTAAAACTGTTATACCTAGAAATATCAAATTAAGTGAAGCACCAAGCTATGGAATGCCAATTTCTGTATATGATGCAAAATCTAAAGGAGCAAAGTGCTATGATAAGCTTGGAAAAGAGTTTTTAGATAAAAATGAAAAAACAGATGAAAAGGCAAAAGCAAAACATATGAAATAATATACTATAGAAAGGAATGATATACATGGCTAAAAAAACAGGTCTTGGAAAAGGATTAGATGCACTATTTAAAGATACAATAAAAGAAGAAATAGAGGAAATACAAGAAGGAGAAAAAATACTTAAAGTAAATATAAATGAGGTAGAACCAAATAGGGAGCAACCTAGAAAGAGGTTTGATGAAGAGGCAATTGAAGAGCTTTCAGACTCAATTAAAAGATATGGATTAATACAACCAATTATAGTCACAAAAAAGGATAATTATTATGAAATAGTAGCAGGTGAAAGAAGATGGCGTGCTTGTAAAAAAGCAGGTTTGAAAGAAATATCTGTAATTGTCAGAGACTATGATGAGAGAAAAAATAAAGAAATAGCATTGATAGAAAATATCCAAAGAGAAGATCTAAATGCAGTAGAAAAAGCTATGGGAATTAAAATTTTGATGGAAGAATACTCTTTAACACAACAAGAAGTTTCAGAGGTTTTAGGAAAAAGTAGAAGTGCTGTTGCAAATACAGTTAGAATACTAAATTTGGATAAACGAGTATTAGAACTTGCAAAAGAGGGTAAATTAACAGAAGGACATTGTAGAGCATTACTTGCAATAGAAGATGGAGATAAACAACTAGAAATAGCTTTGAAATTAATAGAAGAAGGTTCAAATGTAAGAGAAGCAGAGGAAAAAACTAAACAAAAAAAGAAATCAAGAAGAAAAGACACAAGATATGAAGCAATATATAGAGACATAGAGGAAACATTTCAAGGATTTTTTGGTACTAAAGTAAAATTGCAAGCTGGACAGAAGAAAGGAAAAATAGTAATTGAGTATAAATCAAATGAAGATTTAGAAAGATTATTAGAGATAATTAAAGAATAAAAAGGGAAGTGGTTGAGTTTGGAGAGTATTATAGAAATTACAAACAATGAGATATTTATTACAGGGATGGCGGGATTTTGTATATTAATATTCATACTGTATATTATAAATATAATAAAGCTTTCAAAACTTAGAAAAAACTATAAAGAATTTATGCAAAAGCTTGGCAGTGGCTTAAATATAGAAGAGATGTTAAATAATCATATTGAAAAAATAAATAAAACAATTATTAAAAATGAAGAATTAGAGAAATTTTGTTTGAATTTAGATGCAGATATAAAGCATTGTATACAAAAAGTAGGAATTTATAGATATAATGCTTATAAAGATACAGGAAGTGATTTAAGTTTTACATTAGCATTATTAGATGAAAATAATGATGGTGTAGTCTTAAATGGGATTTATTCAAGAGAAATGTCAAATATTTATGCAAAACCTGTAGTAAAAGGAAAATCGACATATAAAATAACTGATGAAGAAAATGAAGCAATACAAAAGGCAATTAATTCAGCAGATATTATAATTAAAGATAAATAGAAAAAAATTTCTGAGAACTTGTGCTAGTAAAGAACTTAAAGTATTCACAAGTTCTAGAAATTTTTCTTCTTTAATATAAAATTTATGGTTAAATTATTATATTAAAGAAGAAAAGTTTTAATATATTGAATTTTTTCGAATTGAGAGATATTCTATTTAAATACTTTTAATTAACTAACAGTTTTATATAAAAAAATTATAAATAATATTGACATATTAATATAAATATGTTAGAATACAAATGTTGTTATATAAAATTATATGCAGAGGTGGTCGAGTTGGTTTATGGCACCAGTCTTGAAAATTGGCGTAGGTTAATCCCTACCGTGGGTTCGAATCCCACCCTCTGCGCCAAAAGTTAAAAATAAAACAACC